>JAIBCJ010000115.1 GCA_019694145.1 Solirubrobacterales bacterium | reverse complement strand
GCGAAGAGTTTCATCGCGGCAGTCCGGGCGAAGGCGTCGGTGAAGGCCTGCCGGACCTGGGGGAAGTCGGTCACCTTCATCCCGTAGAGAACCCGGCTGTCGGCGTGGGTGATCGCCTCCCAGAAGGCGTGTTCGCAGATCCCGATCGAGGCGAAGCCGAGGTTGAACTTGCCGATGTTCACCGTGTTGAGCGCCGCGTCGAAGGCGCCCGGGCCCTGGTGAAGCAGGTCGGCCGACTCGACCGGATAGGCGTTCAGGTTGAACTGGGAGACGTAGTTGGATGAATTGACCACGTTGCGGACCAGTTCGTAGTTCGAGTGGCTGGAGCTGGCCGCGAAGAAGGCGTAACCGTCCGGGCCTTCGATCCCGTCGACCCGACCGAAGACCGAGACCATCGCCGCCTCGTTGCCGTTGCCGATGTAGTACTTGCCGCCGGTCGCGGTGTAGGTCTCCCCTGCGCCATCGTCACCGGCCGGGGTAAGGACCATGTCGGTCGAATAGATGTCGGCACCGTGGGCCCGCTCGGAGAGGCCGAAGGCGAAGATCGAGCCCCTGGCCAGCTCGTCGGCCGCCTTCTTCCTCGCGGCCTCGTTTTCGGACTGGAAGATCGGACCGAGGCCGAGGATCGAGACCTGCCACGTGTACCAGTAGGGCAGCCCGTAGAAACCGGACAGCTCGTTGAATTCGCAGATCCGGGTCGTGTCCCAGCGCCTGGCCGGGTCGCCTTCACCGTCCCGGGCCGGAGTGAGGAAGTTGCTGAAGATCCCCAGCTCGGCCTGCATTTCGAGGAAGTCCGAGTACCAGCGGTTCTCGCGGTCGTCGTCCTTCAGAGCTTTGAGGCCACGGTTCTCGAACCACTGGATCATCGACTTCAGCCGCTCCTGGTCGGCGGCATCCAGATGTGGCGCCGACCAGCTCTTCGGGTTGAGGATCAGTCCGTCACCGGGGGTTCCGGGCTCGATCTTCTTGGCGGCAACTTCAGAACTGGCGCTGGGCTCCATGCCGGGAGCATACGCCCGGATCAGGGTTCACCTGGTCAGAGGGATGCCGGATCGCTTCAGATTGGCGAGCGTCGCCACGACGAGGAACAGGGCGAGCGCGCCGAAGGCGATGTCACCGGCGTCATTCGAGATCGCGTGGCCGACCAGCGGGATGACCACGATCGGCAAGAGCAGGGCGACCAGGGTCATCAGGGCGAGCGGCTCGGCCGGCTCCTCGGGATAGAGGTCCTGGGCCTCGTCGAGCGCGGTGGCGTAGGGCAGGCCGAACCCGGTTGCGAGCAGCACCGCGGCGAGGAAGGCGGCCCCGGCGACGGGATCGATCGCGATCGCGGCGAGGCCGGCTGCGGCCAGGCCGAGCGAGCCGCAAAGCACCTTGTGGGTCCAGCCCATCGCCCTCAGCTCCGCCCCGCCGAAGCGCATCACCGCCGAGAGGCCGAACAGCAGAAATGAAGCGAGGCCGGCGATCGTCTTGGAAACGTCCCCCTCACTGGAGAGGTACTCGATCATCCAGGCGCCGAGGATCATCGGCACCCCGTAGATGGAAAGGAAGAGCAGGGACAGCCGGTAGACCCGGGCGCGCCTGACCGCCAGCCGGAGAAAGCCGGAGGACTTCCTTTCCGGGGTCGGCGGGCTCTTCGCGTAAGGCGGGATGAACGCCATCGCCAGCGCGGCAAGCGAGGCACTGATCACGAAGCCGACCCGCCAGTCGACATCCTGGTCGTAGAGCAGGCTGCCGACCAGAAGGGAACCGGCAATGCCGAGCTGGATCGCCGCCCCGAAGATCCCGACCAGCTTGACCCCGCCCTCGTGACGGGCCCAGACGACCCCGACCGTCGTGGTCAGGGCGAAGCCCAGCCCCGGCAGGATCCGGCCCAGGGCGACGCCCGCGAAATCGGGAGTGAAGGCGACGACCAGGTTGCCGGCCGCAATCATCAGGCAGGCGGTTCGCATGCCCCAGACCAGCCCGATCTTCTCCCCGATCTGCGCGGCGAAGGCGAGCCCGATCACGTTGGCCGCGAAGAACAGGGTGCCACCGACCAGACCGACCATCGCCAGCGAAACGTCGAAGTCCGCCGCCAGCTGCGAGGCGACCGGCCCGACGTTGCCGGCATTCCAGGCTCCGGAGAGCGCCAGCAGTGCAACCGCAATCGAAACCCTGATCGGAGGCGAAGGCGAGGACTCGGACACGATCAGAAACTACACCGAGTTCCGGAAGCTGGACCAGCCAGGGACCATCGGCGATACTCCCCGCATGGGGAAGAAGGGGATTGCCGCAGGGATTGCTTCGCTGATGCTGCTGATGGCAGCGCCGGGAGCCGCCCCCGCCGCGGGGCCCGCCGACGGCGCCGGAGCATCGGCCCGCCAGCAGTCGATGCGACAGCTCGTGGTGATCGGGCTGGCCGGAAGGGGCAAGCCGATGGCGGCCGCGTCGCAGATCGCCTGGCCGGGCTCAAGCCGCTACCGCCAGTTCCTGACCCAGGCAGAGTACCGCCAGCAGTTCGGGGCGACCCCCGCGACGGTCAGGAAGATCAAGAGCCTTCGGAAGCGCCACGGGGTGCGCCGGGTAATCCTCAACCCGACCCGCACGGTGGCGATCGTGATCATGGACCCGCCCGCCGCCAGGCGGCTCTTCTGCGCCAGCCGCAACCTGCCCGGGAAGCCCTGCCGGCCGGCCGGGTTCAGGAGCGCGATCCGCCAGGTCTCGGTCGGCGAGGTTTACCCGAACGGCCCGACACCCCGGCCCCCGAAGGCCTCCTCATCCGGCTCGGGGACCCCGCATGGCTGCAGCGGCGCCCTGAAGTCGAAGGCCCTCACCCCGAACCAGATCTCGACCGCCTACGAGGTTGACGCACTGCGCCAGCGGGGCCTCGACGGCTCGGGCATCCGGGTGGCAACCCTGAGCGGCAACGTGGTCGGCACTGCGGATTTCCGGACCTGGGCCAAATGCTTCGGCCTGCCGGCCCCGAAGGTGAGCCAGCCGGGCATGCCGAGCGGCGTGTACGACACCCAGAGTGACCCGGACGAAACCGTGCTCGATGTCGAGGCGCTTTCGTTCCTGGCTCCGAAACTGGACCGCGTCCTGCCGATCTTCGTACCGCAGGACAACAAGTTCAACAACCCGCTGCTGCTCTTCCTTTTCGGTGCGCTTGACCCGGCCCGGCTGGGAGGCAAGCTCCCGGACATCCTCTCGATCAGCGACGGGGTCTGCGAATACCAGTTCCGCAAGGCCGAGAAGTGGCTGGCCCAGCGCCTGCTCGCGGAGGCGGCGGCGATCGGCATCACCACCCTCGCCGCCTCTGGTGACGCGGGCTTCCTTGGCTGCGACATGCAGAAGCCCGGGGCTCAGTTCCCGGCCAGTTCCCGGTTCGTAACCGCGGTCGGCGGCACGAATCTCGGGCTCGATGCCGGCAACTCGATCCTCTCCCAGCCGGTCTGGTCCACCTACGCGAAGAAGCCTTCGCAGGGTGCCGGAACGGGCGGCGGACCCAGCCGGTTCTGGCCCCGGCCGGCCTTCCAGGTCGCGCCCGGCCTCACCCCCGCCCTGCAGAAGGGCAGAAAGACCCGGCTTTTGCCGGATCTCGCCGCAATGGCATCTTTCAGCCCCGGCATCGCCACCTTCGAGAAGGGCACCGGCGGCTGGGGACCCGGTGGCGGTACCAGCGCCGCAACGCCACTCACCGCAGCGATCGTCGCGCTCGTCCTGCAGCAGGAAAAAGAAGCCGGACGGCCGCCCCTCGGGTTGATCACCCCGCTGCTCTACAAACTCAGCCAGGGCGGTGATTACAGCCAGTACTTCCGCGACGTCAAGGTCGGCACCAGTTCCCGCAAACCGAAGACCGCAGTCGCCAAGACCCCGGCCGGCGGTGCCGCCCAGCCGGGCTATGACCTCGCGACCGGCCTCGGCTCGCTGCGGGCCACCGCCTTCGCCGACGCGGTCGCCGCGATGGCACCTTGACCACACCCGGTCCTGCAGGCGTAAGCTTTCTTTCGTGGCCCTGAGGTCTAACCAGAACCTGCCCCCCGGTCCCCGCCTGCCGAGCCCGATGCAGACGTTCGGCTGGTGGGCTCGACCAACCGGTTTCCTCGACAGGGCGAGGCGCAGGTACGGCAAGAGCTTCACGGTCCGGCTGGCCGCCCAGGATCCGTTCATCGTGGTCTCCGACCCGGATGAGATCAAGCAGGTCTTCACCGCTCCCCCGGACGTTCTCCACCCCGGAGAAGGCACCCGGATTCTTGAACCGATCGTCGGCCCGAACTCGATCCTCCTCCTCGACGAGGGTGCTCACATGACGCAGCGCAAGCTGGTCCTGCCGGCCTTTCACGGCAAGCGCATGGCCGGTCTCGAACCGCTCGTCGCGGACGTGACCCGGGAGCAGATCGCAGCCTGGCCGCGGGGCGCATCGGCCCCGATCCACCCGCGCATGCAGCGGCTCACCCTCGAGGTGATCCTCGCCGCCGTGTTCGGAGTCCGGACCGGTGAGCGACTCGACCCGCTGCGCCAGTCACTGACCGAGATGCTGGATTTCGGCATGAACCCGCTCAGCCTGCTGCCGCCGGCCCGGCGGGCCCCGTTCGGCCGGGGTCCCTGGGCGAAGTTCCTCAAGGTCCGGGCCAGGACCGACGAGCTGATCTACGGCGAGATCCAGGATCGGCGCGACCGCGGCGACGAGGGCGGCAGCGAGATCATCAACTCGCTGATCGGCGCCCACCACGAAGACGGTTCGCCGATGACCGACGAGGAGATTCACGACGAGCTGATGACCCTGCTGGTGGCGGGTCACGAAACGACCGCGACCCAGCTCGCCTGGACGATCGAAAGACTGACCCGCGAGCCCCGGGTCCTGGAAACGCTGGTCGAGGCGGTCGACAACGGTGACGGCGACCCCTACCTGACCGCGGTGATCCGCGAGAGCCTGAGGCTCCGGCCGGTGCTGCTGAACGCGGCCCCCCGCACGGTCAAGAAGCCGATCGAGGTCGGCGGCCGGACCTATGTGCCGCGGGTTCACCTGCTGGCCAGCGCCTGGCTGGTCCAGCACGACGCCGACATCTACCCGAACCCCTACGCCTTCCAGCCCGAACGCTTCCTCGAGTCAGATCCCGGCACCTACACCTGGATTCCCTTCGGGGGTGGTCGTCGGCGCTGCGTCGGAGCCACGTTCGCGCAACTGGAAATGGCGATCGTACTGCGCGAACTGCTCCGCACCACCGAGATCCGGGCCGGTGTCGACGGGCCGGAAGCAACCCGCCGCCGGGCGATCACCGTGACCCCGGGCCGCGGAGCCGAAACGATCCTGACCGGCCGCTAGGGCAGGGCGATGAAGCGGACACGGTAGTGGTCGTGGACCCTGCCGTCACGGTTCTTCATGGCGATCACGGCACCGTCTCGAACCGGGACGATCCTGGTCGGCTTCTTCAGCCGCCGCCTGTAACTCATGCCGCTGGCGACGTTGTATTCGTGAATCACCGGGCCGCGGTTCCAGGTGACCCGGTTGCTGCCTACCCCTAGTCCCTGATAGTTGTCGCATTCGTACTTGAGTACGCCGCCCTTGCCGATCACCATCGATGAGTGCCGGTTCTTCCAGACACGGATCCGGCCGTTGTCGGTCACGAACACGTCACCGTTCCAGCAGACTTTCCAGCTGTTTTCGAAACCGGCCGGGACGAAAGGCGGGGACTGGTAACGGAGTTTCACCCGGTCCAGGTTGGCCCGGTCGAAGTCATCGGGGATGCCACCGGGCGAGTCGATCGCTCCGGTCCGCCAGTTCACGTAGGCACGACCGCCGAGGCAGCCACCGGTCCCGGTGCAGGGCACGTTTCCCTCCACCCAGTACTTGCCGATCGAGAACCAGAAGCCGCTCTTGTTATGAGGGAGCTTCCTTGCCATGCCGCCGCGGGCCGAGGCGGTCCTGGTGATCCGCATGTGGTCCTTGTCCGCCTTGCCGCAGGTCAGCAGCACCCGGCCGCCGCCGATGTCAAGCGGCTGGCAGTCCTTCGCTCCCCGGATCAGGTTGGTCTTTTCGGTCCAGGTGTCCAGAACCGCCGGGACGCCCTTCGGGGTCAGGTAGGCGAAGTAGCGCACCCCGTCACTGGCCATCGGGGCCGAATCGATCGCCCGGGCCGCATTCGCGGTGGAAGCCAGTCCCAGTGCGCCGGCACCCAGCAGACCAAGCGAAAGAAGAAGGACTGCGGTTCTGCGAATGACCTGATTCATGGACGATGTGCCTCCCGGGTCGTAGTTGACGGCAACACCCTACTGCCGGCGTCAACCCCGGGGCCCGGAAGCTCATGAACCCGTTGATATGATGATTTCATATGAGTCGTCTGCTTTCAGTTTCACTCCCCGATGAGCTTGCCGACGAGATCGAATCGCTGGTCGAAGCTTCCGGCAAGAACAAGTCCGAACTTGTTCGCGACGCCCTCCGGCGACAGATCAGGCTGGAACGGGTCTACTCGGTCCGGCGCCTCGGGCAAAGCCGCGCCGAGACGGCCGGAATCGGACCCGAGGATGTCGAGGATCTGATTGACCGGTTCCGCAAAGAGTGATTCTTCAACAAGGATCGCCTGTGACACCAACGTGATGGTTTCGGCCTTCATCGCGGGCGGCCCGCCCGGCCGGGTGATCGAGGAAGCAGCTGACGGAAGCCTCGGGCTTGTCCTGCTTGAACCGGTCCTGAACGAATTGACACGAATCCTCCCGGCAAAGTTCGACTTCGATACCGCTGAACTGCGCCAGTTACTCGATCTGCTCGCTGACATCTCGGTGGATGCACAGGGACCGCCAGCCGGGCCCCCGGAGCCGGTCACCGGTGACCCGGACGATGACCTGATCCTCGCCTGCGCCGTCGAATCGTCGGCCACCCTGCTCGTCTCCGGGGACCGGCGGCACCTGTTGCCGGTGGATCGGCACCGGGGAGTCCGGATCCTCACACCGCAGGCCTTGCTGGCAGAACTCAGGTCCTGACCCGCGCTTCCGGGTCAGGCTCGGGTTCCGGGTCAGGCGCGGGTCCGGCGGCGCAACCTGCCACCGGACCAGCGCCGGGCAAGTTCCCGGACGAGCGGATCGGGATCGTCACTGAACTTGCCCGCCAGATAGTCGTTGGCGATCGAAGGGTTCCAGGACAGCATCGCGAGCACGACGTAGCGGACCACCCGGTCTTCGTGCCCGGCGAACCCGGTGATCGTCGGGATGTCAAGCTCGTCCCGGCGATGACCCA
>JAIBCJ010000023.1 GCA_019694145.1 Solirubrobacterales bacterium | reverse complement strand
TTGGTCAGGCTGATCTGCTCGATCACCCGTCGATAAATCACATAGCCGACCAGCCCGATCGCCAGCCAGCCCAGCCCGACCCAGCGGGCCGAATCGTGGAAGAGCAGGACCGAGATCAGTGCGAGGCTGCTGAGCACAGCTCCGATCACCGCGCTGAGCGGACGTTCCGCCCCGGCGATCTTCATGTTGAAAGGCGCCCTGAAAGGTCGCTCGGCATCAGGCATCGTCCGCCGAAGCCGCAGCACTGACAGGTTTGCAATGGTGATCGCCAGGGTCGCTCCGAAGGCGTAAATCCCGGCCAGCGCCTCCACATCGCCGATCACAGCCAGAGCGAATACGGCCAGCGCGCAGAGGATGATGGCCTTGTATGGCACCTCATAGCGGCGTCCGAGCTGCCCCAGCCAGCTGGGGATCTGCCGGTTAACGGCAAGCGTGTGGGTGTGACGTGAAACCCCCAGCATTGCTGTGTTGGCAGCCCAGACCAGCGTCGCGGCGGCGACGATGGCGACCAGCCACTGCAACGCCGTCGAAAGCCATTCGGGATGGAAAGCCTCGACCACCCCCAGGACCGGTGCCTCGATGTAGATCGAACCCAGTTGGGTAACCGGTCCGTCGGGACCGATGTAGACCGGAACCGCCATCAGGGCCACCGCCGCCATCAGGGCATAGAGCAACGGCACGATCCAGACCGCCCTGGTCACCACCCGGGTGAACTGGCGCGGATTCAGATCCAGATCCGGCGCGAGGTTCGAGACCGCTTCGATACCGGCGTAGGCGAGCATCGCCAGAACCGCGGCGTAGACCACATCGCGAATGCCGGGACTGGTGAACAGGTCGACATGCCTGGTCAGGCTTTCCGGGTCCATGACCACGAATAGTCCGACCACGATCACCAGCACCTGGGTGAAGAGATCAACTGCAGCCAGGAAGAGCAGGAAACGCGGGCGCCTCCGGGCCGGAATGTCGAGCAGGTTGAGCACCGTGATGTACCCGACCACGGCGGCAATGATGATCGGCACCCAGATCGTGTGGTGGATGTCGCCGGTGATCGGACGCAGATAATGCGGCACCGAAAGGACCGCAATCGCGATCACGATCAGGTAATCGAGCAGGATGACCCAGCCCGCCACGAAGGCGATCAATTCGTTGAAGGCATGCCTCGCGAACGAAGATGAACCACCCCGCTCGCGCAACATGGCGCTGCCTTCGAAGTAGACGAAGATCGTAAGTACGAAGAGGATCCCGGTGGCGACGAAAATCAGCGGGGTGAGGCCGAGACCCTTCTTGGCAACCACTCCGAGCGCGAAATAGATCGAGAAACCGACCGAGGCGTAGGTGACGATCAACAGCCAGAGGGCCCCGGACTGCGGCGCCTTCTCGGGAATTTTCACGTCCCGCATCTTCATTCGGATCCCTCTCCGGTGATCCGCCTCTGGATCACGTACCGGCCGACGCCGACTCCGATGAAGGCGAGCCCGATCAGGAATCCGATTGAAAGTGGCCCGCCGCCACGGACCAGGGTCATGGCGAGGATGATCACGCCGATCACCGTGTAGACGATCGAGAACGCCCGAATCGAGCGGTCGTAGACCCCGCCCTGCTTCATGCCTTCACCGGTTCACGGGAAACCCCGGGATCGCTCACGCCGGGATCTTCGGAGACCACGATCACCCGGCAGGGACGCTCCCGAAGCACCGTCTCGAGGATCTTGCCGTACTGCGGCACCCCGCCCCTTGATCCCAGACCGATCACGACTGCCGCCGCCTTTGAGGTGCGGGCCTGGCGCGCGAGAAAATAGCCCTCCTGTCCGGGGCGGACCCGTTCAACCCGGCCCGAAACCCGCAGGCCTGCGATCAGCTTCGCTCGCTCGATCTTGCTCTGGGCCTCCTTCTCCTCTTTCGCCATCGAACTCTCGAGCGGCAGGTGGGTGGGCACCGTGAGCAGGGCGGTGATGTGGATCCCCCTCCGGCGATCCGAGGTCAGCTTTGCCGCCGTCGCCATCACCTCTTCGGAGAAGGGTTGATCGGCCGGAAAGGCGACGATCACCGACTTGTACTCGATCTCCTCCACCCCGAGCGGTTCGGGCAAGAGCACCTTCACGGTCTCGGTCAGGGGCAGTTCCTGATGGCGGCGGAAGACCATGTACCCGACCAGCCCGATCGCCAGCCAGACGGTCCCGACGGCCAGGGTCACCGGGTTGAGTGCCATGACCACCATCCAGGCGGCGAAGGTGCCGAAGCCACCGAACACCGCGGTGAGCGGGATCAGGGCACCGCGGAATCGGATGTTCCCCCGTGGCTCCCAGGCGCGTTCCGCATCCGGCTGTTTCTGCCTTAATCGGATCACCGCGGCATGAGCGATCGTGAATGACAGCATCGCGCCGAAGGAGTACATGGTCGCGAGGAAGGAAGCCTGACCCGGGATCAAGGTGATGATCGCGAGGATCGCGAAGAAAATAATCGCGATGTAGGGCGTTCGGTAGGTCGGGTGGATCTGGCGGATGACCTCAGGCAACTGCCGGTACTGGCCCATCGAATAACTGAGCCGGGATACCCCGATCAGTCCGGCGTTGGTCGCGATCACCAGGATGACTGCCGCGAGGACACCCACATAGACCCTGAGGATGTCGGTCCAGCCGCTGGATAACCCGAGGTTCTCCACGATTCCGAGGATCGGATCGTCGGCGAAGGTCGTGCCCAGCTCGGTCACGTAGTTTCCGGACGGATCCAGGTGAACCGGCATGGCCGAAAGGGCCACGATCGGAATGAACAGATAGAGCGCGAGCACTGCAACGACGACCAGTGCCACTCCCTGCGGGACCGATCTGGCCGCGTCTTTGGCCTCCTCCGACATGTTCGAGATCGTCTCGATGCCGGTGTAGGCGATCATGCCGACCGCAATTCCCAGCGCGAAATCAGGCCAGGTCGGGGCGACCCCGAGGTGGATGTTTTCAATCAGGACATTCGTGTTGAAGACCAGGAACATGCCGATTCCGACCAGAACCACCTGGGTGGCCAGGTCGGCCACGGCGAGGATGATGTTCAGCCGCGCCGACTCCTGCCCGCCCCGGATGTTGAGCCAGGCGAGGAAGACGATCACGATCGCCCCGCCGACGATGTCGCCCGGTGCATGCCCGAGCGCCGGCCAGAAGACGGCCAGGTAATGCGGCACGAAGTAGGCCGAGATCGCGACCGTGATCGTGTAGTTCAGCATCTGCGCCCAGGCCGCGATGAAGCTGACCAGCTCGTTGAAGGCGTGCCGGCCGAAGGAAGACGAACCACCGGCCTCCGGGTACATCACGGTCGCCTCGGCGTAAGTGGCCGCGGTACAGATGAAGATCAGCCCGGCAATCATGAAGGCGACCGGGGTAAGGCCGAGTGCAAAGGCGGCGGTGACGCCGAGCGCGTAATAGATCGACGAGCCGACATTGCCGTAGGCGGCAGCGAAGAGGGCTCCTGAACCGTAGATGCGGCTCAGGCTCTGGTCACGCGGAATCCGTTCAGCCAAGACTCATCAACTCAGCCTGCGCTTGCGGCAGACCTTCCCCAGGCCCATTCCAGAACCACTTTCAACGATCCGTCGGGGGCTTTATCGACGGTGATCGGCACCGGCATGGCCCGGCGCATCTCGGTGATCAAATCGCCTTCCGTTTCGACCTCGAGCACGAACGTCGCCTGATCATTCGATCGTTCCACGGACGCAACTTTGCGAACAGCACCGAGTCCGCGAAGCGCCGTCTCGGCGACCGCGGCCATTGCCAGTTCCGGCAAGGGGGAAACGCTGACTACTACCTCGCCTTGTGCCGGGGCAGCCGAAGCGACGGGATGCTCTGCTGCCGGAGGGCGAGGGGCAAGAGATTCAACCGCGGCCACGAGTTCCTGAACCCGATCGGCCAACGCCTGAACTTCAAGGCTGACTCGACCTACCGAAGCACGGAGGTCATCGACGGCGGCGGCGTCCGCATGTCGGGATTCTGAACTCACGGTCCCATCCTATCTCCACCAGAGCCCGCCCATCAATCAGTTGCCGCTGTGGGCGGGCGGGCTTCCGTTGGTGCCCGGCGAAGACCGGGCGCCGTTAAGGTGAATAGACCTGGGCGGAAACCACGCACCAGTTGTTGGAGGCAACCGGGTCGTTGACCTTCCACCTCGAAGAGACCAGGATCCGGTCTCCGTTGTCCATCTGAATGAAGAGCATGCCGTTGTTGGGCAGGCGCATGATCAACGGACCGACGCCCTGGTTGACTTTGTAGTCGTCGGAACCTTCCCGGGTGTAGACGCTGCCGCCGATCGCCGAATCCACGATCAGGCGACGGTAACCGTTCGGACCGGCCTGGCAGATCGCCTGCACGTTCCCGAGTCCGGGGAAGTCGACGACGCTCGAAGTGTTCTTTGCGGTCGCGTTGGCCTCACCCCGCCAGACGATCTGGACCGAACGGGCCATCGGATCGGTGATCTGATCGGTCTGGGTGCGGAAGGTCGCCTTCACGTGGCAGTAGGAGCTGCCTTCCTTGTTGAAATCCCAGACCCAGTCAAGATCGAAGGTGGTCGGTGATGCCAGGGCCACGCCGCCCGGTCCGTCGATCGGACCGCGGTCGGAGATGATCCCCTGGAAGGTGCCGGTCGAATGCTTCTCGGTCGGACCGAACTTGTTCATGCCCTCGCGGAAGTCGGGCCCGGTTCCTTCGGTGTACTTGGCTTCACGCACGGCCTTTTCGTAGCCCTTGCCGAAGTCCCAGTTCTTGTAGGTCCAGGTCATCATCGCGCTCTCGCGGCTGGTATCAGAGGGGTAGAAGCGCACCCACTGCTGGTACGGGCTGCAGACGACTTCGCCGTATCCGATGCCGGGCGCGATGAAACCACCGACCTGCCGGCCGTCCCACTTGCCGTTGGTCCAGTCGACGGCGACCTTCTGGGTCAGCTGGCCTGTGGTCGGCACCGGCTTCGCGCCACCGCCGCCCTTGCCGAAGCGCCAGGTCTGACTCGAGGCGCGGAAGATGCCGGAAGCCAGATCCTGCCCGGTCAGGCGGACCCGGTACTTGGCCGGCTTCAGCTTGCCTTTGATCGGCAGCTCGGCCAGGATCTGCTTGCTGCCGATCGACTTGATCACCTGCTGGCTGACAACGCCACCGCCGGGACCGATCAGCGAAACCCTGGTCCAGCCGACCTTGGTTCGGCGGACCGGTCGCAGGGCGAAGCGGACGACGCCGACGTTGTCACCGATCCGGGTACTGACCGGAATCGCCTTCAGCCCGAGGGTAGGCCGGTGAAATTTCCAGACGCGGGTCTTGGTGATTCGCTTGCTGCAGCGCCCCGGCTTGCTGGCGGTCACCCTGATCCGATACTTGCCCTGCTGCATGCGACGGCCAACATGCATTTTGACCAGCGTGGTGCGACCCGGTACGAGACTGCCGACGATCCGGCCTCTGGCAAACACGCGGCCATGCCGTACAACCTTGACGTTCGGCGAGCGGACGGTGCCCTTGGGGTTCAGGTACAGCCAGGCATAACCGTCCTCCAGTAGCCCGGTCGGGTCATGGGTACTCAGCTTGGTGTTGATCGGCAAGGTCGAGCAGGGACCGACCCGCTTCTTTTTCGCGGCCGCGCCGGAAGCAGCAGGCATCGCGGCCAAGGTAAAACCCAGACCGATGAGCAAGAGGATTGTCGCTATACGCCGAAACACGTTAATCATGATCTCACCCCGCCTTAAACCCGCGTTCAAGGCCGAGTAGCGGAAAATCCGCGTGGATCTGTGAGGAATTGCGGCTACTCGCCACTGGCCGAATCGGCCTCTTGCTGCGTTCCGACCGAGGTTCCTGCGCCAGATTCGTAGAAAATTATGTCCGGCTCGGAGGTGCCGTTCAGCCAGGCAAGCTCGGTCGCCTGAGTCTCATCCGGCAGCGGCACGAGGGCTGCGTCTTCAGCAAGCTGCTGGGAACGAGAGAGACTCTGGACCAGGAAGGCGTTGATGTCCTGGTCAGTCATGTTCTTGTAATTGATGGTCAGGAGCAGTTGCCGGGCCAGCGGGTAGGTCGCGTTGGTAACCGTAGCCTGCGAGGGGAAGATGCATTCCGGCTGGGCGAAATCGTTCGATGCGCTGACTTCCATCGGCCGCAGCTGCTCTTCGAATGCCTCGTAGTAGGAGAAGCGGAAGAGCCCGAGCGTTCCGCGGACTTCCGCCAGGCGACGGAGGGCGGCGCGATTCTGCCTCGCATAGCGGCGGGCTGCAGGCAGGGACTTCTCGAGGTTCTCGAGATTTGCCTGGGCCTTGGCCAGCTTGCGGCGATCGCGGGCCTGATCCTCTGGCGGGCGTTCGTCGGCGATTCCCTTGGCGACTTCGGCCCGGGCGTCACGCACCGCGCGGCGGTTCTCGGCCAGCGAATCGAGGATCCCCTGGTAGACCTGCCGCGAGCGCTGGAACTGGGCGGCCGCCCGGAAGTCCCGGTTGCTGCCTACGACCGCACGCCGCACCCCGGCGTCGGTCGGGAAGGCCTGGTAGTCGCTGCGGAAATCGAGCATGGTCGGTTCTGGAGCCCCGAGCACGTACTGGCCGAAGAAGCCGAAGACGTTTGAATCCTCGTCCGGTCCGGCGACCTTCATCCTCGGTTCGTTCGTGTCGCCGCCGAGATCGTGGCCGTAACCGACCTGGCTCCAGCTGTTGATGTCGGAACCGGCCCGGAAGATGTTCCGGACTTCATCGAAGCTGAGGCAGTCGGTGCCGACATCGGTCTCGTTCTTGATCGCAAGGACGACCGCGTCCGAGGCGACCTGGAACTGGACCGGCTGAATGCCGTTGGCGATGCATTTGCGGTATTCGGCTTCGGAGATTGGCCGGGCCGAATCGACGACATCGGCCTTGCCGGCGCAGAACTGCTGGAAGGCCTGGTTCTCGCCTTCTTCGTCGACGGTCACGTTTGCGGTGCCACCAGCCGCGTTGTAGGTCCTGACCAGATCGGGGGTCAGGGAACCCTGGGCCTTGCCGGCTATCCGGATGGTCCCGACCTCACGCGGGGTGGGTTTGGCTTCCTTGGTCTTGCTGTTGCCGGTCTGGGCCGGCACGAAGTTCGCGTCGGAGCCGTCGTGACCCGCCGACTCAGGTGCTTCATCCGGATTCACGCCACAGCCGGCGACAAGCAGCATCAGCACGGCTGATGCGCAGGCGATACCGGCCCTCTTGTTTTTCAGCACCCGACTCACAGTCCACCTCCGACTTCGTTGCCAGACGCGGCGCTGCCGGACTGAACCTGCGAATTGTCACCGCCGGTCTCGGGACCTTCGAGGCCGACCTGGCTTAGTGGCGGATCCTTGTAGATCTGAGGCAGCGAAATCACTTCAAAATCGTCCAGCTTCAGCCAGTCGAGTTCATCACCCCGGAGCAGCTTCGGCGAGGTACCGAGCGGGGCGTAGAGGCTGGGCACCGCGGCCCGATCAACCACGATTGCGCCGTAGGTCCTGAGCGCGGTCAGGATCGCGTCGGCCGAGCGTCGACGCTGCCCCTTCAGGGTGCGGAGCTTCTTCTCGTTGATCGACACGTCTGCGCGCAAACGGATCCGGGCCCCGGCCGGCAGCGACTTGCGATCGCCGTTGCCGTCAGTAACCGAAGCGGGCTGAACAAAATTGCGACGGGCGAGGCCGGGAACTGAAATCGCCAGGGCATGGCTGATCTCGCCCCGCTCCAGTTCCTGGGGGCCGATAACACCCGCGAAGAGCGGCAGCCCGGATCCACGCGCACCAACCGCCCGGTCCGGGTCGATGCTGACCGGCTTGCTGAAGCCGGGGCCATCCAGGGTCCAGGCCTTTCCGAACTGGTAGGAAATGGTGCCGTCGCCTTCACGGCGGGCACGCCAGAAGTCATATCCCATACCGTTTTCCCGGTCGATCACGCTGAGCCAGCCGTCGTAGCGCGGGTCGGGAGTGGTGTTCGCGGGGATGTTCAGCGTGCTCGGAACCTTGGGATCAGCCGAGCTGCACTTCGACTGACGGCAGACGAACTTGGTGTTGACCGAATCCTGGGTGTTGGCTGCGACGATCAGGGGAGCCCAGACCTGCGAGTTGACGAAGATGCCGTCGTCGACGATCTTTCGAGTGAAGGTCTGAACGCCTTCCTGGCCGGGAACCTCCTTCGCAGCCCTTCGGAATTGGGCTAGTTCCAGCATCCGGTCGGAGGCATCATCAATCGGCAGACCCTCGGCCGTCGTGTTCCAGGGACTGTCGGCCGAGAAAAGGCGGCCCTCGGCGACCGGATCGGTGCCAGCGGTCACCGCGGAACCGGTGCCGGGCTCGGTTGCACCAGTCGTTTCGTTCGCGGTCGCAGCGGTATCGCCAGTTGCTCCGGTGCCGCCGGTAGTCGACTTGGCCGAGTTGTCGCCGGAATCACCATTGTCCGAATCATTCGAACCGCAGGCAGCGACCAGCAGGCCGAGCAGGGCCGTCAACGCGATCACGAGGATCCAGCGCTGCATGCTGCGATTCGGCACTACTCACCCTCCAGGCTCGGGGCGGAGGACGTACCGTTGTTCGGTTCAACCGTGCTGCCGTTATTGGACGGCGATGGCGAAACCGGAGTCACATCCGTTTCAGACTGGGACGGTGTGGTCAGATCCGGACCGTTCGGATTCAGGGGCGAAGTCGGGGTGACCGGATTCGGAGTCGTTCGCGGCTCATTCGACTGCTGATCGCTCTCATCCGAAGGCGGCTTGGTCTCGGAGACTTTCACCAGCACGTAGCGGTCAGTTCGGAATATCGGGGTGAACCCCGCTTCTCCGCCCTGGACGGCGGTAGGCCACTTCTTGGCGATCTGATCGCCTTCGCGGCTGGTGGTGATCAGCATGTAACTGACGTCCCGCTCGCCGTCCTTGCCCCAGGGGTTGTCAATCGTCGCCTGCCAGTCATCTTCACCCGCGTCGACCCGGTCGAGGAAGTTCTGGGGACGCCCGGAGGTGATCATCACGCCGTAGCTGAAGTTCTGATCAACGAGGATCGATCGTTTCTCCTGGGGAATCTTGTTGTTGATGAATCTGGCCATGGAGAGTTCCGGATCGATGCCGACCGTGTAGTCGCCCAGAGACTTGGTGCCCTCCTGGCTGTCGCGATGCTCGACCCAGCGGGTAAATGCCTCCGCCTGGTTCTGGAACCGGTAATCCCGCATCGTGTTCCAGCTCAGCGGTATCGCCGCGATCAGCCCGACCCCGAGGATTACTGCAGCGACGACCCCCCAGCCATCCTTGCCGAACCAGGCCACCGCACCAACCGCGAACACCGCAAGCGGCAGACCGTAGGAAATGGTGAGCAGATCCGCCTGGTCGGCGGCGACGGCCCGGATCACCGGCGCGGCAGCGATGCAGAGCCCGACTACCAGCAGGCCCCAGCCGGTCGCGTCCTTCTTCAGGAACGAGCCGATTATCAGCAGGAATCCCGCTACCAGAGCCAAAGGCGCCACCCCAAGGGTAACTTCAAACAGGTCTCCGAGACTGCCCCCTACATCGGTGGTGATCGCCTGCAGGGCCCCCGTGGTGTTGACCTGGATGACCCCGTTCTGGGCGGTCACCCACTGGAACGGGTCACCCAGGAGCACCCAGTTCATCAGGCACCAGAAGAGCAACGCGTAGGCGACCGGGGTCAGGAAGAGCAGCAGGCTGGAGCGGGTCTTCAGTCCGTCATCGTTCTTGCTGGCGCTGATGATCATGATCGCCACCATGAAGCCCAGTCCGACGAGGATGTACCCGTAATCGACCATTACGGCCAGCCCCATGGCCAGACCGGCACCAGCGATGTGACGGGTCTGGTCAGTGACCGACCAGGCGATCGTCGATGAGAGTGCGATGGCGAGCAGGCACAGACCGAGGGTCTCCGGGTCGCCGTTGGCGGCGAAGAACGCGAACATCGGATTCAGGCCGAACAGGATCAGCAGAACGATGCGGAAGATCAGGTTGATCTCGCAAATCCGCATCAGCGAGTTCAAAGATGCCATCAGCAAACCGGCCGTAATTGCCCCCAGAACCGGCATCGCGACCAGCGAGGTCGCCAGCGGCTTGACCAGACTGAGCGGCATGTAGGCGATCGAACTGAAGGTCGCGGCATCCAGGCCGATAGCCGCCAGGCGCGGAGGGTCGTTCCAGAAGACCATGTAGGCCTCGTTGAGGTGCGCCAGCGAAATGAAATCGACGATGCGCCCGTCGGTAAGCATGAAGTAGCCGAGGACGCCGTAGATGATCGCGAAGACCGCGAAGACGATGCCGCTCTCCCAGTTGGCCCTGGGCGCGTCCGGGCTGAAAGGCCGCGGTTCGGGCGGGACTTCACCGATGCTTGACGCGACCTCAGGGTCGACATAGGTGCGACGGACCCTTCTGGTCCTGACTTCTTCCTGAACCGCGGCGGTACCCCCGTCGTCAATTACGGGATTAATGTCGATCCGCTCGTCGGCCATCAGACGGTGCCCGCTTTCCGCGGAGTCGTCGTGTGGGCATGTTCGGCACCGCCGCCGAGGTCGAGTCCGTGTTCAGTCTTCTCCCAGTAGAACGGGTTGGTTACGAGCTGACCGAAGCCCTTCCAGGCCGCGACAGACATCAGGCCCCAGTAGAACGGCAGGAAGAGCGCGTAGGGCGCGAGGCTGTAATCACCACGCCGGACCGAAGCCGCGAGCCCCAGGTAAACGAAGACGAAGTTGCCAAAGAAGAGCTGTGACGCGGCGAGGAAGTACACCCAGCCGGGGAAGAAGTCCTCGATGATGCCGAGCTGGGTCAGCGCGAAGATGGTGGTCAGGAACCAGAAGATCGGGTTGATCAGGAACATGAAAGTTCCGCCGATCAGCAGTTGGAATGAAAGGAATCCCTTGAGGCCGACGTTGGAGAGGAAGCGGAACGGATTCCGCATGTAGACGAGCCAGGTCTGCAGGTAGCCCTTGATCCAGCGGGAGCGCTGGCGGATCCAGTTCGGGATGCTGGTATTCGCCTCTTCGTAAGTGGTCGAATCCATCATTGTGGTGCGGTATCCGGCCTGATGGAGACGGACGCCGAGGTCCGCGTCCTCGGTCACGTTGTACGGGTCCCAGCCCCCCACTTCGACAAGTTCGTCCCGCTTGATGTGGTTCGAGGTGCCACCGAGCGGGATCGGATCGCGGCGGGCGTCGAGCCCGGGCAGAACCAGGTCGAAGAGCATCGAGTACTCGATCGAGAACCAGCGAGTGAGGATATTGGTCTGCTGGTTGAAGAAGTTGAGCTTCGACTGAATGCAGACGATGGAGTCGTCCACGTTGTCGAACATGTAGACGGCCTTCTTCAACTGGAGCGGATCCGGGCGGTCCTCGGCGTCGTAGATGACGATGTATTCGCCCTTGGCACCGAGCAGGCCGAAGTTGCAGGCTTTCGGCTTGGTCTGCGGCTGTGACGGGGGAACGACGATCGCGTTGAAGTGAGGCGGCAGATCCAGGTCCATGATCGCCTGAATCGTTTCCTCATCGTCTTCCTCGCAGAGCAGACGCACGTCGAGCTTGGTCTTCGGGTAGTCGAGAGACTCGATACCCGCGACCAGGTAGGGGATGACGGCAGCCTCGCGGTAGACCGGCACGAGGACGGTGTAGACGGGGAGAGTGCGTTCATCCATCGAGGCCAGCGCCTCGGGACTGGCGTCAACAAGGTAACGGTGACCGAGCGCGGCGTAACCGGCGATCAGCTTGTAGGCCGAGGTCAGCGTGTAGAAGATCGCGAGCACCGCGAAGACCACGACCATGGTCTGAATCGGCTTCCAGATCAGGAATCCGAGGAAAACCAGCAGCAAAATCACGAGGAAGACCTTCTGGCCTCCGCTCAGCACCTGATGGGCCGAGCTGTCCGGGAACTGCTCCCGGAGGCCGAGGGTGGCGGTCTCCGTGTAGCGCTCCCGGTTTATCTGGCGCTGCAGCCGGGCGATGTCATTGCGCGTGGCGAGAAACTGCTGAACCTTGCGCCCGGTGTAACTCTCAACCTCAGCTTCACCCTCACCCAGCCGGTCGGCGACCGCGAGGTAGATGCTCTCGCCGTCGATCGCGATCGGAACGCACTGGAGCCGGTTGCACATCTCGTCCGGCAGCACGTCGCGCGGCGCCCGTTCGGCGTCGTAATCGCTGAGATCGACGGTCGGCATGTCCATCTGCTCGGAGAGCACGCGGAGCAGCTCGGTTTCCTCTAGCGCGCCGCCGTGGACCAGTACTTCACCAATCCGGCTTCCGGTGCGGTTCTGCTCGGCCACGGCATCGGCCAGCTGCTCCTCGGTGACCAGGCCCTTGCTGGCCAGGCTCTCGCCCAGCCGGGGCGGAACGGCCAGTCCGTGCCGGAGCAGGTCATCGGCCGAGAACTCGGTCCCTTCCGGCCGTCCGTTGCCGGCGAAAAGCCGGTCGATGGCCAGGTCGAGCTCGGTCTGGTCGGCGAAGAGCCAGCGGGTTTCGTAACCGGTCTGCTCGCGCACCGCCCGGTCGGCCGCCGGATTGAAGGAAACCGGCCCGGCCATGGTGATCAGTCCGCGGTCAAATTCGATCGGAACTATGTGGTACCGGCGGCAGATCTCGACCGGCAACAGATGTGCCACGGCCGAGCTGAGCGTGACCATGCGCTCGCTGACGCCGCTGGTGGAATCGCGGACCAGCAGTTTCTGTGCGACGGCGGTGGCCATCAGGACTTGACCTCCCGAACCGTCTCGGTGGTTTCGACCACCTCGACGGTCCCGGTTCTGGTGCCGTTTCCGTTGCCGTTGCCGTTCCCGTTGCCATTTTCACCGCCGCGCCGCCGGTCACTGACCAGCATCACGACGATTCCGGCCAAAAAGACGAAGAACGGGACGATCAGGAAGAAGCCGAACAGCACCGCAAAAGCAAGCAGAATGCCGATCACGAAGATCAGCGCACCGAAAACTCCGCCGCCGCTGTTCACAGACCCGTGGGAGCGGCCACGCCGCTCTCGCGCCCGCCCATCGGTTGGGCCAGCGCGATAGTCACCGAGTCACTGGAAGACTCGGTGACGTCGAATGCCACCGGCAGTTTGCGTCTAAGCGAAGAGATCAGCGAAACGCCCTCGTCAACCTTGGTGTCGATGGTGGCTGAGTCGCCGCGAAGTTCGCGCAGCGAAGCCTCGTTCACACCTTCGGTATTGGCCAGCGCGTCTTCGACCACGCGGGCAAGGCTCAGATCGTGAAGCGGCCGGACGATCACCCGCACCTCTCCACCGGTCGGCAACTCGAAGTTGTCGTTGACCGCAGGTGCCGGATCCGGAATGCCGGAGTTGCTCACCGGTATTCCGGGAAGGGAAGCGCCTGGCGCCGCCGAATCAGGAAAACCGGAAGAAGATTCAGGAAAACGACCGGCTCCGGCGCGCGCCTCGATGGCGTCGAGCCGGGCGGAGAGTTCCTCCCTTAGATTCCTGATTTCCTTGAGAATTTCTTTTGAACGGTCTTTAGCCACCAGGCTCCCGATATTATCGGCACGTGCAGGAGCTTTGAACACCGAATGGTAAGTCCTGCCGCCAGTGAGTGGCCCACTATAGGTGAGGAACGGGAGAACCGTCAAGTACGAAAGCCTGAGAATCCGTCCGTTCGGAATGCACCCGGCCCATCGCGGCTACCGGGACCTCGGGGATTACCGTCGCAATCAGGTTCGCTACGGAATCGCCTTCGCCACGATCACTGCAATCTGCTTTGCAGCGACCCTGGTTTCCTCTGAGGACGTCCAGTGGGGGCTCTACCTGGGCGGCTGGGCACTCGCCCTTGCCTGCGTGGGCCTGGCCTGGGCGAATCCGGCCCTCTGGCTGCTCGCGCCGTTCGGGGCGCTCGGCGGTGCGATTCTCGTGCGGGCGGGGACCGACGGTCTCGACGCCGGCATCGGGCCGCTGCTGCTGATCCCGATGCTCGCGGTCGCCGTGTACGGATCACGGCGCGCCCTGATCGCGATGATCGCCTGTGTGGCCGGCGCGGTGATCATCGGCCAGCTCGTCTGGGACGGCGGCAACTCCGAGATGAGTCCGATCTGGCGGCAGGACATCGTGCTGGCGATGCTCGCGACGGCACTCGGTGTGGCAATGCAGGATCTGGTCACCCGTATGCGCAGCGAGCGCAACCTCGCCGAGGAGCGTGGCCGGATCATCGAAGAGCTGGCGTTGACCGATCCCCTGACCGGGATCGACAACCGGCGCGGCTGGGAGCGGATGATCCAGCGTTCGGTCGGTCAGGCCCGGCGGCACGGCCAGCCGCTTTGCCTGGCAATGCTGGACCTCGACCACTTCAAGCTTTACAACGACACTTTCGGCCATCAGGCCGGGGACGATTTCCTCAGAAGGGTCGCCCTCGACTGGGAAGAGCGGACCAGGATCGAAGACCACGTCGCCCGATACGGCGGCGAGGAGTTCGTGGTGACCCTGCCGAACACCGGGCTGGCCGGGGCCAAGGTAATCGTCGAGCGGCTCCGCACCGGCCTGCCGCTCCCGCTCGAAGACCGCGAGAGCACGATCACCTGCTCGGCCGGCATCGCCGAGTGGGATGGGTCGGAAACGGTGCGGGAACTGGTGGCCCGGGCCGACCAGGCGCTCTACCTGGCCAAGGAAGGCGGCCGGGACCGGACCGTCACGGTAGAAGCTTCGGCCCGCGAAACCGGATTCCGGGCCTGAGCTGGTCCGGCCGGCCGGTCAGCTGCCGGGAGTCCAGAGCTTTGAGGGACCATGGCCGGCGGGCGGCTCGTTGGACGGGCCGGCACCTCCGGTCGCGCCTTCTTCTCCCCCGGGCTCTCCGGTTTCGCCGCTCCGCTGCGCGTAGAGCAGCTGAACCTGGCTGAGCGGCTCGGCGATCGCCTGGCCGACCTCGGCCGGAAGCAGGGCGACGATCGCCCGAACTGCCTCGATCCCGATCCGCGCCTGGTCGAGGTCGACCTCGTCCTCCTTGACGATCCGCCGGGCTGAAAGGTTGAGCACGCTGGCCACGGTCTGGGTCAGAAGGTCCTCGACCCGGATCTCCTTCATCTGGGCCTCGAGCATTGCCCGTTCCTCGTCGGTCAGCGGCGGTGGCCCGCCCGCCTCATCCTGCGGAGGCTCGTTCGGCGGCGGCTGGTCCAGCGGTTCGTCGGTCATGGCTTCACTCTATGGCCCGGCATAGCTGTGAGCGGTTTCGGCCACGGTCTCACGGTAGATCTCCTCGATCGGCTTTCCGGATTCCAGGTCCAGGCGCATGCGCTGGGCGCCGTTCAGATCGGGCAGTTCGACCTCGATGCCGAGTTTGTGGCGGGCCGGCCCGGTCCACTCGATCACTTCCTCGAGCAGCTGGCGGGTCTCAATTTCGCGGCGGCCGCGGAAGTCGATCATCTTTCCGTCCATCCCGTAACGGATCGCCCGCCAGAGGTTCTCCTCGATCTGCCGGCCCCGCAACGGCTCTTCGCCATCCAGCCTTCCTTCGTCGAGATCGATCGCGGTCTGGGCGACGACGGCCGTCATCAGACCGGCCATGCCGGTCGATTCCGCGGCTGTCGTCTGGGCGTCACAGATCCGTACTTCAACCGTGCCGAAAGCGTGATGCGGACGGACGCTCCACCAGAGCTGCGTCGCTTCAACGACCGACCCGAAGGCCTTCAGGTCATCGATGAACCGCGCGTACTCGGTCCAGTCCCTGAAAGTCCCGGGGATTCCGCAGCGGGGAAAGGTGCGGGTGAAGATCTCGGTACGGACCGAAGCCAGGCCGGTGTCCTGCCGGTCCAGGAAGATCGAATTGGCCGAGGCCGCCAGCAGGATCGGCAGTCGTTCCCGCAGCCAGTCGCAGATCGCGACGGCCCGGTCGGCACCGCGAATCCCGACGTGAACGTGAAGGCTCCAGGTGTTGTTGCGGCGGGCGACCCAGCCGAGGTCCTTCTTCAACCGCTGGTAATGGGGGGTGTCGATGATCTCCTGGTCGAGATAGTCGGCCCAGGGGTGGGTCCCGAGTGAAGCCAGGGCGACCGAGTGGGCTTCGGCCAGCCGGAAGAGATGGCGGCGCTTCTCCTCCTGCCGTTTGGTCGCCTCGCTCATCGTTTCGGACCGGCCCGAGCGGATTTCGATCTCCGAGGCGATCAGCTCCCCGGCGGCGGACCCGGCCAGCACCGGGTCATCCTGGGCCGCGGCGTAGAGGTCCGGATAGCGATCGACCAGTTCCAGGCTGTCCGGATCGACGATCGCGAACTCTTCCTCGAGGCCGATCGTGAAATCAATCGAGTTCTCGAAGACCTCCCGCACAGCATCCATTTCCAGCAGGCCGTGGTCGGACAAATCAGGAGAGATAGAAGTAGAGGGCGTAAAGCAGGTCGACCGCCGGGCTTGAGGTATGGACCGTGACCTTGGGCGGCACCTGAAGGAGTTGCTCGGTGTAGTTGAAGATCACGGTCACGCCTGCTTCGACCAGGCCGTCTGCGACCTCCTGGGCGGCAGCCGAAGGCACGGCCAGCACCCCGACCACGATCGCCTCCTCCTGGACCGCCTCACCGAGCTCGGCGAAATCGCGAACCGTGAGCTGGCCGACCTCTTTGCCGATCATTTCCGGATCAACGTCGAAAAGGGAAACGATGCGGAAGCCGTGATCGGCGAACACGTCCGAACCGGCGATCGCCTGACCGAGCTTGCCCGCACCGAACAGCGCGATGTTGTGCTGGCCGGCCGTCCGCATGATCTTGCGGATCTCGTCAATCAGGTAGTCGATCCGGTACCCCACCCCGCGTTTGCCGAATTTCCCGAAGCCGGAAAGGTCGCGGCGGATCTGGGTCGGGTTGATGTGGGTGTACTCGGAGAGTTCCTGCGAGGAGATGGTCTCGCGACCCATCTTCCGGGCCTGGATCAGCACCTGCAGGTAGCGCGAAAGCCGTGCCGCGACCCCGAGAGCGAGGCGCTCCCCTTCGCCAACCAGCAGCGGATTGTCGGTGCGGGATTTGGGAGTTTGTGACATCGGGCTACAAGCGTACCCGTCTCAGGCAGCGCCCTGTGACCAGTCGCCCAGGACTGACTCCAAAGCTTCAGGTTCGAAGCTGAATTCAGAGACGATGCGCTCGCCCACCAGGATCACCGGGATCCGTTCCAGAAACCGGCGATGGAGCTCATCGTCGGTATCGATGTTGATCACTTCGACAATCACCCCGGGAACAGCTTGCCCATCCCCGCCGCGTCCGGCGAGATACTCGTTCAGCTCGGCCAGGGCGTGATCACAAAGGTGGCAGCCGGGACGGCTCAGGAAGGTGACTTCGAAAGTCCGGCCCGCTCCGGTCAACGATTGCCCCGGGGGCCGGTCGAGAAAGCGTCGAAAGAGAGGTAGTCCGGATAGGCGAGCGGCTGGCTGAACCTGGCGGCGCTGCCGATCATCGCCGCGTTGTCGGTGCAAAGTTCGCGGTTCACCTCCTTGAAGGGGATCCCCTTCTGCTCGCACAGCCCGGCCACCGCGCGGCGGAGCGGCCCGTTTGCCGCCACACCACCGCCCAGGGCGACCGCCGGCCATTCCCCGGCCTCCAGGGCGCGCCTGAGTTTGGTCACCAGCTGGTCAACCACGGCAGCCTGGTAGCCGGCAGCCAGATCGGCGGCCCGCCTCGCGGTCTCTTCCTCCCCCAGTTCCCGGCTGATGTAGACCAGCGCCGTCTTCAGGCCGCTGAAGCTGAAGTCCAGCCCCGGGTCCCGGCTCATGGCGACCGGAAAGGTGAAGGCTTGCGGGTCGCCGTCGGCGGCGAGCCGTTCCAGTTCGGGGCCGCCGGGGAAACCGAGGCCGAGCAGGCGGGCCGCCTTGTCGATCGCCTCGCCCGCGGCGTCGTCAAGGGTTTCCCCGAGAACCTCGAAACCGTGATGGTCCCGCACCCCGGCCAGCATGGTGTGACCGCCGGAAGCGATCAGGCAGAGGAAGGGTGGCTCGAGCGGGTCGGGATCGAGAAAGTTGGCGGCGACATGGCCGTGCAGATGGTCGGTCGGGACCAGGGGCAGTCGCCGCGGCGCGGCGATCGCCTTGGCGGTACTGAGACCGACCAGCAAGGCCCCGATCAGCCCGGGCCCGGCGGTGACCGCGACCGAGTCGAGGTCGTCGAACCCGACCCCCGCATCGGCCAGCGCGGCTTCGACCACTGGCACAGCGAGCTCGAGGTGATGCCGTGACGCAACCTCGGGGACCACTCCCCCGTAGCGCTCGTGATCGGCCTGCGAGGAAATGACGTTCGAGAGGATCCGCGAACCGTCGAGCACCGCGGCGCAGGTGTCGTCGCAGGAAGTCTCGATCGCCAGCAGCGGCATTTCAGGCCCCGGTGGGCAGGTCCGCGATCGATTCCCGCGGAACTCCGGCGGCCTCCGGGTCACCCTTCCACATGATCAGGGCGTCTTCACCGTTGTCCGGGTAATAGCCCCGGCGCAGGCCGTAGGAACGGAACCCGAGGCCGACGTAAAGCTCGATCGCCGAACGGTTGGTCGGCCTGACTTCCAGCGTCACCGGCTCGTCTTCCTCGATCTGCTTCAGGGCATCAGTGATCAGAAGCGAAGCGATCCCGCGACGCCGGTGCTCGGGCGCGACCGCCACGTTCATCAGGTGCCAGGCCCGGTCGAAGCGCGAGAGCACGAGGTAGCCGACCACCCGGTCGTTCTCCACCGCTGCGAGCCCGATCGTGTCCACCTTGGACATCTCCAGCGCGAACATGCCAACCGACCAGGGGCTGCGGAACGAGCGACGCTCGATCGAGATGATCAGCGGCAAGTCCGCGTAGGCCAGCTCGCGGACGCTGAGCCCGGAATTCCGGGAGTCAGACTTTCTTGCCGTCTCGTTCAAGCCAGAGTTGGGCATCGGGTACTCGCAGGTAGAGGGGTTGGAGATTTTCCGGTCCGGTTGTTTCGGCGGCCGCTCCCAGTTCACAGATGGAGCGCCCGGTCAGCCGGTGGACCGCTGATTCGTCCGGCTCTAAAGACAACCCGGCCTGAACCAAATGGTCGCGGAATCGTATCGCCCCGGATCCCCCGACCATCGGTGCCGGTCCGCTCCGGCCCGGCCCGCTCAGCCGTTCGGTCAGCTCTTCCGGCCCGCAGGCAAACGGTTCCTCAAGCGGCTCGCCCCGGCCGTCGTGGAGTCCGCCGAAGACCTCTCCGCGGCGCGCGTCGAGCAGCGGCAACACGGTTCCGGCTCCGGTCGCCTCTCCGATTGAACGGGCCAAAGCGGCAAGGGTCGGGACGCCGGTGACCGGGATGCCGGTCGATGCGGCCAGCCCGGCCGCGGTGGCGACACCGATCCGGATGCCGGTGAAGGTGCCGGGACCGATTCCGACCGCGATCCGCTCGACCGCATCCCAGCCACCCAGGCTTTCAACCGCCCCGGTGACGTTCTCGAGCAGGGCCTGGCTGTGGAGCGGGCGCCTGGCCGGGGGCAGGCTCCGCTCGAAGATCGGCCGTCCGGCGTCGGTGGCGCCGACCACCGTGAAATCGGTCGCGGTGTCGAAGCCGATCATTTTCACCGCGGACCCCTATAGGCTGGCGAAACCAGCAGAAAGTCCACCGCAGAAATAACGACTGGAGACGAATTGATGATCGGAAGCAGGAAACTCGGCACGTCCTTGGCGATTCTCGCAGTAGCTGGCCTTGGCGTCATCGCCACCGGCTGCGGCGATTCCTCGTCGGATTCGGTCCAGGACACGATCGACAAGGCGAACGAGACCGCGAACAAGGCACTCGATCAGGCAAACAAGCAGCTCGACCAGGCCAACAAGCAGCTTGATCAGGCGAACCAGAACGCCCAGGACCAGCTCGACCAGGCCCAGCAGAAGCTGGATAACCAGGGCGCGCAGCAGAAGGTCGATGACGCCCAGAAGCAGCTCGACGACCTCCAGAAGCAGGTCAATGACGCGATGAACGGCCAGTAGGGCCGTTCATCTTTACACCCGGGAGTTGCGGCCAGTAAGGCCGTTCAGGCCGGCGGGTCGATCCTGATCCGGCGGCTTTCCGAATCGATGTGATCAATGGCCACCCGGCCGACCCGGGTGGCCATTTCACTTAGTTCTCCGGCCGAACCGCCGGGCCACTCGACGAAGGCCGCCCGGTCCGGCCCCAGATACCCGGCCAGAAGACCCGGATCCTCATCTCCCAGCCCGTCCAGCCGGTACAGGTCGAGGTGGGAAACGGGCATTCGCTGCGAGGGCTGCTCGTAGAGCCGGCCGATCGTGAAGGTCGGTGAGGGAATCGCCCCGGCGACCCCGAGCTGCCTCAGGGCTGCCCGGACCAGGGTTGACTTTCCCGCCCCCACCTCGCCGCTGATCAGGATCAGATCCCCCGGTTGAACCAGCGCCGCGAGGTCACGGCCCGCGGCCTCGGT
The DNA here is from genome assembly GCA_019694145.1 of Solirubrobacterales bacterium. Taxonomy (GTDB): domain Bacteria; phylum Actinomycetota; class Thermoleophilia; order Solirubrobacterales; family 70-9; genus 67-14. The sequence goes on along the minus strand of JAIBCJ010000023.1, from coordinate 2,959 downwards.
TTCCTCTTGCCCCCGGGCGACAAAGCCCGCACCGGAAGCGAAATTCGGCTCGTTGGCTCTGCCCGACATGGCGGCAGCCTATAATTGCCGGTGGCTGCCACCCGGGTTCCGGGGGTGGACCGTAAACCCCTCATCGCAGGAAAAACTCAACTCGATCCGTCTGGTATCGCCGAAAGGGAACTGGAACGGCAACATGAAAGCTTCAGACGCAGCGCCTGGTGCGCCCGTGATCATCGGCCCCGGTCGGGTCGGCCGGTCGCTTGCGGCCGCAATCGGTGACGGCCGGGTCGAGCTCCGGGGCAGGGCCGAGGGCCTGGGTGACCTGGCCGGCCGCATCGTTCTGCTCTGCGTTCCCGACGGGGCAATTGCCAGGGTTTCCGAGCAGATCGGCGCCGCTGGCGAAAGCCCGGCCCTGATCGGCCACACCAGCGGCGCGACCGGTCTCGATGCCCTTTCGGGGGCCGGCACCGAGGGGAGCTTCTCGGCCCATCCCCTGCAGACAGTCCCCGACGGCAAGACGGATCTCGCCGGCTGCCCGGCGGCGATCGCCGGTTCCGGGCCGGCCGCACTTGAAGTCGCGGCCCGGATCGCGAAGAGTGCAGGGATGAAGCCCTTCGAGGTATCGGAAGCCGACCGCGCGACCTACCACGCCGCGGCCAGCATCGCTTCGAACTTCCTCGTGACCCTCGAACAGACCGCAGCCGAGCTCATGGGGGGCATCGCGGTCGAGAACCCGCGCGAGGTTCTCGAGCCGCTGGTCCGTCGCAGCCTCGACAACTGGCTGGCCCGGGGGCCGGAGGCGCTGACCGGCCCGATCGCCCGCGGGGATGAAGCCACGGTTGAAGCCCATCGCCGGGCCCTGAGCGAGCAGCGTCCGGAGCTGATCCCCTTCTATGACGCCCTGGCCGATCGCACCCGAGAGATCGCCGGCAACGAGGCCGTCGCGGAAGGCGGCCGACCGTGGAGGTAATCCGCACCCCGGCCGCGATGCATTCCCTGCGCGACGAGCTGCGCGGACAGACCGTGACGGTGGGCCTGGTCCCGACCATGGGCTACCTCCATGAGGGCCACAACTCGCTGCTCAAGGCGGCCCGGGCCGAGAATGACGCAGTCGTGATGAGCCTCTTCGTCAACCCGACCCAGTTCAAGGCCGGCGAGGACCTCAGCACTTACCCCCGCGACGAGGAGCGGGACCTGGCGATCGCCGAATCCTCCGGCGTGGATTTCATCTACGCACCGCTGCCGGATGACGTCTACCCCTCCGGTTTCGCGACCAAGGTCGAAGTCGAGGGGTTGACCGAAGTGCTCTGCGGCAGTGAAACCAGCCGTGGCCCGGGCCACTTCGCCGGAGTGACCACGGTGGTCACGAAGCTGCTCAATGCGGTCGATCCCGACGTCGCCTACTTCGGCCAGAAGGATGCCCAGCAGGCCACGGTGATCCGCCGCATGGCCGAGGACCTCGAGTTCCGCACCAGGATCGTGATCCTCCCCACCGTCCGCGAGCGTGACGGCCTGGCGATGAGTTCACGCAATGCCTACCTCTCACCGGAGGCTCGTGAACGCGCCACCGCGATCTGGGCCTCGCTGCTCGAAACCGAATCGGTCTTTTCCGAGTCCGGCCTTGACGCCGCACTCGAAGCCGGCCGCCGGCATCTCCAGTCGGCCGGCATCACCCCCGAATACTTCGAGGCCCGCTATCCGGGCACCCTCGATCCGGCGGAAGGAACGGGCACCGACCCGATCCTCGTCGCCGTCGCCGCCAAGGTGGACGGCACCCGCCTGATCGACAACATCCTGATCGAACCATCAAGCACCTCCAGGAGGAACCCATGAGCTCCGGAATCCGCAAAGAAGGCGAAGAGCGCCGCCCCGTAACCCTGACCCGGCTGGCCGAAATGCATGAGGCCGGCGAGCCGATCGCGATGATCACCGCCTATGACTTCCCCTCGGCCCAGGTGATCGAGGAGGCGGGCGCCGACATCGTTCTGGTCGGTGATTCGGCCGCGAACTGCGTGCTCGGCTACGACTCGACCGTGCCGGTCGGCATGGACGAAATGACCATGCTGGCCAAGGCCGTGCGCCGGGGCCTTACGACCCCTTTCCTGGTCGGCGACCTGCCCTTCGGCTCCTATGAGGGCTCGGACGAACTTGCCATCGCCAGCGCCCAGCGCCTGGTCAAGGAAGCCGGCTGCGATGCGGTCAAGCTCGAAGGCGGCGGCACCTCGGTCGAGCGCGCGAAGGCGATCATCGACGCCGGAATCCCGGTGATGGGTCATGTCGGACTCACCCCGCAGACCGCGACCGCCCTCGGTGGCATGAAGGCCCAGGGCCGGACCGCCGAACGGGCGATCAAGGTGGCCGAGGACGCGATCGCGCTCGATCAGGCCGGCTGTTTCGCGGTGGTCATCGAAGCGGTGCCGGAGGCGGTGTCGGAGATGATCGTCGCCAAGATGACCTGCCCGACGATCGGGATCGGGGCCGGCAACGCAACCTCCGGCCAGGTCCTCGTCCTGCATGACCTGACCGGGATCAATCACGGCCATGTAGCCAAGTTCGTCAAGCGCTATTCGGATGTCCGTTCGGAGATGCTGAAGGGCGTGGAGGCCTACATCGCCGAGGTCCGGGACGGCTCCTTCCCCGCCCCCGAACATGTCTACAGCGTCGACCCCTCAGAACTGGAAGGCCTCCAGCAGCGCCTCAACCGCGAAGACCTCGAACACCACTCCTACTTCGAGTCAACCGGCTCCTGGGACTGGGAACCGCTCTCCTGAGCTCCATGCGTTGGAGGTAACGCCGCGGGGTCGGGCGGGCATGCCCGCCCGACCCCGCGGCTACACCAACCCGGATTCCAGGCACGAAGGTGCCGCAGGTTTGCGACCTCTCCGGTAGCAAACCTGCGGCACCTCAGAGTCCAAAGACCCGCGAAGGGAGGCATCTCCCGATTTGGAGTAGCCGTGGG
>JAIBCJ010000005.1 GCA_019694145.1 Solirubrobacterales bacterium | reverse complement strand
TCGGCGCCCAGAACGGCAAGGGCCGGCTGGCCCGGATCGGGTCCGCCATCCACTCGGTGATGCTCCAGGTGCGTCGCGGCCTGACCGTGTTCCGGCACCCCCGCAACGGCGGTCCGGCCGTTGCCCTTCAGCTCTTCGCCTGGGTCATCCAGATGCTCTCCTGCTGGGCCCTGATGTTCGCCCTCGGCCTCGAAAGCCAGGCCGGGCTCGCCGCCGCCGCGGCCGTGCTCCTCGCCGTCAACGTGACCGCCATCGTGCCGGCCACCCCGTCGAACATCGGCGTCTTCCAGCTCGCCGTGATCTTCGTCCTCCACAAGGGCTGGGGCGTCTCGACCGCCGACGCGCTCGCCTACGGCGTGATCCTCCAGGCGGTTGAAATGGCGACCGCCGCCGCACTCGGAGTGCCGGCCCTGGTCCGCGAAGGCCTCACCTGGTCCGACCTCCGGACCCAGGCCATCGCCAGCGCCCCGGTCGAACTCGACCCCTACTCGAAGAATGCGCGCCGCCAGGAGAAGCGGCGGCAGATCACCTACACCCGGTAACGGCCCCCGGGCGACGCGCCCAGGACGCACCTGCGGGCGCCGTGGCTTCGTCAACGCCGGGAAACGGCAGCTCAGGTACCTGAGTACGATCGCGGCCATTTCCCGGCTTATTCCTCGCCAGCCACCCGCAGGAGCGCCCTGTGCACGACCCGCTCAAGTCTTGTGACGACTCGGCAGCGAACGGCTGGAGGTCCCTGTGCACGACCCGCTCGGGGTTTGTGGCGGTGGCATTTCGCGAGATGCGGTTTGTCGGCGGATAGCGCCGACGGACGCGATCTCGGTCTTTGGGGGTTGAGACGAGGTCGGAGTTGGGTGCGGTATTTGGCGAAAATCGGGCTTTGGGAATGGGGTGTGTTATAGTGAACCGTATGGTTCAGTATCTAGATGAGCGAGCGGGTTCGGCGGAGCGGGCTTTTGCGGCCCTGGCCGATCCCGTTCGGCTGGCGGTTCTCGACCGGCTGGGCGAGGGCGGGGCCTCCATTTCCGAGCTTGCCGGGCCAGCCGGGATGACCCTGACCGGGATGAAGAAACACATCCGGATCCTCGAGGAGGCAGGGCTGGTCCGGACCGAGAAGCGGGGAAGGACCCGCTGGTGCGAGCTGGCGACCGAAGGCTTTGACGAGGCCGCGTTCTGGCTCGACGAGTTCCGTCGTCGCCGTCACCAGCAGCTGAACCGGCTGGAAGAAGCGATCGAAGAGAAGAAAGAGCAAAAGAAGGAGCAGGAGAAATGAGTGAATTGACCGAAATGCACAAGACCCTGGTCACCACCCCGAGCGACACCGAGATCCGGACTGAGCGGATCTTCGACGCGCCACCGGAAGTCATCTTCGACTTCTGGACCGATCCCGAACTGCTCGCCCAGTGGGTGGGGCCCGATCGGCTGGAGATGACGGTGGAGGAGTACGACGTGCGCCCGGGCGGCAAATACCGGTACGTCCACAAGGACCCGGAGTCCGGCGCGGAATACGTCTTCTTCGGCGAGTTCCTCGAGATCGAGGAGCCGCGGAAGCTTTCCCAGACCTTCAATTTCGTGATGGAGCCCCAGCCGCCGCCTTCGATCGACCGGCTCGAACTGATCCCCTGCGAAGGCGGCCGGACCAGACTGGTGACCCTCACTACATTCGAGGCTAGGGAGTACCGCGACGGCATGCTTCAGTCGGGCATGGAGAAGGGCATGGACGAGGGCTACGCGAAGCTCGATCGACTGCTCGCCGACCGAACCTGACTGCAGTCGGTCCGGACTGCGCCGGACCTCCCATGGAAACCGGCCCCTCCCACCCGAAGGAAGTAATCGCTGGGAGGGGCTCTGCTTACTGTTGCCCGAGAACCTGGGTCCAGTCGAGTCTTTCGGGGAATTTGGGCAGGCCGTCATCCGGCACCGGGAACCAGGGCGCGGCATAGGCGGTGAATTGGTGGGCAGCGGGGCGGATGCCCGGGTCCTCGTTGAGGGCGCCAAGCCGGACCGCGAGGATCTCCGGGTTGTCGGGATGCGAGGTGAAAAGCTGGCCGCTGCAGTTGCGGCAGAAGTACTTGTTGAAGCCGCCGTCGCCGGGCTCGTAACTCGTGACGGAATCCTCGCCTTCAGTGATCCGGAACGAGCCCGGCTGGGTCAGTCCGGTGGCCGAGACGCCCGATCCGGTGCGGCGCTGGCAGCGTTTGCAGTAGCAGAGGGCCGCCCCGATCAGGGGCTGGTCGACCTCGAACTTCACCTTGCCGCACATGCACTCGCCGGTCATGTGTTCGGCCGGTTTCAAAGTTTGATCCTGCGCTGAGCTCTCCATGATCCAACTCTAGTCCGAACGGAGCCGCCCCCAGCCATTCAGGGCTTCAAACGGGAGGGCGGGCTCTCGCCGGGGTCCGCACAGACCGGACCGACTGCAGTTAGTCTTTTCGCGAGGGAAACAACCGAAGGAGAGTCAATGATGCAGGTGTCTTCGTCCGGGGCAATGCGTCCCCTGGGCCGTTTGTTCGGGGTTCTGTTCGGGCTTGGCGCGGTACTGATGCTCCTTTTCGCCATGCCGCTGGCGGGCCGGGCCGACGCGGCGAAGAAGCCGCCGCGGGTCACGATCCGCACCACCCAGTACGGGATCCCGCGGATCCTCGCCGACAACCCCTACGGGCTCGGCTACGGCTACGGCTGGGCGATCGCCAGCGAGCAGCTATGCACGCTAGCTGACACCTACACCACGGTTCGGGGCGAGCGGTCGCTCTACTTCGGCGGCGACGTCAACGCCCCGAATGGCGTTACGAACCTCGACTCGGATTTCTTCTGGAAGCGGGTGAGGAAGGAGGGCACCGTCCAGAAGATGATCAACCTGAAGCCGCCGAACGGGCCGCTGCCCGACGTCAAGCAGGCGGTCAGGGGATACGCCGCCGGTTACAACGCCTACCTCAGGAAGACCGGGGTAGGGAAGCTGCCCGACCCGCGTTGCCGCGGCAAGGCCTGGGTCAAGCCGATCTCGGTGCTCGACGTCTACATGCGCTTCTACCAACTGCTCGGTTACGGCTCGACCGACCCCTCGATGGCCGGCATCGCCGAGGCCCAGCCGCCCTTGGCGATGACGAGGAAGAACGGCTCCGCCCCGGCCGATGAAGTCAATCCCGCCGACATCACCACCAGTGATTTCCCGAAGGGCTTCGGCAACTTCACCGGCGGTCTCGGCTCGAACGCGGTCGCCCTGGGCAAGAACTCGGTCAAGGGTGGCGGCGGCCTTCTGCTCGGCAACCCGCACTTCCCCTGGCATGGTGCCCAGCGCTTCTTCGAGTCGCAGCTGACCATCCCCGGCCGGCTCAACGTTTCCGGGGCCAGCCTGCTCGGGGTGCCGGTGATCCTGATCGGCCACACCCGCACCATGGCCTGGAGCCACACGGTTTCGACCGCCCGCCGTTTCATCCTCTTCCGGGAGGCGCTCGACCCGACCGACCCGACCCGCTACATCGTTGACGGCCAGTCGAAGCCGATGAAGGCGACCACGGTCAGGGTCAAGGACAAGGACGGGATGGTTCACACCAGGACCCTCTATTCGACCGAGCACGGCTACATGACCAACCAGCTCCAGGGCAGCAACCTGTTCGGCTGGGCGACGGATTACGGCTACTCGCTCTATGACGCGAACACCGGCAACTTCCGGATGATCAACCACTTCTACTCGATGAACCAGGCCCGGAGCGTGCCCGAGGTCCTGAAGATCCTGAAGAAGTACCAGGGCATCCCCTGGGTCAACACGATCGCTTCCGATTCGAAGGGCCGGGCGCTTTACGCGGACATCGGCGCGGTGCCGAACGTCACGGATGAACGAGTCGCCGATTGCAACGTCGGCCTCGGCATCGTGACCTGGCCGTCCTACCGGGTGCCGATCTTCGAAGGTTCGGATTCGAACTGCGACATGAGCAAGAAGGCGCCCGGTGCGGCCGGTCCCGGAATCCTGCCGCCCAGCCAGATGCCGTATCAGGTGCGCTCCGACTACACGGAGAACTCGAACGACTCCTACTGGTTCACCAACTCCAAACACACCCTCGACGGCTTCCCCCTGATCATCGGTCAGGAAGGGATCGCCCAGTCCGAGCGGACCCGGCTCGGCCACAAGATGGTCGGCGAGAAGCTCGCGGGCGACGGCAGGTTCACCCTCGCCTCGCTCAAGGCAATGGAGTTCAACGACCGGGTGATGAGCGCGGAGCTTCTGCTCGACCCGGTGATCGATTACTGCAACGCCAACCCGTCGGTGGTCGGGAGCGGCGGGCCGGTGTCGACGGCAAGTGCCTGCGACGCGCTCGAGGCATGGGACGGCCGCAACAACCTCGACTCGAAGGGCGGTCTGTTCTTCCAGAGGTTCGCCGGCCGGCTCTACTCCAACAGCACGGACCCGGTCTACGCGAATCCCTTCGACATCGCCGATCCGATCGCCACCCCGAACGGGCTGAACACGCTCAATTCGGCGCTGCCGATCGCATTGGCCGACACGATCACCGAGTTCCAGGATCAGGGCATCCCGCTGACCGCGACCCGCCGCAAGTACCAGACGGTGACCCGCAACGGGGTGAAGATCCCGATCCACGGTGGGGATTACGAGCCCTACGGTTCCTTCAACACGATCTGGGGCCCCTGGATTCCGGGCAAGGGCATCACCGAGGTCAGCGACGGCTCCAGCTTCATCCAGGCGGTTCGGCTGGACGGTTCGAAGTGCCCGCGGGCGAGCATGATCCTGACCTACTCGCAGTCGGAGAACCCGAAGTCGAAGCATTACGCCGACCAGACAAAGCTCTTCTCGAAGAAGGGCTGGTCGCTGGATCGCTTCTGCCCCAACCAGCAGAAGAAGTCACCGGGGCTCAAGGTGAAGCGATTCGGCGGGGGAGCGAAGGCAGAAAGTCGCGGGTACTGAGCGGGATCGGCTGATCGAACAGCTGGCGGTCGAGGTCGGGGACCGCAGGGTCCTCGACGCGATCGCCGCTGTTCCCCGCGATCTCTTCGTTCCGGAGGACCAGCGCCGGTTTGCCTGGGAGAACCGCCCGTTGCCGATCGGCCGGGGCCAGACGATCTCCCAGCCACTGGTCGTGGCGACGATGTGCGAGCTGCTCGAGCTGAGTGAGGACGACCTCGTCCTCGACGTGGGCGGTGGCTCGGGCTATCACGCAGCGGTGCTGGCGAGGCTCGCCCGCCGGGTGATCTCAATCGAGCGCCAGCCGGAACTCGTCGAAGCGGCTCGCCGGTCCCTGGCTGCGGCCGGCGTCGTGAACGTGGAGATGATCTGCGGTGACGGGTCGGTCGGCTGCCCGGGGGAAGCGCCTTTTGACGCGATCAACGTGGCCGCGGCAGTTCGGGGCGAGGTGCCGGAGGCGCTCCCGGGGCAACTCGCCGAGGGCGGGCGGATGGTGGTGCCGGTCGGGCGCCGACATCAGTGGCTGGAGCTCTGGCGAAGGCGGGAAGGCCGGCTCTCCCGCGAGCGCATGGTTGCCGTCGCCTTCGTCCCCCTGGTGGAAGAAGGGGACTGACCCGGTCGAGGATCTAGGATCAGACCCATGGCCAGGGCGACCTCGGTTTTCGAGAAGCAGGCCGCGACCTATCGCGGCCCAAGGGAGAAGCTGATTCCCCAGATGGAGCGCTTCTACGGGATGGTGCCGGAAGCGATCGGACTGGCCGAACCCGAAACCGGGAGGGAGGGCCAGCCGCTCAGGATCCTCGACCTCGGCGCGGGAACCGGAATGCTCTCCGCGGTGGTCGCGGAAGCCTGGCCGGATGCGGCGTTCACGCTCTTTGACTTTTCCCCGCGGATGCTGGAACAGGCGAAGGAAAGCCTGGGAGAAGCGGTCCGGGTGCTGACCGGGGACATGTACGAGGGAATCCCGGCCGGGCCCTTTGACGCGGTGATCTCGGCCCTCGCCATTCACCACCTGACCGACGAGGGAAAGCGGTCGGTCTACGAGGCGGTTTTCGGGGAGTTGAGACCGGGCGGCATCTTCGTCAACGCCGAGCACGTCCTCGGCGAGACCCCGGCCCTGCAGCAGCACTACGCAAAATGGCACCGCCGCCAGGCCTTCGAGAAGGGCCTGACCGAATCCGAATGGGCCGACACCGTCGAACGCATGAGCCACGACCACCTGACCCCGCTTTCGACCCAGCTTGGATGGCTCGAAGAGATCGGTTTCACCGACGTCGACTGTCTCTTCAAGGACCACGGCTTCGCCGTGCTCTTCGGTCGCCGGCCCTGAACGACCGACGCGCGGCTCAGGCCAGGCGGGCGGTCCCGGCGATCAGCTCGGCGACCTCGGCCGGCACCTCCAGCTGGGGGCAGTGGCCGATCCCGTCGAGTTCGATGAACTCGGCCGCCGGCAGCCACTCCTCGCGAAAGCGGACCGCTGTCTCCGGCCAGCGAAGCAGCAGGTCAGCCGTGCCCCAGACGAACCGCACCGGGCACTCGATCTGCTCCGCGTCCAGCTCGAAGCCCTGTTCGCGGGCCAGTTCGACCATCGGCATCGCGGCCGGGCAGCTGGCGGCTCCGATCAACTGGTGAACCACCATTTCCGGCGTGATCAGGCCGATGTCGGAGACGATGAAGCGGGTCGCCTGGCGCCGGCCTTCCGGGGTCGACGCGATCTGATCGGCGTAGGGGGCCGCCTTCTTGACCAGGTCCTGCTGGGTGATGAAGTAATCGAGCGCCCACTGGTTCTGGAACTCCGCCGACCAGCCCCCGGCCGGGGCGAGGCCGGTGACCGAAAGCGCGCGACCGCGCGCCGCGAGCTGCAGGGCGACCCAGCCGCCGAGCGAGTTTCCGGCCAGGTGCGCATGAGTGAAGCCGGCTGCTTCCATCGCGGCTTCGATTCCCGACGGGAGGGTGTCGACGGTGAGCTTCCCTTCGATCGCCGGGCCTCCGGCATGCCCGGGCATGGTCACCGCCAGCACCTCGAAGTCGCGTTCAAGCCGGGGGATGACCAGATCCCAGGTTCGCCAGGTGTCGGTGAAACCGTGGATCAGGACCAGCGGCGGTCCCGATCCGCCGTGATGGAAGGGGGTGAACCCGGGGGTCATGCCGGAAGCATCTCAGCCGTCGGCGACCGGCAGGATTCCCAGCTCGGTCAGCCTGCGGTCGAAATCGATCATGCTGGTCGTGTCAACGTAGAAGTCGCGCTGCTCAGTCACCTTGCCCCATCTGGTCCGGACCATGATCATGGTCTGGTTCGAGTAGAGCTCCTGACCGTCCGGTCCGGTCGATCGGTCGTCAAAGCGGGCCACGGCGGTCATCGCCCAGGGTGGGCCGGAAGTCCACAGGTCGAGAATTTCTCCCTGGAGCCCGGCCGCTACGAAATCCTTGAGGAAGGTCTCGATCTGATCGCGCCCCCGATGCTCGCCGGCCCAGCGATGTGGCGCGTCATTGAAATGAAGCACGGCGTCATCGGCGAAACCGTCCAGCAGCGGGCCGTAGTCCCCCTGGTTGAGGGCCTCCACGCTCCGCCGGAATTGCGTCAGCAGCAGCCTGCGAATCAGGGTCTGAAGACCGAACGCGAGGAGCGCACCGGTGAACAGCAGTCTCAATCGGGCCATAGGGAGATGGTAAAACCTCCTGCAATGCCCGGTTCCGGCACAGAGACCGTTTCCCGTCGCGTCCACGACGAGCTGCGCCGCCAGATCGTCGAGGGTGAACTTGCGCCCGGGGATCGCATCCCGTCCGAGCGGGTCCTCGCCGAAGACTTCGGCGTGAATCGCCATGCCGTTCGCGAGGCGCTCAAGGGTCTCCAGGCAGCCGGGCTGATCAGGATCACCCACGGCGGTGCGACCAGGGTGCTGGACTGGCGTGACGCCGGCGGGCTCGAGGTTCTGCTCGACCTCGGTGGCGACCCGCTCGAACCACCGGCCGAGATCGTCAGGTCCGTGGTCGAGATGAGAGCCTCGATCGGGGTTGACGCGGCGAGGCTCTGCGCCAGCCGTGCGAGCCAGTCGGAACGCGATCAGGTCGAACAACTGGGCGAAAGCGCCGCCGCAATGATCGGAACCGGAGACGAGGCAGGGCTCGATGAAGCCTTCGCCGCCTTCTGGCTGGCGATCGTCGCCGGGTCCGGCAATATCGCCTACCGGCTTTCACTCAACTCGCTGCTCAAGGCGATGCTCACCTTCGGAGACGTGGCCGACCGGATCCGCCCGGCCGACCCCCGGATCATCACCCGGCTCGGCAACGCGATCGGCGCCGGCGACCCCGAGACGGCGGCCGAGGTCGCTGGCCACATGCTGCGCAGCGACATCGACCGCGTCGCCTGAACCGGATCCCGGCTGCGGCCGATCCGCCCCTTGCAACCGTCTGGGTGAACTGGTATAACCAGTTCGGCAATGGGCGATCTGATTCTTTACGCGATCCCGTTCTTCTTCCTTGCGATGGGTCTGGAGTACCTGACCCTGCGCCACGCGGCGCATGAGCACGGAGAAGCGCAGGCCGCAAACCCGGACGCGCCGATCGGCTTCGAAGCGAAGGACACGGCCACCAGTCTCAGCATGGGGGTCGGCCACCTGTTCATCGCCGGCGCCTGGAAGCTGGTCGTTCTCGTCATCTACGCCGCGATCTACGAAGTCAGCCCGATCCAGCTTTCACCTTCGGACTGGTGGACCTGGGTGCTGCTCTTCTTCGCCGACGATCTCGCCTACTACTGCTTCCACCGCAGCCACCACCGCATCCGGCTCTTCTGGGCGATGCATGTGGTTCACCACTCCTCCGAGCATTACAACTTCTCGACCGCGCTTCGTCAGGACTGGTCGCCGTTCAGCTCGATCTTCTTCTGGATGCCTTCGGCCCTGCTTTTCCCGCCGTGGATGATCTACCTCGCGTTTTCATGGAGCCTGCTCTACCAGTTCCTGCTCCACACCGAGGCGATCGACCGGCTGCCCCGGCCGATCGAGTTCATCTTCAACACGCCCAGCCACCACCGGGTCCACCACGGCTCCCAGGAGCAGTACCTCGACAAGAACTACGGCGGAATCCTGATCATCTGGGACCGCATGTTCGGCAGCTTCGAACCGGAGGAAGAACGGGTTCGCTACGGCCTGACCAAAAACATCAAGACGTTCCATCCGGTCAAGGTCGCCTACGGCGAATACATGAACATCTGGCGTGACGTGCGGGCCGCCGACAGCTGGCGGGACCGGTTCGGCTACGCCTTCAAGGGTCCGGGCTGGAAACCTGAGCCGATCGCCGCAGACGATGAGCGGATCGCGACCGATTCACATCGGCGCTCCGACGGCACCGATCGGGATCGACGGCTGGCTGCTGCTGATTGATCCGCTGGTTCCGGGGTAGCTACCGTGGGATGGCTGCCGACTCTTCCGCGAAGAGCCTTCCCGCACCTGGCTGGTACCCCGTCCCGGGCCGCGATCGGGACACGACCGTCGAGCGCCACTGGGACGGCGAAGTCTGGACCGACGAGGTCAGGACCGCTCCGGTCGGTTCAAGTCTCGCTACCTACCGGAGGCACTTCTGGGGCTTCGTCCGGAACGGCAACTGGAAGCTCCTGCTGGTCCTGATCCTGACCCTTGCCGGCGCGGCGGCGTTGTGGGGTACCGACCGCAAGGCCGATTTGGTCGGCGGCATCCAGATCCTGGCCGTGCCCCTGGCTGCGGCGGCGACCTTCGTGACGATGGTCGCCTTCCTGAGATTCATTGGCCGCCGGGTCGGTTTCGACCGGATCCCGGCCGAAACGCGCCGGGAAATCGTCAAGTGGGGCATCGCTTCGGGCGTCCTGGCCTTCGCGCTGGCCTTCGCGGTGGAGTTCTTCCTCCCGCGCGTCTTTGGCGACAACCTCAAGGATGATCCGGGCTGGTCGGTGCTGGACGGGCCGGCCGAAGAAACGGGCAAGCTGCTGCTGCCGGTGATCCTCTGGTTCCGGGGCAGGTTCCGGCTGCCCCGTCAGGGTTACCTGCTGGTGCTGGTCTCGGCCGCGACGGTGGCGGTGATGGAAGGCACCGAATACGCGGTCCAGCCCGAGATCTACCAGCCGATGCGTCCGGTCCTGGAGATCATGCATCCGCTGCTGACCGGATTCGTGGCGGCGGTCGCCTGGCAGGCCGCCTGGCACAGGAAGTCGATCTTCACTGCGGCGGCAGTCGGGGCCTGGGTGCTGGCGATGGCCGCCCACAGCACCAACGACGTGATCGTCCTCAGCCACCACGTCGACGGGTCGATCGCCCGAATGACCAACTTCGTCTCGATCGCGGTGATCGTCCTGATGTACCTGCTCCAGAAGCATTCGGCCCGGCAGATGGTGCCGCCCGACAAGGTCGGCGAGGTCTCGCCACGCTGGCGACCGGTCGCGGGGCCCGGCTAGACCTGATCGCGCCGGAAGCAGCTGGTCAGATGGGTGTTGACCAGGCCGCTCGCCTCCATCAGCGCGTACATGTTGGTCGGGCCGACGAACCTGAAGCCATGAGCGCGGAGCTCCCTGGCGAGGTTGGTCGACTCGGGCGAGCTGGTCGGAACCTCCGACTGGTTCGCCGGTTCGGGCATCCGTTCGGGCACGAAGGAACCGATCAGGCCCTCAAGCCCGCCCTCCTCGCGCAGCGCGATCGTGGCGGCCGCATTCGACCGGGTCGCTTCGATCTTGGCCCGGGCCCGGATGATCCCCTCGTTGCCCATCAGCTCCTCGATGTCGGCATCGGTAAGGTCGGCGCAGTACTCGAGATCGAAATCGCGGAAGGCCTCCCGGAAGGCGGGGCGCTTGCGCAGGATGGTCGCCCAGCTGAGGCCTGCCTGGAAGGCCTCGAGCGAGAGCCGCTCGAACATGTCCTGCTCGCCGACGATCGGGCAGCCCCACTCCTCATCGTGGTAGGTCCGCATCATCTGGCTGCCGTTGGCCCAGGCGCAGCGGGTCAGCCCGTCATCTTCGAGTTCGCTCACCGCCACATTCTCCCAGTCATCGGGGATAGGTTTGACCAGTGAAGCACCGCCATCTGATCGCGCTCGCCCTGGCTGCCGCAATCCTGCCGGCCCCGGTTGCGAGCGGCGCGACCGAGCGGAAGGTGATCGGCCGTTCGGTTGACGGGCGGCCGATCGTGAGCTGGCGTCAGGGTGATCCGAAGGGCGATTTCCGGGTTCTGGTGGTCGGTTCGGTCCACGGCGACGAGCGGCAGGGGATGCGGGTCGTGGCCAGGCTCAGGCAGAACCTGGCCGGGCGTGGCGGGCCGAAGGGCATCGGGGTCTGGACCGTGAAGACCGCCAACCCCGATGGCACCGCGCTTGGCACCCGTCGAAACGCCCGCCGGATCGACCTCAACCGGAACTTTCCCTTCCGCTGGGACGGCAGCCTGAACGGCGGGTATAACTCGGGCCCGCGACCGGCCTCCGAACCCGAGACCCGGGCGATCATGCGACTGAGCCGCCGGGTCGGCTTCGACCTCGCGGTCTGGTTCCACCAGCCCTGGGGCCGGACCCTCGCGCCCTGTGACGGCCAGCGACGCTGGGCCTTTCTCTACGCCCGGCTCTCCGGCCTGGGGACCGGGGGAAGCTGTGATCACGGCCGGTATCCGGGCAGCGCCGTCTCCTGGCAGCACCAGGCAACCGGCACCACCGCCTTCGTGGTCGAACTCGGCCCCGGCCTTCAGCCCCGCGCGGTCATCAACCGCCACGCCAGGGCCGTGATCCGCCTGGCGAAGCGGATGAAATGAACGCAGGCGAAGGCTCTACCGCCGCCGCGCCTTCTTCACGATCCTGACCTTGCCTGTCTTTCGCACGATCTTCCGGTTCTTTGCCACCAGGCTCACCTTGACCCGGAGCACGCCCTTCGCCTGCTTCTTGACGGGAACCTTGAAGAAGAAGGTCGTGTAGCTGCGACCGTCGAGCGAGAGATTGCGAAGCGGCGAGAACTTGATCCTTCCGGTCATCTTCTTCGGTGCGGTGGCCCTGATCGTGAAATGCGCCGAGCGGGCCTTGCCGCTGTTGCGGACGATCGCGGACACGACCAGCTTCTTTCCGGCCTTGACCTTCTTCGCCGACTTCACCTTCAGGGAAAGCCCCCTGGCAGTGGGCGGGGCTTCCCCGACCTGGCCGATCACCTCGATCCGGACCGGATCGCCGGTCGCGTCGCTGGTGATGTCGAGGAAGCCGTTGAAGTAGCCGGACTGGTTCTGCTTCATCGAGACCTCGAGCGTGCAGGTCGAGCCGGACGCGAGGTTGCCGTTCGGGCAGTTGCCGCGGTCGAGGCTGAAACCTCCGGTCGCAGGGCCGCTGAAGCCGATCTGACCGAGGTTCAGCGGGAGATCACCGTTGGATTTGATCGTGACCGGAACCGGCGCGATCAGCTCGGCGTCAAACGGGACATCTCCGAAGTGGATCGAAGTCGGTGAGACGGAGATCCCGGAGGAGGGCTTGTTCAGCATGACCGCGACGCCGCGAGCCTGATCCGCATCACCCGAATGGCCGCTGGCCGCCGCGAAGTCGAGCCGGCCGTCCCCGTTGGCGTCCAGGGTGGCGCTTGCCTGGGGAAAGAAGTCAGCCGAGTCGACTGCCGCCAGGGCGAACGGTCCGGCGAAGTCGAGAGCCAGCCTGCCGCTGCCGTCGCCGAGACCAACCTGGAATCCGTCATCGACGAACTGGGGGATCGCTACGTCCTGGTCACCGTCACCGTTGAAGTCTCCCGGGGCCGGCTGCTGGGCGCCGTAGACGGAAATCGAGCTGCCTTCGCCGGCCTGGATGACCGGTCCGTCGGCGCTGCCGAGCGCGGCCCTGACGATGTTTTCTCCGGTGGCGGTCTGCACCTTGAAGACGATGTCGTCGTACTGGTCACCGTTCAGATCGGCCTTGCTCACCCAGCCCAGGTATTCGTCGGTTCCGGTTCGCAGCAGTTCAACCGGCGAGGCGAAGCTCGATGCGCCATCGCCCCTTGCGTAAAGGAGCCGGTCCGGGGGCTGGTTTTCGGCCCGGAACCCGGGGCTGGAGACCATCACCAGGTCGCCGAAAGCGTCCGGGCCGGTGCCGTCGCCGAAGTTGCCGATCGCGGTGGAGGTGATCCCGTCGATGTCCTGCGGGTCGTCGCGCGAAACCTCGACGCTCGGGTTCGGGATCTCGAGGCCGTCCAGACCCGACAGGTTGCGGATGAAGACGTAACGGTTGTCGTAGAGGCCGAGAGCCATGTCGACGTCACCGTCGTCGTCCTGATCCCCAAGCGAAACCGACCGGTAGCCGGCGGCGGACTCGCTGTCATCCAGGCTGAGCGTCTGGCCGGGAACGGTGGCAAACGCCTCGTGAGTGCCGTTGAAGCCGTTCTGGTAGATCTCGATGATGGTCGGGTTGCCCCCGGACCCGGTGACCAGATCCAGGTCATCATCGCCATCTACATCGATCGCCCGGATCATGAAACGCCCGCCCGCGATCGGCGAATCCGCACCGATCGGATTGCTTGCCGATGACTCGAGACTGCCATCCGCGCTGCCGAGGTAAACGTAGATGTTCTTGGAGAGGGGGCTGATTTCCGGTCCGTCGGGCCCCTGGACGGAGATGTAGTCCGTGATCACGGCGATGTCGCCGTAGCCGTCCTTGTTGAAGTCCCCGGTCGCGATGTCGGTCGGGGAGAAGCCAGGGGGCATGACCGGGGAAGGGTCGATGACCGAGGTCGCCGGTGCCAGCGGCGTGCCGGGAGCCGCCTCGAACTTCAGGGCCGAAGCTGTGGCCGGTACGGCGAGCAGGCCGAGCAAAACGGCCACGAACGTCACTAGCTTGCGCAAGACAATCCCCCTCGGATCGGTCGGTTGATCTCACCGTACCGAACACTGTCCGGGTCCGTTCGATGCGAAGGGGCGGGCAGTCCGCGAGAACTTTTATTCAACCAACCGGTTGACAATCTTCCGTCCGTGCTCTACGTTCAACCACATGGTTGAAGATCAGAAGGAAGTCGACCGGGTGTTTCACGCCCTCTCGAACCAGACCCGGAGGGGGATGGTGAGGCAGCTTTCCGGCGGCGAATGTTCGGTCGGCGACCTCGCCCGGCCGACCCGGATGTCCTTTGCCGCGGCCTCCAAACACGTTCAGGTTCTGGAGAAGGCGGGGATGGTCAATCGCAGGGTTGAAGGCCGTCAGCACATCTGTTCGCTTAGGCCCGACCCGCTCAGGGAGGCCAGCGAGTGGCTGAGCTTCTACGAGAAGTTCTGGGCAGGCAATCTGGATCGCCTCGCCCGGGTAGTGGAAGCGGATATGAAGAAGGAGAAGAAATGACTGTCTCTGATCAATCCGTTCATCTCGTCAAGGTCGTTCAGGCTCCCCCCGAAATGGTCTACCGGGCGTTCATCGACCCGGATGAACTGGTCCGCTGGATGCACCCCGATGCCTTCACCGGAGTCTCGGCCAGCAACGACCCCCGGGTCGGCGGCCGGGGCGAGCTGATCCACGCCCTGGACGGGGAAGAGGTGGGCGGTTTCAACTGGCAGTACCTGGAGGTGGTTCCCGGCCGGCGTCTGGTGATGGACTGGCAGTTCGGCCCGGCCGGCGCCGACCCCGATGGTCACCACTCCCGCCTGACGATCGAGCTGCGGGAAGCCGGGCCGGGAGCGACCGAGGTTTCGCTGACCCACGACCGCCTTGGTGATGTGCCGCCGGGCGGACCCACAGGAGTCAGCACAGGCTGGACCCAGGCTCTGGCGAGTCTCGGGCGGCATTTCGAAGCAGAAGGAGATGAGTAGTCATGTTCGAGCAGATGAAGACGCCACCGGTCGTCTCGGCCGAGGAATGGGATGCGGCCCGGATGGAGTTGCTGGTCCGCGAGAAGGAAGTGACCAGGGCCAGGGACGCGCTGGCCGCCGAACGCCGGCGGATGCCCTGGCTGAAGATCGAGAAGGACTACGAGTTCGAAGGCCCCGAGGGCAGGGTCGGGCTGATCGACCTTTTTGAAGGCCGCCGCCAGCTTGTGCTCTACCGCTTCTTCTTCGACCCGGATGTAAGCGGCCACCCCGATGCCGGTTGCCCTGGCTGCTCGTTCGGGGCCGATCAGGTCGCCGACCTCCGGCATCTCAATGCCCGGGACACGACCTTCGCCCATGCTTCCCGGGGCAGCCAGGAGAACATCCGGCGGCTGAAGGAGAAGATGGGCTGGGAGCAGATCCCCTGGTACACGGTGATCGACGACTTCGACCGCGACATGGGTGTCGGCGAGTGGCACGGAACCAATGCCTTCATCCGTGATGACGACGGCACGGTCTATCGCACCTACTTCATCGACGCGCGCGGCGACGAGCACATGGGCAGCACCTGGGCCCACCTCGACCTGACCGCGCTCGGCCGCCAGGAAGAGTGGGAGGATTCGCCCGAGGGTTATCCGCAGACCCCGCCGTACCAGTGGTGGCGCCGCCACGACGAGTACGGCTCATGATCCTCGCCCACATCGGCCCGCTCCCGGTCGAAGAACTCCTCGCCCTCGCCCCGGCCCTCACTGGCGCCACCCTCGCCCTCCGCGCCCGGCTCCGAAACCGCCGCGGCTTCTGAGCCGCTAAATCTGCCCGGCCAGGCGGGCCGGGTCAGTCCTTCGCGAATTCGGTGATCAGCTCGACCGTCCGCTCGGGCACGTCGAGCATCGGGCAGTGGCCGATCCCTTCGAGGATCACCCAGTCGGCATCCGGAAGTCCCTCCTGGTAGCGGGCCGCGGCGATCGGCCAGCCCAGCACCTTGTCCTCGGTGCCCCAGACGATCCTGGCCGGGCACTCGATGGCATTCAGGTCAAACGCCCAATCCGCGGTGCGGCCCATCTCGGTCAGGGCGATCGCCTCGGTGCAGCCGGCCCCGCCGAGCAGGATCTTCTTCGCAAGATCAGGTGACACGACTTCGGGATGCTCGGTCAGGAACTGCAGCAGCATCGCCCGGCCTTCCGGGGTGGCGACGGCGTCGTCGACGTGTTCGGCTGCGGCAACGACCAGCGGGTGCATCTGCTGGAAGAAGTCCATGGTCTGGGCGATCACCGGGTCGCCTTCGGCCCAGCCACCGGCCGGAGCCAATGCGTTGACGGTCTTCGCCCGGCCCCGGGCCGCCAGCCGGAGCGCCGCGTAGCCGCCAAGTGAGTTGCCGACGATGTGGGCGGTCTCGATTCCTGCCTCGTCCAGCAGCGCTTCGGCTCCGTCGAGCAGCAACTCCAGGGTCGGGTCGCCTTCGATCGCCGGTCCGCCCGCATGTGACGGAAGGGTCGGGATGAACACGTCGTAGTGCTGCTCAAGCGGAGCGATGATCGGATCCCAGATTTCCCAGGTGCCCGTGAAGCCATGAATCAGCACCAGAGTCGGACCGTCACCACCACGATAGGAAGCCGTGAATTCGCTCATGCCCGGAAGTCTTACACCGAATCGGTCAGGCCCGCAGGCCGTCGATGATCGCCTTGAGTGATCTGGATGCGTCGGCTTTCGCTTGCTCCTGGTCCCCGGCCCGGGGGATCATCAGGATCGCTTCGGAAAGGGCGGCCATGAGCAGGTTGGCCAGCGATTCGGTCGGGAGCGGTTTCATCGAGCCGTGTTCCACCGCGGCGGCGAGGAGGGACTTGACCACGGCGAGGCTGTACTTGTCCGCGATTTCCCGCCAGCGACTCCAGCCGAGGACGGCTAGCGAATCGAGCAGGAGGATCTGCTGGAGCTCGGGATCCATGCTGAGGTCGAGGGTCTCTTCAATGGCCGCTCCCATGATGTCCAGCGGGTCAACCTCTCCTTCGGCCAGTCGAGGCGCGATGCCGGCGGTGACCCGCTCCGTGAAATCGGCTTCGACCGTTTCGTAAAGCGCCTCCATCAGGTCTTTCTTGCCGCCCGGGAAGTGGTGGTAGAGGGCTCCCTTGGTGACCCCGGCCGCGGAGACGACCTCGTCCAGGGGCACCGCCGCGTAGCCCCTCGATCCGAACAGGTTCCGGGCCGAATCGATCAGGGCGCGGCGGGTTGCGTCCGAGCGCTCGATCTGGGTTCTCGCAGCTTGCATACCGCGGGTATGTTATCTTGCTGGCAATACATACCGGCGGTACGCAACCTGAGGAGGACCGATGACCCGGCAAGACCAAGAAAAGAAACTGACCGTCGACCTGCCCCAGGGCACGGTCGCATTCCGGGACGAGGGGGAGGGGCCGGTGCTCCTCTTCTCGCACGGGATCTTCGTCGACTCATCGCTCTGGGACGGGCTGGTCGAGCGCCTGGTTCCGGCCGGGTTTCGCTGCGTGCGGCCGGAGACTCCGATGGGTGCCCACCGGATTCCGCTCAACCCCGAGACGCCTCTCTCCCCGCCCCGCGTGGCGGACCTGCTCGCTGATTTCATCGATGCGCTCGATCTCGGTCCGGTGACCGTGGTTGGCAGCGATTCCGGCGGTGCCGTCAGTCAGATGTTTGCCGCGCAGCATCCCGACAAGTTGGCGGCGATGGTGCTCACCAACTGCGATGCACTCGAGGTCTATCCGCCGTTTCCCTTCACGCTGCTTCCGCCGCTCGCCCGGATGCCTGGTGGAATCGCCCCGCTCGGCCTGCTGATGAAGCTCAGGCCGGTGCGCTGGGCCACCTACCGGATGCTGACCGCCGATCCGATCCCGGATCGCCAGCTGAAGGCGTGGCTGGGCCCGACCGGAAGCAATCCCGGAATCCGCCGGGACGTAAACAAGGTGATCGGCGGGCTGGAAAAGAACCAGGCGATCGACGCCGCCGAGAAGCTACGGGGATTCGAGAAGCCGGTGCTCTTCGCCTGGGGTGAAAGCGACCGTTTCTTCAAGCCGGAACTGGCCGAGCGGCTGGCCGCGATGATCCCGAACTCCCGCATCGAGAAGGTCGAAGGCGGCAGGACCTTCGTCGCCCTCGACGACCCCGAGAAGGTCTCGAACCTGATCGTCGAATTCATGAACGAGACGGTCGCCCCGGCCGGTCGGACGGATGCGCAACGAAGTACTCTCGCGGGAGCTGATGGCCGCTGAAACCACCCACAGGCTGAGGGTCCGTTACAACGAGTGCGACCGGGTCGGGATCGTCTTCAACTCGAACTACCTCGTCTACACCGACGTGGCGGTTACCGAGTTCTGGCGCGAGCACCTGGGTGGTTATTCGGAGTTCAACGAGATCGGCCTCGACATGGTCCTGGCCGAGGCGAACCTCCGCTTCCGGCAGCCGCTCGAGTTTGACGACGAGTTCGATATCCGGGTGAGCGTGGGCGGCATGACCGCGCGCTCGATGACGATCGAGTTCGAATTCACCCGGAGCGGCGAGGCGATCGCCGAGATCGAGATCTCCTACGTCTGCGTCTCGTCAACCGAACACACTCCCCAGCCAATTCCGGACAGCATCCGCACCGTGCTTGAGGGTGACTCGGCTACCTGATCGTCACGGTCTTCCCGGCCTTGCCGGCCTTATTCAGGCCGCCGCCGGACACGGTCGCCTCGACCTTCAGCTTCTGGCCGCTCTTCGCGCTCCTCCTGACCTTGATCGTGATCTTCCTGGTGACGGTCCGGTTGCCTGCTCCGAGGTGGGGGATCCTGACCGGTTTCACCGAGGCGGCCATCTTCTTCGGAACCACCGTCTTGAGGGTCAGGTCTCCGGTCTGCTCCTCGCCACTCTTTGAGATCCTGGCGGTCAGGGTCACGGTCTTTCCGGGCTTCACTTGTTTGGCTCCGGTCAACTTCAACGAGACCTTCGCCGGAGTCAGGTTCCTGGCGGTGCCGGAGAGCGGGATCGTCCGGGATCCCCCTGCCAGGTTTCCGGTGATCTTCAGCTGCGCTTCGTGGCTTCCGGTCGAGGTCGGCTTGTAGGTGATGCTGTACGGGCATTCATCGCCGTGGGCGACGCTCGCGCAACTGCCGGTTGTCTCAACCGAGAACATCGACGCGTCGGCTCCCTCGATGGTCAATGAGCCGAGGCTGAATGGGGCCGAACCGTTGGAAATCAGGGACTCGTCCCAGGTCACCTGCTTGCCCACGATCGTTGTCGGGAAGGTGATGTCACCCGGGACGTTGACGAAGGCCTGGGTGCCGGAGCCGGTCAGGAGCACTCCCGTGCTGCCGAAGTTGCCCGAGAGGGTCAGGCCGGCCTGCTTGCCGGCCAGCGAGGTGGGGGTGAAGTGGACGGTGACCTCGCAGCTCTGGCCGCTGGCGAGACCGTTGCAGTCGCTCGGCTGGTCGACCGAGAACATGCCCGCGTCGGGGCCGTCGATTACGGGCGGTGACATCTTCAGCGGCGCGGTTCCGGTCGAAGTGAGGGTCAGGGTCGCCGATCCGGTCTGGCCGAGCTCCACGTCCCCGACGTCTGCCGATGAGTCGGTGGACATGCCGCCGGAGGTCCGGGCGGCACTGACCGGAACCGACTGGTCGCCGTTGTTCGTGAAGACCAGCAAGCTGGTGTTGTAGGAGCCCTCGCCGAATGAACCTGCCTTGAAAGTGATGTTGAGCGTGCAGTCATCACCGGGTGCGATCGCCAGGTCGTCCACGCATTCCCCCTGGTCGAGGGTGAAGGCATTGGAGTTCGAGTTGAGGGGGTCGATGACCATGCCGTTGATCTTCAGGTCCGCGGTTCCGTCGGACTTGATGGTCAGGGGCCTGGTCGCGGGCGGGTCATCGAACAGGTCGAACTGACCGAACCCCAGTCCCAGAGGCTCGCTGGTGAAATGAGGGGCGCTGGCGGTGGCGGTCAGCGGGATCGTGACCGGGTTCTCGTTCTTCGTGTTGTTGGCGATCACCAGGTTGGCGGAGCGGGGGCCGGCGCTCCCGAGCGGGCGAAGATTCACGATGATCTGGCAGGTGGAATCCGGCGTGACCGAGGCGCAGTTGGGCTGGGAACTGAAGAAGAACTCGGCAGCATCGGTACCGGTGATGGTCGCGGTGGCGTTCAGGTCCGAGGTTCCGTCGTTCTCGATGGTGAAGGTCTTGTCAGTTCCGTACTCACCAACCTGGACCGTCCCGAAGTTGTGACTCGCGGCATCCGCGTCGATCCCTGGGTTGATGCCGGTACCGCTGATGCCAAAGAACTTCATGCCGCCACTTTCCACGTCGTTGCTGTCGATCCTGACCGAAGTGAACTTGTGGCCGACCACGGAAGCGGTGAACCTGACCTGGAAGGTGCAGTGGTCGCCGGACTCCACCGATTGACCCGAGCAGTTGTCCTGCTCGATCGAGAAATATTCGGAGTTCCCCGGGAACGCGTAAATCGAGACCGAAGTGATGTCGAGGGGACTGGATCCGTCTGAATTCACCGTCACGGTGATCACACTGGAATCACCGAGGTAGACGTTGCCATTGTCGGTCGAGTCCCCCGCGGGCAAGCTCAGGTGAGGCGCAGACGAAGCGGCAGCAGTTGGAACCATCAATGCGAACGCAGCGAAAAGCGAAACTAGGAAACCCCTGGCGAACATCCAAACTCCCTTGGTCGGTTGAGCTGATCCTACTTTATGAACACCGTACGGAATGAACGGGTGCGGTCTGGTGCCTTAGGCTGGGAACAGTTCTCAACCGCCGGGAGGAATCGATGAAGAAAGCGCCCTTGTTTCTTGTGGCCGCCCTGGCCTCAGCCGCCTTGCTCGCCGGCGGGTCACCCGCCGGAGCCGCACTTCAAGGCAGCCCGAAGCCGCTCAAGGTGAAGCTGGTCACCTTTGACGGCAAGCAGCGGCTCAAGGTCAAACGGAAGGTTCGCCTGATCGCTTCCTGCTCGAAGGACTGCAACGCGCGGGTCAAGCTCCGGCTGGTCACCCCGGTGACCACCGTCCGCGGCGGCGGATCGATCGGCCTCGAGGCCACGGGCACCTGGACGATCGGCGTGATCCTCAGTCCGTCTTTCCGCAGCTACATCCGCCAGAACATCACCAGATGCAGGCTGGTGGCGAACTTCTCGGCGGTAGACATCGAAACGGGCAAGACCGTACGAAAGGTCAAGACCTTCCGCTTCAGGCGGTAGCCGGTTCGCCCTCGGCTTCGGTCGGGCCTTCGTCCGGATCGGCCTCGGGCGGATTGGCCGAGCGGTCGGATTCGGCGATGACCTCGTCCGGGGCTTCTCCCTTGGGGATGAAACCGGACTTCATGCCGAAATAGACCGCCTGCGGATGGTGGGCGATGATCGCGACCGTGGACTGTTCGGGCATCACGGCGTAGCCGCCCGAGAGGTACATGCCGATCTCGCCCAGGTCGAGCAGTTCCCAGACCTTCTCGTGTTCGGACTGGTCCGGGCAGGCCGGGTATCCCCATGAGTAGCGGCGGCCCTGGCTCGACTTGATGCCGAGGTCCTGGCGCACCTTGTAGTGGAGCCATTCGGCCAGCCCCTCCGCCGACTGGACTCCGAGACCGTGGGTGTAGAGCTGCTCGGCGAACTCGCCGTCCTTCTCGAGTTGCTCCATCAGCTCGGTCACCTCGGGGCCGACCGTCACGCCCTGCAGGGCGACCACGTCGCGGATCCCTTCGTCGTTCAGCGGCCGGTAGAAGTCAGCCAGGCAGATCCGGTCGTGCTTGGGCTGGCGGGGGAAGACGAGGCGGTTGATCTCCCTGTCCTGGTCCTCCGGGTCGAAGATGACCAGCTCGTTTCCGTCCGCGTTGCAGGGGAAGTAACCGAGCCGGGCCTTCGGGTGAAGGTAGTCCTGTTCCCGCCACATCCGCTCCAGCCTCGGCCGGAACTCCTCGCATACGAGCTTGTCCCACTCCTCGCCCTTGACGCCCTTGCCGCCCCAGTGGAGCTTGAAGAGCACATGCAGGTCGAGGTGGTCGAAGACCTCGTCGAAATCGACCGGTACCTCCCGCACGCCCCACCAGGGCGGCGACGGGATCGGCGCGTCGGTGCTTGCCGAAGAGCGGACCGAATCATCGTCCAGCGGCGGCAGGTCCTCGACGATGACCGGCTTGTTGCGGTACTCCTCGGCCTCCTGCTTGAGGCGATCGATCAGCGCCGCGCGGGCCTCGTCGTCGATCAGGGCGTCCATCGTGTCGAGGCCCTGGAAGGCGTCCTTGCAGTAGATGACGCCCGGCTCGTAGACCTCATCGGACTCCTTGCCGTGCGGGTAGAGCGTGCGGCGGCCGAAGTCGCGGTTAATCGCGGCCCCGCCAATCAGCACCGGGTAGTCGAGCCCGCGCTGGTGGAGTTCCTGGACGGCGATCGGCATCTGCTTCGAGGTCGAGACGAGCAGGGCGGAGAGGCCGATCGCGTCGGCCTCGTGCTCGATCGCGGCATCGATGATCGTGTCCACCGGAACCTGTTTGCCGAGGTCGATCACCGTGTAGCCGTTGTTGGTCAGGATCGTGTTGACCAGCGACTTGCCGATGTCATGAACGTCACCGAAGACGGTCGCGATCACGACCTTGCCCTTGGTGTGGCCTTCGATCCGGTCGAGGTAATTCTCGAGCTGCGAAACAGCCTTCTTCATCACCTCGGCCGACTGCAGCACGAAGGGCAGGATCAGCTCGCCGGCCCCGAACTTGTCGCCGACCTCCTTCATCGCCGGCAACAGCACGTCGTTCAGGGTCGGGACCGCGCCGATCTTCTCGACCGACTTGTCGATCCAGTCTTCGACGCCTTCCTTCTTGCGGCGCAGGATCATGAAGTGGAGCGCTTCTTCCGGCTCCATCCCCGCGGTCGCGTCCTCGGCTTCCTCCTCGGCTTCGTCGCCCTTCGACTCGAAGTGGGCGATGAACCGTTCCAGCGCGTCCTCGCGCCGGTTGAAGACCAGGTCCTCGGTCAGCTCGATCTCCTCGGCCGGGATCTCGCCGTACGGCTTGATGTGATTCGGGTTGACCATCGCGAGGTCGAGGCCGGCCTCGACGCAGTGATGGAGGAAGACCGAGTTGAGCACCGCGCGGGCGGGCTGGCCGACGCCGAAGCTCACGTTCGAGACGCCGAGCGAGGTCTTGACTCCGGGGATCTCCGCCTTGATCCGGCGGATGCCCTCGATCGTCTCGATCGCGGACGGGCGCCACTCCTCGTCACCCGTGGTCAGGGTGAAGGTGAGGTCGTCGAAGATCAGGGCTTCCCGGTCGAGGCCGTGCTCATCGCAAACCATCTCGGTGATCCGTCGGGCGATCTCGACCTTGCGATCGGCGGTCTTGGCCATGCCGACCTCGTCGATGGTCAGGGCGATCAGGCAGGCGCCGTGGGCCTTGGCCAGCGGGGCCACGGTGTCGAGCTTGTCGCGGCCGGCTTCGAGGTTCACGGAGTTCACGATCGCCCGGCCCGGGATCTGCTCCAGGGCGGTCCTGATCACGTCCGGCTCGGTCGAGTCGACCTGGATCGGTGAAGGCTGGGTCAGCGAGATCCGCTTGACGACCTGCCGCATCTGCTCGTCCTCGTCCTGGCGTTCGGTCAGCGCGACGCAGACGTCGAGCACGTGGGCTCCGCCTTCGACCTGGTCCTCGGCGACCTGGAGCAGTCCGTCGTAATCGTCGGCCAGGAGCAGCTCTTTCGCCTTGCGGGAGCCCTGGGAGTTGACCCGCTCCCCGACCATGGTCGGGGTCGGTTCCTGGACCAGCGCGGTGGAAGTCATCATCGAGGAAACCCTGATCTCGCCCGGCTCGGGCCGCGGGCCCGGCTTCAGGTCCTTGACCCGCTCGCTGATCGCCCGGATGTGCTCCGGCGTGGTGCCGCAGCAGCCGCCGACCACGCCGACTCCGTAGCGCTCGACGAACTCGCCCAGCGTCGCGGCCAGCGGTTCCGGCTTTTCGGGGAAGATCGTCTCGCCGTCCGGGCCCTGCAGGGGCAGGCCGGCGTTGGGGATGCAGTGAACCGGAACCGCCGAGTTCTCGCCGAGGTAGCGGATCGCATCCCGCATGTCCTCGGGACCGGTCGAGCAGTTGAGGCCGATCACGTCGACCTTGAGGGCTTCGAGCGTGGTCAGCACCGCCTGGATGTCGGTGCCGAGCAGCATCTTGCCGCCGTTGGGCAGAAGCGAGACGGAAACCTGGATCGGGACGCTGCGGCCGATCTCCTCGAAGGCGGCGCGGGCTCCGAAGATCGCCGCCTTGACCTCGAGGATGTCCTGGGCGGTTTCGATGATGATCAGGTCGGCGCCGCCCTTGACCAGGCCGCCGGCCTGTTCGGTGAAGACGGTGACCAGCTCGGGGAAGCGGATCTGCCCGAGGGTCGGGTCATCCGAGGCGGGCAGGTGCCCGGTCGGTCCGATCGAGCCGGCAACGAAACGGTCCGGGCCGGCTGCCTTGCGGGCGATCTCGGCCGCCTTGACGTTGATTTCCTCGGTGTGGTCGGCGAGACCCCACTCGTCTAGCTTGATCCGGGAAGCCTGGAAGGTGTCGGTCTCGACCACCTCGGCGCCGGCTTCGATCATCGAGGTGTGAACCCCTTCGATCACGTCGGGCCGGTTCAGGACCAGGGCCTCGTGACATTTGCCGGCCAGGCCGCCGTAATCCTCCTGGGTCAGGTCGAACATCTCCAGGGTCGCGCCCATCCCGCCGTCGAAGACGACGATGTGGTCGGAAATTGCGCTCAGATAGTCACGTTCGGCCATCAAGCGAGGATACCGATCAGCTAAATCCGATCAGGATTCGGGATTTCGCGTTGCCCTAGTCTTAGGACCATGGTGGGGGCCATTTCATACGTCGCGCTGCTCAGGGCCGTGAACGTCGGCGGCACCGGCAAGCTGCCGATGGCCGATCTGCGGAAACTGGCCGGACAGCTCGGTTTCGGGGATGTGAGGACCTACATCGCCAGCGGCAATCTGCTCATCACTTCCGGGCTGACCGAAGCGCAGGTGAAAAAGCAGCTCGAGGCGGCGTTGCGTGACTACGCGGGGAGGGAAATCGGCGTGATCGTCCGGACCGCGGCGGAGATGCGGGCGGTCGAGCTGGCCAATCCGTTCAAGAGCGCCGCCTACAACCGGATCGGCGTCCTGTTTCTCGATCACCGCCTGCCGCGGGAGAACATCAGGAAGGCGAAGGGCCGGAAGAACGAGGAGATCGAAATCGGCAAACGGGAGATCTACGTCCACTACCCGGACGGGATGGGCAGGTCGAAACTGAACCTCCCCGCCGCCAAGTACGGCACAACGAGAAACCTGAACACGGTCAGCAAGCTGGCCGACATGGCCGGCGGCTGATCAGTCCCGGTCCTTGACCAGGGGGCAGGACTGGCAGAGCTGGCCGCCTTCGGTGCGGTAGGCCAGGCAGCAGGTGCTCCGGAGGTGGTACTCGTCGCCCCAGTCGTCCTCGGCTCTTTCGATCGGGATCGCGAGCCGGGGGTCCGGGCAATCGGGACCGACGGTCAGCCTGGTCAGTTCGAGCGCAAGTCCGGGACGGTCGAAAGCCTTGCCGGACCAGACCAGTGCCTGGGCCAGCCGGTCGGCGGCCGCGTGCCAGAGCGTCTTGGCCGGTCTGAGGCCCTGGGCGTCAAGCCAGTCAACGGTCGGGGCCAGCAGGTCGGCGAAACCGCGGCGGAACGCTTCGGCGAGGACATCGAGGTCCGACGGTCCGGCCGCTGTGGCGAGCGATTGCGGGTCGGTAGTTTCGAGGCCCCGGTCGCTGGCCACCGCCGTCGCCCGGAAGAGGCCGCCCTCGGCTGCCAACAGGATGTTCTCCGGGGTCAGCTCCGGCAACTGGCCGGCAGCGACGATGAACGAGCCGCCGAGGTCGGCGATCGCCCGGGCCAGGCTCTCGAGCAGCCACTCCGCCCGCAGGTGATCCTCGGGCGGGCCGGCCATGCCGCTGATCCGGGAAAGCAGGAGCGCCTGGACGCGGCCGCTTCCATCCAGCTCCGAGGCGGAGAACCAGCCGTCACCCGGGCCCTTCAGGCGACGGACGATGATCCCGTAACCGTCCGCGGACGCGGTGCCGATCCGGCTCAGGGTCCGGTCGAACCCGTTGATCGCATGCGGCCCGGCCATGCGGTCACTGTTTCACACGGATGGTGAGATTCCCGGCAGGGCCGTTGTCGGGTTTGAAGTGGAAGGTGACCTTCCGGCCCCGGAGCCGCCGGCTCGCCCGCCAGTAGAGGTATCGCACCGCCGGACCGGCCTTGAGCTCCCCGATTTCATGGCGGCCACGCCGCACGGTGACGAAGTCGCTGGTGCCGTTGAGGGTCCGGATCGAGAACCGGACCAGACCGCCCGGACGCACCCGGGAACGGTTCGCGCCCACGGCCAGGCGGGTCTTTGGCCTGGTCTCATCCGGACCGATCCGGACCCGGGTCGAAGCCACCTTCACCGAACTCCCGGGTGCGACCGACTCGATCCGGCTGCGGATCAGGTAGCTGCCGGGTGCGGTCGGATTGACAGCACCGATACCCGGGGTGGGGATGCCTTTTTCCTGCTGGTTGAATCGCAGGCTGAGGCCCATCAGGCGGAAACCGTGGTAGTTGCCGGGAACCGTGAAGCTGATCAGGGTCGAGCCATCGTCGACGGTCTTTTCACCGGCCGGGCCCAGGCCGGTCCCGTCCTCGACCGTGGCGGTGATCGGATGGTTGCTGAGCTGCCAGTCGAGGGTCCAGGTCCGGGCCCCGTCGATCGCCGGTCCGTTCGAGTAGATCGCCTTGTTGTCGAAGTCACCGGCGTCGGTGACCATGTCCAGCGAGCCGATGCGGAGATCGGCGGCGGGGGCCGGATCGAGGCGGAAACCCTCGACCGCGATCTCGAAATCCAGGGGCTGGGGAACCGCGGCCGACTGCCTGACCGGGATTTCGAAAGGCACGCTGACCGCGCCGGGAGATCGATCGGTGAGCAGGGGCGTACGCACCCCGGCGTCGAAGGCCTGGGCGAAGTTCGGCAGGATCAGAACGCAGGCGAAGGCGATCAGTCCCAGGCTTGTCTTCAGGGGGCGAAGCATCGGGCGGGTCAGCGTATAGACACATTCGGGGCCGGACAGTTGCGCGGCCTGACAGCGTTGCTCCGCTATCTTGACCCTTCGGCTGCCCTAAGCCCCGGGCGCCTCAAGCATGCAGATCGAAAACTTCCTCTTCTCCGTTTCCGACGCTCTCCGCTGGCCAGTCCTGGTCGCGGTGCTGCTGGCCCTGGCCTGGTCGATCGTCGAAATCGGGATCCTCCTGGCCGAAATCTGGCGCCGGCGCTGGCGGTCGATCAACGCGCTCGAGAATGCGGTCGACCAGGCCGAAGTCGACATCGTGCAGGGCGATCAGATCGGGGCGATTTCGGCACTTTCCTCGGTTTCGTGGAGCCGGCCGATGCGCGAGACGATGACCTCGATCGTCACCCTCCGTCCCTCCCCCGACGCGGAGAACCGGATCGCCAAGCGACTCGCCGATTACGACTACAACTCACTGCGCCGGCTCGAACGGACGAGGATCCTGGTCCGGATGGGCCCCGCACTCGGCCTGATGGGCACCCTGATCCCGCTGGCTCCGGCTCTGGCCGGACTGGCGGACGGCAACGTGACCGAGTTGACCGACAACCTGCGGGTCGCGTTCGGTGTGACCGTGGCGGGCCTGCTCACCGGTGCGCTCTCCTTCGGCGTCTCGCTGATCCGCGACCGGATCTACGCCCAGGACTTTTCGGATGTCGAGTTCGCCGCCGCCAACCTCGCGCCGGACAAGCACCTGGCCGGGCATTTCGTGCCGTCACCGGTCGAGCACGGGCACAGCACCCAGGTCTCGATGGGGAATCCCTGATGGCCATGAAGGTGACGGCCAAGGCGAGGAGCCGCGAGGACCGCGCCGGTGATCCGCTCGACGGCCTGGTCAACCTCTTCGACATCGGGATCATCCTCTCGGTCGGTTTCCTCCTGGCCGCGCTTTCCTCGCTCAACCTGACCACCGAGGCCCTCTCGCAGAACGACACCTCACCGGCGAACACCGTCCCCGAGAACTCGGTCGTTACCCAACCGGACGAGACCACCGAACAGATCACGATCGAGCCCGGCCAGACCGTGGTCGGCCAGGGCGAGCCGCTCGGCACCGTCTACCAGCTCGACGACGGCAGAACGATCCTCGTCAAGCCCTCAACCGGCACGACCGGCGCGACCGGCGCGACCGGAACCACCGGAGTAACCGGCTCCACGCTCAACCCCTAGCCGGCAAACCGTTTTCGAGAAGTCGAGCCTGAACGGGGTTTCGGGGATATCGAGAAGGGAGTTTTGCGCATATAACGCTCCCAACTCCGATTTCGATTCGACCCATCAGGTCGAGATCGGAGTTGAGTGCGCTATGCGGCAATAAGTCGTATCTCGATATCCCCGGAACCGGGTCGGCGTAGCCGCCGGGGCGGCGTTACCAGCGGGGTTTCGGAGGGACTATCTGAAGCGGCGAAGGCCGCGGCCGCCGATGAACTTGGTGACTTTGCTGACCAGGGCGTGGCGCTCCGGGGTGTACGGGTACCAGAGCGGTTCCGAGCGGAGCAGGGTGCGGGCGGAAACGATCGCCTCGGAACGGCAGTACTTGCGGATCCCGTACTCGCCGTTGCGGTAGCCGATCCCCGACTCCTTCCAGCCGCCCATCGGCAGGCCCGGCGCCAGCATGTTGAAGACGATGTCGTTGACGTTGACCGCGCCGGCTTCGATCCGCCGGGCCACCTTCTCGGCCCGGCCGCGGGGGCCGAAGACCGAGGCGCAGAGTCCGTAGCGGCTGTCGTTGGCGAGGCGAATCGCCTCTTCCTCGTCGCTCACCCGGGTCACGGTGACGACGGGACCGAAAGTCTCGTCCTCCATCACGCTCATATCGGGGGTGCAGTCGACCAGCACGGTCGGCTCGAACCACTGACCCGGACCTTCGCCGCGCTTGCCGCCGGTCAGTACCCGGGCTCCGGCCTCGACCGCGTCGTCAACCTGCTTCTCGACCTTCTCAAGCTGGGACAACATGGTCATCGCGCCGACGTCGCAGGCGGCGGTCTCGCCGTCGATCCCCTGCTTCAGCTCGCCGACGCTGTCGGTCAGCTTCTCGACGAACTCGTCGTAAGCGCCGTCCTCGACGTAGATCCGCTCGACCGAGATGCACATCTGGCCCGAGTTGAGCATGCTGCCCCAGGTCGCACCGTTGACGGCGCGGTCCATGTTGCCGCCTTCGAGAACAACCATCGGGTCCTTGCCGCCGAGTTCGAGGCTGACCGGAGTCAGGGTCTCGGCCGCGCGGGCCATCACCTTCTTGCCGGTCACGTCGGAGCCGGTGAAGCCGACAAAGTCGGAGTGGTCGACCAGGGCGGTCGCGGTTTCGGCGCCACCATTGACGACGTGAAGCACGTCGGGGGCGCCGATCTCGTTGCGCCAGGCGTCGACGATCTCGTTCAGGCCGAGCGGAGTGATCTCGGAAGGCTTCATGACCACGGCAGCGCCGGCCATCAGCGCCGGGATCGCGTCCCCGAGCGAGAGCACGAGCGGGAAGTTCCAGGGGCTGATCAGACCGACCACCTGGTAAGGGCGGTACTGGAGCCTGAGCTTGCGGGTCGCGGCCAGCATCGTGTTCGGCCTGACCTTCTGCTCGCCGAGGAACTTCTCGGCCTTGGACCCGTAGAAGTTGATCTGGTCGGCCAGGTAGGGGGTCTCGATCGTCGCTTCGGCCCGCACCTTTCCGGTTTCGGACTTGAGCGTGTCGGCGACCCGGTCGGAATTGTCGAGCAGCCAGTCGCGAAGTTCGTTCAGCCAGCGGCGGCGGCCCTTGAAGCCAAGCGCCTCCCAGGCAGGCTGGTTGCCGCGGATGCGGGCGACCGCCGCGGCGACGTCGCCGGCCGAGTCGACCGGGACCGACCCGACCTGCTCGCCCGTGGCGGGGTTCATCACTGCGATTGACTCGGTTGCTGCCGTCGGTTCCACCTGCTGCTCCCGTCTCTCGACTCTCTTCGCCTCCGGGCCGGTTTGCCCTTGGGGACTGTCGTTACAGGTTAGCGGGGGCCGGAAGGAATTCACCGAATCGATCCGCTTTGCCCCGGGGCGGGGTCAGCGCTGGATCAGCCGGTAAATGCCGCCGAGGTGACTGAAGGCGTAAAGGCGCTTGAGGCCGTCGACGCCGAAGCCGTTCAGCAGCGTGACTCCATGCCTGGCCGGCAGCGAAAAGCCGATCGGCCTGTCATCGACGATGGTCGGGCTGTGTGGCAGGGCCGTTCGGATCCGGCCGCTGCAGAAGTCGCCGTAGATGATCCTTCCCCTGACCGCCGTCAGTTTCGGGTCGCTGATCTTCAGGCCGCCGACGATCGCACAGCCCTCGTCGTGGGAGTAGACGAGCTGAGGCCATTTCAGGCCGGTGGCAACCACCGGGTCGGCGCCGTTCGGGCAAAGTGACTCGCCGCAGTTGTAGGGCTCGAAGCCCTCGAAACCCTTCCAGCCGAAATTGGCCCCCCGCGCTTCGGCGAAGGGGAGGACGTTCAGCTCCTCGTAGCGAAGCTGGCCGACGTCGGCGATCGACATCATCGCCTCGCCGCCGGAGTTGAAGAAGCTGAAGGTGAAGGGGTTGCGCAGCCCGTAGGCGAAGATCTCGTCGCGTCCGGGAAGGCCGACGAAGGGATTGCCGGCCGGGATCCGGTACGGCTTTCCGGTCCCCTGATCCGGCCGGGGGTCGATCCGCAGGATCTTGCCGCGCAGGCTGTTCAGGTTCCGGGCGTGATCCGGGGCGTCACCTGGGTCGAAGCCGTCACCGACCGCGATGTAGAGAAGATT
The DNA here is from genome assembly GCA_019694145.1 of Solirubrobacterales bacterium. Classification (GTDB taxonomy): domain Bacteria; phylum Actinomycetota; class Thermoleophilia; order Solirubrobacterales; family 70-9; genus 67-14. The sequence goes on along the minus strand of JAIBCJ010000005.1, from coordinate 24,952 downwards.
GCCGCGAAAGGCGAGGTGGCCTCCGTTGTGGTTGCCCTTGTTGTTGACCCGCGGGATCTGGATCACAAGCCGGCCGCCGCCCCGCGCAAGCCGGGTCGGCTGGCCGGGAACGGTCCGGTACCCGGCCACGATCGAGTTCCCGTTCTTCGCCGTGTAATCGACGTAGAAGCGGCCGCTGGTCCGAAAATCCGGGGCGAAAGCGAGTCCGATCAGACCCCTTTCGATGTTGCTCGAACCGACCTTCGAAGTGAGGTCGAGCAGGGGCTGCTTCAGCTTCCTGCCGTTGGCGATTACGCGAACGAAACCGGCCCGCTCGGTGACGAAGAGCATCCGCGGGTAGCCGGGCGGGGAAACGAGGGCGGTCGGTTCCCTGGCGGTCGCGATCCTGGTGTAACCGAGTTTCGGTGCGGCGCCGGCCGAATCGCCCGCGGTCAGGAAGAGAACGAAACCGGCCAGGGCCGCGAACAGGAACGCCCGGAGTTTCAATCGGGCCGGGCCCGTCGCTGGCCGGGTCGGATTCACTGCCTGATCCGGTAGACGCTGCCATTCAGCGAAGTGACGAAAAGCGCACCGCCGAGGCTGTCACCGAAAGAGGTGACCTGGCCGATGTTGAGGCCGGTCGGGCGGCCGGCCGCCCGGCCGAGATGAGGTTTGAAACTGAGGATCTTTCCGCTGCAGAAATCCGTGAACACGTACCGCCCGCGCAGGGCCGGCAGGCGGCGGTCACGAACCACGAGGCCACCGATCACCGAACAGTTGGGGGGATGGGGGAGGACCAGCGAGGGCTTGATCGTCCCGGCCCCGCCTCCGTTGAAGGGGGTGTAACCCTCCCAGCGGTTCCAGCCGAAATTGCCGCCCCTGGCCCGGCTCAGGTTGAGGTAGTTGACCTCCTCGAATGCGTCCTGGCCGACGTCGCCGATCGCGATCCGGACGTTGCGCTTCGAGCTGGTCCGGTCGAAGGACCAGCGGAAGGGATTGCGGAGGCCGTAGGCGAAGATCTCGTCCCGGCCGCGACGACCGACGAACGGGTTGCTGGCGGGCACCGTGTAGGGACGCTTTCCGCTGCGGCGGGGGTCGATCCTGATCAGCTTGCCGAGCAGCGAGTTGAGGTTCTGGGCGTTGCCGGGCTCGTCACCCGCGCCGCCACCGTCACCGGTGCCGAAGTAAAGGTCGTGGCCGAGGAAACCGAGCCGGCCGCCGTTGTGGTTGCTGTTGACCGGATGGGCGATCCGGATCACCGTTCGGCCGGAGTGCCGGCGGGCTCGGACCGCGGTCCGGCGCCGGAACTCGGCGACCCGGATGTTGCCGGCGTTGTCTACGTAATAGACGTAAAAGCGTTTGCTCTTCCTGTAATCGGGCGGGAAGGCAACCGAAAGCAGACCTCGCTCGCCGCCGTCATTGCTGACCAGCCGGTTGATGTCGAGAAAGGGCCGGGCCAGTTTCCTGCCGCGTCGGATCACCATGATCCGGCCCGGCTGCTCGACCACGAACATCAGGTTCGGGAAACCGGGGGCGTGCCGGATTTCAACCGGTTCGTTGAAGAAGCCGACCCGGGTTGCCCGAAGTTTGCCGTGCCCGGCCGAGGCGCCGGCGGCATCCGGCCCGCCGACCGAAACCTTGCCGGTGGCGGCGCGCTCCGGCGGGTTACCGCCGTCACCTTCGGCGCAGGCAAGCGAGGCCGACGAGAGCGCGAGAGTGGCGAAAACGGCTGCGGTGAGGCAAGTAAGTCTTCCCATGATCTTCATCCGTACCCGAAAACCGACCGGGCAAGCCAAGTTGCGAACGGCCGGGGGACGACTTTCTCGAATCAGGGAGCGAGTTCGGTGTCGGCCGACTGCTGCTGGGCTTCGACCCTGGCCTGCTCGGCGCGGCTGACCGGAACGACCTGGCCCTTCTCGTTGATCTCGGTGAGACGGGCGAAATCGCTGATCCTGACCGGCAGGATCCCGGTCGGCGGATGGCCGCTGTTGTCGACCGCCCGCGTGTCCGGGCCGAGGCCGGCCGAGATCTGGTACTCGAGCCGGTAATTGCCGGGCCGCACCGCGACTACCCGCCAGATCATGGTGGCGGTCTGATCGGGCTTCAGCTCTCCGAATTCGAAGGTTCGCCGGTCGGCGGTGGTGGCTCCGCCCCGGCCGGTGGTCCCGGCCAGCTTCGGCCAGCCTTCCTCGAGCACCCAGACCGGACGCTGGTTCATCGCGAGACCCTGCTGCTTGTCGCCGTAGGCAAAGGCCAGGGTCGAACCCTCGCCGGGCAGGTTGATCACGGTGTTGAGGCCGGGGATCGTCTTCTCGCCGGTGTTCTCGACCGCGATCTTCAGGTCGTAGGTATCGGCGACCGTCTGCAGGGGCTTGAAGGTCGCGTCCAGAACCTTGACCGGGAAGTCGCCGGTCGGCTGGCCGGCAAACTGGCCGTCATCGTCGCCACCGCCGCAGCCGGAAACGAGCAGGGCGCCGACAAGCGCACCAAGGACCAATCCGAGGGTGACGATGGATCTGGGCATGGATCTGCGGAGTGCTCCCCTCAAGAGGGGCGCAACATACCACGCGTGTGGCGACGGTCACACACGCCGGGGGTATCGCATAGACTGCGCGCCACGGCGGGTCACGTGTTGTCCAGCGGGGCCTGGCCCGGGAGAGATGGTCAAAGCAACCGCAAACAAGGCGATCGAGCCCGCGAAGGAATTCTTCACCGAAACCGGTGAAATGATGATCCTGACCGGACGCACGGTCCTGTCCGCGATCAAGCCTCCGTACCCCTACGGCAACGAGTTCATCGGCCAGTTCCTCTTCGCCCTTCAGCTTTGCTGGTTCCCGATGCTGATCTCCTGTGTCGCCTTTGGCTTCGGCGCCCCGGGGCTCCAAGCAGCCAACTTCCTTTCGCTCTTCGGAGCTCTCGACCGCCTCGGCGGTTTCTTCGTTCTGGCCTCGATTCGCGAGTTCGCACCGTTCGTGACCGCCGTCGTGGTCGCCGGTGTGGCCGGCACCGCGATCACCGCCGACCTCGGTGCCCGCAAGATCCGCGAGGAACTCGACGCCCTCCAGGTGCTCGGCGTCGATCCGATCAAGAACCTCGTCGTGCCCCGCTTCCTCGCCCTGATGCTGATCACCGGCATGCTTGACATCTACGCCCTGCTCTTCGGCATCGCCGGCGGCATCGGCGCCGAGCTGCTCTACTCGCAGCCGCTGGGCGGCTTCTTCGCTTCCCTCTTCTCGAACGCCTCGACCACAGAGCTCGCCGCCTCGATCATCAAGTGCACCCTGTTCGGCGCAATCATCGCGATCGTCTGCTGCTACAAGGGAATGACCGCGACCGGCGGTGCGGCCGGCGTCGGCCGGGCCGTCAACGAGGCGGTTGTCACCGCCCTGCTGGGGGTATTCATCTTCAACTACCTGTTCACCCAGACCATGCTGGCGACCAACCCCGACATCCAGACGATCAAGTAATGGCTACGAGCTGGCTACAGGTCCCCCGCGAGTGGCTCGAATCAATGGGCGAGATCGTCCGTTTCTGCGGCGCGGTCATGGGGCTGGTCTTCTCCGGCCGGGTCTTCAAGTATTTCGGCGAGGTCCTCAACCAGGCCGGCATCCTGATCCTCGGATCGACCACGGTCATCTGGGGCCTGGTCTTCGTGCTCGGCCTGCAATGCGGAATCGAGGGCGCCTACTTCAACCGCTCGGTCGGCGCACCCGCCTACGCCGGCGTCTTCGCCGCCTGGTGCGACCTGCGTGAGGTCATCCCCTACGCCTTCGGCTACATGATGTCGGCCAAGGTCGGCACCGGCATCGTGGCCGAGCTCGGCGCGATGCGGATCTCGGATGAGATCGACGCCCTCGAAGTCATGGGCGTACCGCCGGTCACCTTCCTCGCCGCCACCCGCCTGCTCGGCGCATGGATCACCCTCCCTTTCATGTACATCGCCGCGATCGGCGTCGGCTTCCTCGCCTCCTACATCGCGGTGGTCGAACAGATCGGCGACGTTTCGTCCGGTGGCTACCAGCTGATCTTCTGGATGTTCCAGAACCCGCCCGACGTCTTATTCAGCCTGATCAAGGCAATGACGATGTCCACGGCCATCGTTCTGGTCGGCTGCTATTACGGGTACACGGCATCGGGCGGCCCGGTCGGGGTGGGTACCGCCACCGCGAAATCAATGGTTCTGAACATCGTGCTGGTACACATCATCGGTATGTTGGGAACGCTGGTCTTCTGGGGTGCGAACCCGAGAGCACCGATTGGAGGCTGAGAGGTTGAGCGAAACAGAAGAAACACCTGACGCGCAGGGTTCGGAGGAAACTCCGATCAACTCTCCCGAGGTCGAAGCCGCGGTCGAAAGCACCGGTGATGGCGAAGTGGCCGCCGAGATGGAATCCGCCGACGAGGCCGCCGCTGCCGATGACGCAGTGGGGGAGGGTGAAGCCGAACTGCTCGCCGGGGAAGCCAACGAGGAGACCACCGGTCCGATCGATGCCGCGGTGACCAACGAGCCCGAGCCCTCCAACGGCAAGGGTTTCGTCGCCAGCGACGGTGCCGTGCTCGGTCGCGACTTCGTGATTCCCGGTGTCGGGCCCGGTGACAACGACCCTTACAAGTGGCACACGGGACCGAAGCAAAAGACCACCGACAATGCGATCGAGATCGTCGACGTGGTCAAGCAGTTTGGCCGGACCCGGATCCTCAACGGCCTCAACCTGGGCCTGCCGGACGATCAGATCTCGATGGTGCTGGGCCCCTCGGGCACCGGCAAGAGCGTGCTGATCAAGCACATCGTCGGGCTGCTCTACCCCGACCACGGAGACGTGATCGTCAAGGGTGACTCGGTTCCCGACCTCAGTGACGACGACCTCTTCGAGATGCGCAAGAAGTTCGGCCTGCTCTTCCAGGACGGGGCGCTCTTCGGCTCGATGAACATCTACGACAACGTCGCCTTCCCGCTCCGGCAGCACACCGACAAGGGTGAGGAAGAAATCGAATCGATCGTTACCCGCCGGCTGCGCGAGGTCGGTCTCGGTGAAGCTCACTTCAAGATGCCGAACGAGCTTTCCGGCGGCATGCGCAAGCGCGCCGGATTTGCGCGAGCCCTCGTGCTCGACCCGGAGATCGTCATGTTCGACGAGCCCGACTCGGGTCTTGACCCGGTGCGGACGGCGCTGCTTTGCGAGCTGATCAAGGAAGTCCATGCCGAATCAGGCGGCTGCTACATGGTGATCAGCCACGACCTCGGCACCGCGCGCCGGATCGCCGACTTCATCGCGGTGCTCTGGAAGGGCCGGATCGTCGAAAGCGGACCGAAGGACGAACTCTTCGAATCGGACAACGAGTTCGTCCACCAGTTCCTGCAGGCCGACGTGGTCGGCCCGCTCGCGATGGACTGAGATGTCGAGGTTTTTCGGCGGTGTCGCCGCGGCCACCGCCCGTCGGCCCTGGCCGGTGCTGATCCTTGCCGTACTGCTGGGCGCCATTTCGATCTGGGCGGCCGGCGGAATGGGCAGCCAGAACGTCACCGACGCCTTCTTCGACAAGGGGTCGAGCGCCTACCGCCAGACCGAGCAGGCCGACCGCTACTTCGGCACGGATCCGGTCGTGATCATGGCCAAGGGGCCCCTGATCGAGACGCTGGACACCTACAACCTGAATCGCCTGGCCACCCTCGAGACCTGTCTGGCCGGAAGGATCAAGCGGGGCAGAGGTCAGCTCTTCCGCACCTGCAAGGAAATCTCGGACCTCCACCCGGTCCACACCCTGGCCGGTCCTGCCACCTTCCTCGGCCGCGCGGTGGCCGGCATCACCGAGGTCTACAACCGGCAGATCGAGCGGCTGTCCAGCCTGCCGGACACCCCGGCCGGGCAGGCCGAGCGCAGCCGCCTGATCGCCCTGGCGGCCCAGGTCATCTCGAAGTACGGGCTGGTTGAAGCACCCACCCTCGAAGACCCGACCTTCGTTCGCAGGGTCGTCTTCAGCGAGGGCGGGGTCCGGGCCGGGCCGAAGCCGAAGCTGAACTACATCTTCCCTTCACCCGACGCGGCCCAGATCGTGATCCGGCTGCGAAGCGACCTGACCGGGGCGGAGCGGACCCGGGCGATCGGTCTGATCAAGGAAGCGGCAAGCGACCCTTCGATCGTGCTTCGCCGCTCGCAGCTCGTGGTCTCCGGCTCGCCGGTGGTCTTCAACGGCCTCAACGACGAGCTGCCGGTCAGGGTGCTGATCCTGGCCGCCGTGGCGGTGCTCCTGATGAGCCTGGCGCTCTGGTTCACCTTCGGCTCGATCTGGCGCCTTCTGCCGCTCGCGCTCGCCCTCGGTGGAATGGCCGTCGCGGCCGGTCTGCTCAGGCTCCTCGGCGGCGAGTTCTCCCTCGCCTCGCTGGGCGCGGCCCCGATCCTGATCGGGTTGACGGTCGATTACGCGGTGCAGCTCCAGGCCCGCTTCGACGAGACACCGCCGCTGCCACCGGAGCAGGCCGCCCGCGAAGCGGCCGGCCTCGGGGTGCCGATGATCGCCACCGCCTGCGTTGCGACGGCGGCCGGCTTCGGGACGCTGATCTTCTCCTCCCTGCCGCTGGTCAGCCAGTTCGGCCTGCTTCTCGGCGGCGGGGTGCTGATCTGTTTCGCCTTCACCTTCCTCGCCGGATTTGCCCTGCTGGGGCTGCGCGGCCGGCGCCGCCCCGAACCGGGCCGGGGCCGGCTCATCGGCCGGGTGCGGAACCTCGTCAAGTCGGTTCTGGCAACCGCGATCATGGCACCGGGCAGGGTGCTCGCCCTGGCCGTGCTGCTCGGCGCTATCGGCTGGGCGGTCAGCACCCAGGCCGAGGTCCGGACCGAGGTCGGCCAGCTTCTGCCTTCCCGCGCCCCGGTCGTCCGGGATCTGCTCGACGTGGAAAAGACAACCGGAGCCTCCGGTGAGATCGACCTGATCGTCCGGGCGCCCGACGTGACCGATCCGGCGGTGGTCGTCTGGACCGATGAGGTCAGGAACACAATCCTCAACCAGTCCGGTTACGACACGAACGACCCTTCCTGCGAAGGGGCCGAACTCTGTCCCGGGCCGGCGATTCCGGACTTCGTCGACCCGACCGCGCGCGGGCTGACTTCGGCCGACATCCGGGGGGTCCTCAAAGCGCTCCCGGCCAGCGACCGCAAGGCGATGATTGCCGGCGGCCTGACCGGCAAAGGGGATCCGACCGTGGCGAAGATCGCCTTCGCGCTCCGGGCCGGTTCGGTTGACGGGCAGCAGGAAGTGATCGACCGCATGCAGAGCGCGATCTCCGACAGTCGCGGGGGCGAGGGCCCGCCGCCCGGCGTGAGCGCCGAAGTGACCGGACTCCCGGTCGTGGTGGCCTCGTCAGCCAACGACCTGGCCGACTCCCGCTATCTGCTGGTTGCCGCCGGGATCCTGGCCATCGCGCTGGTGCTGCTCCTGGTCTACCGCTCGCCGAGGCGGGTCCTGGTGCCGCTGGTTCCGATCATCGTCGCCGGGGGATGGTCCGCCCTGATCGTCGCCGCCCTCGACCTTTCGCTCAACCCGCTCTCCACCGTGCTGGCGGTGCTGGTCACCGCGATCGCCACCGAGTTCGGGGTGATCATCTCCGGCCGCTACTTCCAGGAGCGTGAGGCCGGCGCGACCCTGGCGGTTGCGCTCCGCCAGACCTATGGCCGGACCGGGCTGGCCGTCGCGACCTCCGGCCTCACGGCGATCGCCGGATTCGCGGCGCTCGGATCCAGCGACGTGGCGATGCTTCGGGACTTCGGCCTGATCGCGGTGATCGATCTCGGCGTTGCGCTGGCCGGAGTGGCGCTGGTCCTGCCGGCGATGCTGGTCTGGCTGGAGCGCCGTTGAAGGAAGCCGGGAAGAAGCCCTTCAGCTACATGACCCTGGTCGGGGTCATCTTCCTGGTGGTCGTCCTGGTCGCGCTCTTCAACATGTTGAAAACCACCGACTCGGGCACGGTCGGGATCGGGGAGGTGGGGATCGGTGACCGGGCGGCTCCCTTCGCCGTGCCGCTGGCGATGTCCGGACTCGACGGGGACGCCAACATCGACCCGGACGAGGCCTGCTCGGTTGAAGGTGCCGACGTGCTGAGGATCTGCGACTACTTCGAGCGGCCGCTGGTCATGAGCTTCTGGTTCACCAAGGGCGCTTCGAGCTGCATTGACCAGCAGGACGTATTCGACGAGGTCGCCGCGAAGTACCGCCGGCAGGCGGGCTTTGTTTCGATCAACGTCCGCGACGACCGTGACCGGGTCCGGGAACTGATCGGCGAGCACGGCTGGAAGGTTCCGGTCGGGTACGACCGGGATGGCGCGGTTTCCAACATCTACCGGGTCGGCGGCTGCCCGACCTTTCTCTTCTTCCGCAAGGGCGGGGTGCTCGAAGACGCCGAGATCGGCGAGAACGACGCCGGACAGCTGGGGGCGCAGGTACGCTCCCTGATCGATGGCGAGTCGAAGGCAACGCAGCAGGAAAGCGCGTCGGACCCGGAATCCGGTCCCACCGGCTGAGGCGGCCCGGGCCGACGCCGGGTCCGTGGAAAGCACGACGCGGCAGTCCGGGCCTGCCGAGCGCCGCGAGTCGCGCACGAGGTTCGGCAAGTGGGCCGACCGGCTGGAGGAAACCGCGGACGAGCGGCCGCCCGCACCCTGGGGCAGCTTTCCGATCGGCGCGGTCTCGGTCTTCGTCGGGCTCGTGCTCGCAGTGATCGGCCTGATCAACGCCAACCCGGTTCAGCTTGCGATCGGAGTCGGCCTCGGCATGCTGGGCGGGCTCGAACTGGCGATCCGCGAGCACTTCACGGGGTTCCGGTCACATACGACGCTGCTGGCGGGTTTCGTCTTCGTGGTCGCGGTCGGGGCGACCTTCTACGCGGCCCACTGGATCCTCTGGCAGTCGCTCCTGCTCGGCGCGGCACTGTTCGGAGCCACCTTCTGGCTGCTCAGGAAGAAGTTCGAAAAGGCCTCCGGAGGCCTCAGCTACAAGCTCCGGTGACTCAACTGCAGTCGGGCGGGGTCCAACCCGCCCTCCCAGTAGAACTCGCCCCTTCCCCCGAAAAAAAGAATGGAGGGAAGGGGCTCAGTCTGGTGGTGCCTCTCAGTGGGGGCGGAGCTGGCTGACGAGCAGCATGCGCTGGCGCTCGGTCAGGGTGTCAAGGCGCTTGTTCTCGCTCAGGCCGACCGAGGCCAGGAGCTTTCTCGTCCGGGTCCGGCCCCAGCGGGACTGGGCGCGGAGCAGTTCCGAGAGGGTCATCGTCTCGGTCTGCCAGGGACAGTCGGTGATCACTTTGGTAACGGAAACTTCACCGCTGGCGATTGATCGCTTCAGGGCTGCGCGAGCAAGTCGAACCCGATTGGCCCGTTCGAGAGCCTGCAGATGCTGGGGCATCGGACGGCTGGCAATCGACTTAGAATCGGCGGTGGCGGCAACTTCCACGGGCGGTCCTCCCTTCGGGGGATTGGTCTTGTTGACTGGATGGCATGGGGCGACAGGCCAGGGATCCTCTTTCCCGGGTGGCGCTTCTCCCCCGCCTGGTGCCGGGCTTTCCGTCCGACTCAGGCGATAAAGGCAACATAGACAAGTTGGCCGGACCGGGCAATGGTCAGGGCCGCGAACTTTCGCTAAGAGCAGGTTTTTCTTTTTCGCCGAATTCCCTTGTCGGGGACCTGCCCGGAATGTATGGTCGAGGCACGGTCTGACCGAACACTGTTCGGTCGGCGCAAGGTTCAAGTGGCCTCCAGTCCGACCCGGCCACCTACAGACGGGAGAGAGAGTGTCCAAGCACGTGAAGCTTCTACTCGGTCTCGGCGCCCTGGCCATCGTGGCCATGGTCATCGTTGCCTGCGGCAGTAGCGACGACTCATCGGATGATTCCGGAAACGTTGCCGGCGTGAGCGCCGACACCTGCGGTGAGATGACCTACGGCGGCGAGGGTTCACCCGATGCCCTGATCGTCTCCGATCTGCCGCTCCAGGGTGATTCTGCGGATCGCTCGAAGCAGATGAATGACGCGGTCACCCAGGTGCTCGACACCGCGGGATGGAAGGCCGGGAACACGACGATCGGCTTCCAGGCATGTGACGACTCACTCGCGGACACCGGACTGTGGGATGAGCAGACCTGCAAGGACAACGCCACCGCCTACAGCGATGACAAGAGCGTGATCGGTGTGGTCGGCACTTACAACTCGGGCTGCGCCCAGGCGATGATCCCGATCCTCAATCAGGCCGATGGCGGCTCGGTGGCGATGGTCTCGCCCGGCAACACGGCGATCTGCCTGACCGAATCGGCAGACACCTGCACCGACGGCACCCCCGACTCCCTCTACCCGGCCGGCGATCGCAACTACGCGCGGGTCGTTCCCAACGATGCCGCCCAGGGGGCCGGTCTCGTTACCTACGCGGCCGGGAATGGCATCAAGCGGGTCGCGGTCCTGTTTGCCGCCAATGACGACACCTCGTACGGACAGGCGCAGACCTTCATCAACGCCTCCGGTCCGGGCGGCGTCAAGGTCACCGAGCAGCTCGAGTGGGATCCGGAAGCAGCGAGCTACACCGATCTCATGAACAAGGTGAAGAAGAGCGACCCGGACGGCATCCTGCTCGCCGGCCTGACCGAGCAGAACGGTGGTCAGCTGATCAAGGACAAGGTCGCGGTCTTCGGTCCGAATGACGGCAGCGTGGCGCTGATGGCGCCGGACGGGTTCGCCCAGCAGTCGACCATCGACGAGGCCGGCCCGGCCTCCGCGGGCATGATCGCCACGGTTCCCGGCCGCGCCCCCGAGCTGCTGTCGGATTCCGGCAAGCAGTTCGTGAAGCAACTGGAATCAAAGACCGGCGGGCAGCCGGTGGAGATCTACGCCCCCTACGCCGGTCAGGCAGCCCAGGTCCTGCTCGATGCGATCGAGTCGGCCGGAAACGACCGGGCCGGGGTTGCCAGGGCGCTCTATGGCATCAAGGTGACCGATGGCATCACGGGCGACTTCACGATCACCGACACCGGGGATCCGGACGTCAGCCCGATCACGGTCAACAAGGCCGGCAAGGAGTTCGAGCCGGTCGAGGTGATCGAGCCGAAGGCGAACCTGATCAAGGCCGCCCGGGGTCAGTAGGAACCAGCAGAAGAACTGATCCCGGTGTGCCGGACTCCTCGACCCGAAACGTCGTCGCCCGGCACACCGGGATCAGTCCAATCAAGACTGTCGGTCCTCCGGGCCGCAGCCCCACGCGAGCGGGGCGCCCTGGCTAACCGGTGAGGGTGGGGAAGTCCTTGATGACTTCGCCGATGATCCCGAGGGCCCTGTCGAGCTGCTCCTTCTCGTGGGTGGCCATCAGGCTGGTTCGCAGCAGGGCGCCGCTGGGCGGGACCGCCGGGTGGATCGCCACGTTGCAGTAGACGCCGGCGTCAAAGAGGGCCTTCCAGAGCAGGACCGCGGTCCAGTCCTCGCCGACCATGACAGGCACCACCGGGGTGTCGGCGACCGAGCCGTCCGGCATCTTGCCCGGCTGGACCACCTTGAGGCCGAGGTCCTCGAGACCATGGCGCAGGTAGCGGGCGTTGTCGAGCAGGCGGGCGAACAGCGGCGCGCCCTCGGTCCGGCAGATCTTCGTCGCCTCGAGCGCGGCACCGACCGCGGCGGGCACGCCGGAAGCGCTGAAGATGAAGGAGCGGGAGGTGATCCGCATGTAGTCGATGACGTCGTGGTTGCCGGCGATGAAGCCGCCGCAGGAGGCGAGGCTCTTCGAGAAGGTGCCCATCCGCAGGTCGACCTCGTCTTCGAGACCGAAGAGTTCGGTCGCGCCGGCACCGCGCTCGCCCAGCACGCCGACCCCGTGGGCCTCGTCGACCATGATCCGGGCGCCGTAATGCTTCGATAGTTCGACGATCCGGGGCAGGTCGGGCAGGTCGCCTTCCATCGAGTAGACGCCGTCGACCACGACCAGGATGCCGCCGCCGTCGCCCTGGGCCCGCTGGAGCATCTTTTCCAGCTTGTCGGTCTGGTTGTGGCGGAAGGGGCGGAGCTTGGCCCCGGAAAGCTTCATGCCGTCAAGCAGCGAGGCGTGGTCGCCGGAGTCGCAGATCACCGTGTCGGCCGGGCCGAGGATCGCCTGCAGGCAGCCGACGTTGGCCTGGTATCCGGTCGAGAAGACGATCGCGTCCTCGGTGTTCATCCAGCCGGCCAGTTCCTTTTCGAGTTCGACGTGGATCGGCGTGGTGCCGTTCAGGAGGCGCGAGCCGGTGACCCCGGTGCCGTACTGGTCGAGGGCCTCGCGGGCCGCGTTCTTGACCCGTTCGTCGCCGGTCAGCCCGAGGTAGTTGTTGGAACCGAGCATGATCGTTTCCCGGCCTTCCATTTCAACCACCGGGCCGGCCTGGGAGGTGAGCAGGCGGAAGTAGGGGTTGAGGCCGCCTTCATTGGCGGCTTCGAGCTGCTCTCGGCGCTCGTGGTTCTTGATCTTCTCGAAGAGATCGATCGGTGCGGTCGTGGTCTCGGACATGCCCGGATTCTCTCAGAACCGGGGCCGGGGTTGACGGAATTGACCGGGGCGGCGAAGCAAGTGGCCGCGGTCAGCCGGGAAGGCCGGCAGGGTCCAGTTTCGCCAGCAGCCGGGTCAGGGTTTCGAGTTCCTCGTTGTCGAGGGCTTCCATCGAGAGTGGCGGCTGGCGAAGAAAGGCGTTGACCCGGCCCTGGACCTTGCGGCCCTTGGCGGTGAGGACCAGCAGGCGGACCCGGCGGTCGTCGGGATCGAGGGTGCGCTTGACCAGGCCGCGTTCCTCCAGACGGTCGGTGATCCCGGTCAGGTTCGAGCTGTTGCAGGAGAGGTACTCGGCGACCTCACGCATCGGCTTGGGCCGGTCGAGGTTCTGGATGACCATGATCTGGGGCGGGAACAGATCCAGCTCGCGGGCCAGTTCCATCAGGACCGGTTTGCGTGAAAACCAGAGCCGGCTGAGGGCCTCCCACGCGTCCCCCTCGAGCTCGCGTCGTGTTTCGAGGGTCTCGCCTGCGGTCATTTGCACCAGTATACCATTCAAATGCCGGATAGTTCAAGTCTTGAACATTTGCTATACATAACGATCATGCCGGAGCGAGAAGCGGGCCAGGGTGCCCCAAATACCCAGTCGAACGGGATCGAGGTCGAAGGGCTGGTTCGCCAGTTCAAGAACGGACCGAAAGCGGTTGACGGGATCAGCCTGACCGTCGAACCAGGGGAGATCTACGGCTTCCTCGGCCCGAACGGGGCGGGCAAGTCAACCACCGTCCACATGCTGACCACCCTGCTGCCGCCAACCGCCGGGTCGGCCCGCGTGGCGGGGCTCGACGTGGCCAACCAGGGGGCGGAGGTGCGCAAGCTGATCGGTGCCGCCCTGCAGGAAGCTGCCCTCGACCCGAACCTGACCGGCCGCGAACACATGAAGCTCCAGACCGCGCTGCACGGGCTCCCCAGGGAGGAACGGGTCCGGCGCGGTGACGAGCTGATCGAAAGGGTGGGGCTTTCCAGCGCGGCCGATCGCCGGGTCGGCGGCTACTCGGGAGGGATGAAGCGGCGCCTGGACCTGGCTTTGGCCCTCGTTCACCGGCCCCGGGTGCTCTTTCTCGACGAGCCGACCACCGGCCTTGACCCGCAGAGCCGTGCCTCGCTCTGGGAGGAAGTCACCCGCCTTTCCACCCAGGACGGGGTGACGGTCTTTCTGACCACCCAGTACCTCGAGGAGGCAGATCAGCTGGCCAACCGGGTCGGGATCATCGACGCCGGGAAGATCGCCGCCGAAGGAACTCCCTCCGCGCTCAAGGCCGAGATCGGCCGGCCGAGCGTCGAGGTGCTGCCGGTCGATCCCGAACGCCGCGGGGAGGCCGAGCAGATCCTGCTGCGCTTCGGCACCGCGGTTCCGGCCGCCCGGGATGCGCTCAGCGTGCGTCTCAACGAAGGCATCAATGAGCTGGCGGCGATCGTCAGGTCATTCGATTCGGCCGGAATCGAGCTGGCCAGCCTCGGCCTGAACGAGCCGACCCTCGATGACGTCTTCCTGGCCAAGACCGGCCGCCACCTGGAAGGGGCCGGCGAGGCCGACAGCGCCGAGATGCGGTTGCCCGAGGTCGAAGCGGCAGGTTCCTCGTGAGCGGAGCCGTTGCAACCGCGAGCGGGAGCCTGGCCGGGCCGGACAGCCCCGGCCCCGGGCATTCGACGCTGCCGATCCAGGTCTCGGCGATGGCGAGCCGGTCGGTCAAGCGGCTGATCCGCCAGCCCGCCCTGGTAATTCCCAGCGTGATCTTCCCCCTCTTCCTGCTCGCCGTGAACGCGGGCGGGCTCAACGCGGCGACCCACATACCGGGCTTCCCGACCGATTCCTACCTGACCTTCGCGATCGGCTTCACCTTCATCCAGGCGGCGATCTTCTCGACCATGGGGGCGGGCCAGAGCCTCGCCCAGGACATCGAGAACGGCTTCTTCAGCCGCCTGGTGCTGACCCCGATGCGGCCCACCGCGCTCATGGCCGGCCAGCTCGCCGGTCTGGTCCTGCTCGGGCAGTTCCAGGCGCTGCTCTACCTCTCGGTCGGTCTCGCCGCCGGGGCGCATTTCGAGGCCGGTCTGGCCGGCTACTTCGTGCTGGCCGCCCTGGTCTCGATCATCTCGATCGGCTTCGGCGGGATCGGCCTGATCATGGCGATCCGCACCGGCTCCGGCGAGGCGGTCCAGGGCATGTTCCCGCTCATGTTCGTGCTGCTCTTCTTCAGCTCGATGACCCTGCCGCGCAACCTGATCGAGCAGGACTGGTACCGCTTCCTCGCCACGATCAACCCGGTCAGCTACCTGATCGAGGCGATCCGCAGCCTGTTCATCTACGGCTGGGACACCGAAGCCCTGGCGCTCGGCTTTGGCGTGGCGACCGTGGTCGCGGTGGTTTCGATCATCTTCGCGGCCCACTCGCTTCAGGGGAGGATGCTCAAGTGATCCCCGATCGCAAGTACTTCTCCGCGGGCTGGGCGGTCGCCTGGCGCTACCTGCACAACCTCTACACCAAGCCGGCCGTGTTCGTGCCCGGGCTGATCTTCCCGCTGTTCTTCCTGGCAGCCTTTGCGGGCGGACTCTCCGCGGTCGGCGACACGCCGAAATTCGACTATTACGACTTCACCGCCTTCCAGTTCTGCTTCATCCTGATCCAGGCTTCGGCCCTGGCCGGGGTCTTCGTCGGTTTCTCGATCGCCGGTGACTTCGAGCAGGGGATGGGCAGACGGATGATGCTGGCCACATCGCGGCGCTCCTCGATCCTGCTCGGATACGCGATCGGCGCCGCCCTGAGACTGATCGTGGTCTGGGTGATCATCACCGGCGTCTCCCTGCTGGCCGGGATGGAGGTTCGCGGCAGCGGCTACGACCTGGTCGGCATGTACTCGCTCGGCTTGCTCGCCAACGTGGTCGCCCTGCTCTTCTCGGCCGGGATCGCCTTCCGTTTCCGTTCGCTCCAGGCCGGACCGCTGATGCAGATGCCGGTCTTCATCGCGCTCTTCCTCGCGCCGGTCTACGTGCCGCAGGAACTTCTGACCGGCTGGATCGAGCCGGTCGCGAAGGTCAATCCGGTGACCGCCCTGCTCAACGGCGCCCGCAGCCTGATGGCCGGCGACCCGACCGGGATTCTGCTCGCCTACGGGATCGCCTTCGGAATGATCGCCCTGCTGGCGCTCTGGGCTCTGCGCGGACTGCGCCGGGCCGAGGTTGCCGGCTGAGTCCGTCGCGCGGCGGCACCGACCTCCCGGCCGCCAGGGGCGGCGCAACCGGATCCCGGGGTCCGGTCCGCTAGTTTCCCGGCAATGTCGAAGCTTGAGATTCGCCGGGTTCAGAGCAAGAAGGACCTGAAGAAGTTCGTCAAGGTCCCCTTCCTCGTCCACCGCGACCACCCCGAATGGGTGCCGCCGCTGATCATGGACCGGATGGACTTCCTCAACCGTGACAAGAACCCGTATTTCGATCACGCCGAGGTCGAGCTGTGGATCGCCGAGCGCGACGGTGAGCCGGTCGGGCGGGTCAGCGCCCAGATCGATCGCAACTGGGATGAATACCAGGGCGGGAACGTCGGGCAGTTCGGCTTCTTCGAGACGATCGACGACCAGGAGGTCGCTTCGGCCCTGCTTGACGCGGGCTGCGAGTGGCTGGCCGGCCAGGGTCGGGAGAAGGTCTACGGGCCGATGGACTTCACCACCAACGACGAGATCGGCATCCAGATTTCCGGCTTCGATATCCAGCCGTCGCTGCTCGAAAACTGCCATCAGCCCTATTTCCAGGAAAGGGTCGAGGGTGCGGGTTTCAGCAAGGCGATGGACCTGCTGATGTGGCATCTCGAAATGGGCAAGCTCGCCAAGGGACTCGAGTTCCACCCGGCGATCATGGAATCCGCGCAGCAGAGTCTCGACGAGCACGGGATCACGATCCGCAACATGCGCAAGTCCGACCTCGCCAACGAGATGGGACGCTTCCACGAGGTCTACAACGAGGCCTGGGGCGACAACTGGGGCTTCGTCCCGATCACCCGCGAGGAAGTCGAGTTTCACGCCAAGACGCTCAAGATGGTGATCGACGAGGACTGGGCAATGATCGCCGAAACCGCCGACGGGGAGACCGTCGGCGCCGCTCTCACCCTGCCCGACTTCAACCAGGTCCTGGCGAAGATGAACGGCCGGATCTTCCCGTTCGGCTGGTACCACTTCCTGACCGGTCGCAGGAAGATCGACTCGGTCCGCATCCTCGCCCTCGGGGTCAAGAAGGCCTATCAGCACACCGGCGTCGCCGCTGCCCTCTACGTGAAACACATCCAGACCACCGATCCCAACGGCGTGATGAAGGGCGAGGCGGGCTGGATCCTCGAAACGAACGAGCCGATGAACCGGGCCCTCGAAGGCATGGGCGGCGAAGTGACCAAGAAGTTCAGGATCTACGAGAAGACCTTGGCCTAGCCGCAGACGCCGCGGAGCGGGTAGCCCTCCCAAAGATGGCGCTACCGTCGCGCTCGTCCCCACCTGCTCGCTAATCGGTGCAGTAATCGGGAAGCCACTTTGGGAGGGCCACCCGCCCCACGGCTACACGAGTCTCGCCTCAGGTTCGCGAGATCCCAGTTTGCGCCACATACCGGCACAAAGTGGGCACTCGGCGGGGTTTGAATCGTCGGTATTTGCGGACTTATGTCAAGTGACCGCCGATGGCGACTGTAGATTGGCGGTCGTGGCTGAAGAGGTTGATGGTGAACTGATTTCCGAGGAGGACGTTCCGGCGCCGCAGAGCGGTGGCGAAGTTCGCGCACTTCCTCGCGAATACGAGTCTGGCGGGGCTCTTCCAGTGTTGAAGAACGAGGTAACGACCGCGGCCATCGCCGTGGCCGGCGGTGCACTTGCCGGTGCCGCTACCGTGGCGGCCGTGCGGGCCGTCAGCGGCGGCTCCAGGCGCAAGGCCCGCAAGCTGGGCCGCCGGGCGCGCCCGGCCAACGTGGTCGCCAGTCGCTCTTTTCTGGTTGACGTCCACGTCCTCGGACGATAGGGGTGGTGCGGTGATCGCCGAGCGCGTGGTCAGGCCCGTTGCACCGCTACGCATGCCCCGCCTGGTTGGCGGTGACCTGGTCTTCAGGCTGCGTGGCCCCTGGCTTGAGCGGCTGCTGATCCTTTCCGATGAAGCGATGATCGTCCGGGTCCGCGAGGCAGCCCGTGGCGAGTTCGTCTTCGCGGCCGAACCGGTCGATCCGGCTCTGCTCGAAGGTCCGGGCTCGCCCTGCCTGAAGGAGGCGGGGGAACCGGCGCTCGAGGAGGGGATCTCCAGGTTGCGCTTCAGCCTCGGAGTTGACGACGACCTGGCCGGGTTCCGCAACGCATTTCGCGAGGATCCGCTGCTCGGCCGGGCCCTGAACGGTCGTCTCCAGTACCGGCCGATGCGGCGGCCGGTCGCCTGGGAGGCCCTGCTTTGGGCAATCACCGAGCAACTGATCGAGTACAGCCGGGCGGCCCGGATCCAGCGGCAGCTGATCCGCCGCTTCGGGGTCCGCCTCTCGCCCGGTGTGGCGCTCGGCGCCGATGACGGCCGAAACCGGCTTCCCCGCTCGCCTCGCGGCCGGAAACAGCCGAGCCTCATGACCGTGCCCACCCCCGCGGCGATCGCCGGTGCCGCTCCGGCCGCTCTCGAGGCCTGCGGGCTCAGTCCACGGCGTTCGATCGCCATGGTCAAGGTTGCCCGCGAGGTCGCCTCGGGCCGGGTCGACCCGGCGGACCCAGCCGGGGACAAGCGCCTGCTGGCGATCCCGGAGATCGGCCCCTGGACGATCGCCTGCCTGGCCCTGCGTGGCCGCGGTGAGCCCGACGCGCTGCTGGCCGGCGACCTCAGCCAGGTCAAACTGGTCGGTTACCTCGAAGGCCTGGGCCGGCTGGCCGAGGTCGAAGAGGTTGAAGAGTTCTATGCCCCGTACGCACCCTGGCGGGGCCTGGCCGGCGAGTACATCGCCATGGCCTACGGCTCGGCGGTTCACGGCCCGGGCAACCGGGCCCGGATCCGCCAGCAGCTGCGACCCGCCGCATAACGGAGTCCGTTCATCAAGTCGTTGATGTCCTGAACGGACGCACGGGTTTCATTGGCATTCCGGCGCAGACCGGAATGCGTACTTACTGATCCACGTCTATCCGCTTGCTGGGCAGAAGCTCGTTGGTCAGGGCGTCGACCGCGCGCTGCGAGTTGGCCAGCACTCCCTGCTGGACCATCCAGTTGATGAATGCCTGCCACTTCACGGTGCTCTGGTGACCGAACGGAACCGCGTCCTTCGCGCCTCCGGGCGCGCCCAGCAGCGGCAGGGTCGCCTTCATCTGGGCGGCCGTGACCTCGGGCTTCAGGGCGTCATTGGCTTCGAGCACGGTGCTGGTTGCCTGGTTGGGATGGGAGACCGCAAAACCGGTTCCCCGGCCGAGTGCCGTGATGAAGAGGCGGATCGGGTCCGGGTCTTCGTCGATCCGGCTGCCCTTGGCGACCAGGACCAGCTCGCTATAGGTCGGGACGCCGAGCTTGTCGACCGGGCTCACGGTCGGCTTGAGGCCTTCCTTCTTCAGTTCGATTCCCTCGATGTTCCAGAAGGGGCCGAGCGTCGCCTGGGCCCGGCCGCTGACGATCGACGGCAGAAGGCCCTGGCCGACCCCGACCTTCTTCACGTCGTTCTCGCTCAGTCCCGCCCGCGAGAGGATCGTCTTCAGGTAGGCGTCCTGGTAGGGAATCCCGGCGGTTGAAACAGTCTTGCCCTTGAGGTCCCTGACACTCTTCACCTTCGACTTCTTCAGCCAGATCATCGAGGTGAGCGGCCGGCCGATCACCGTCGCAACTGAAACCACGTCGAGACCCTGCTCGCGGGCCAGCAGCACCTCCGGCTCGTAGGAAAGCGCGAGGTCGGCCTTGCCGGCGGCGACGAGCTTGATCGGGAGCGAGGGATCGGTCGGGGAATCGAGCGAAACGTCGAGCCCGGCATCCTCGAAGTAGCCCTGCTTCTCGGCGACCAGGAAGCCGGCGTGATCGGGGTTGGGGTACCAGTCCATCGCCACGGTCAGGGGATCCCGGACCGGGTTCACTTCCTCCGACTTGGTGCCGCAGGCGGTGACCGCGAGGGCAACGAAGATTGCGAGGGGGAGCAGTGAGAATCGTCTCAAGTCATCTCCGGGGACGTGAACAGGATGGGAAGGAGCCTATAGAGGTTATTGCCGCCAGCTACCGCCAACGCACGACAGCCCGTTCCAGCAGGCCGATCAGGGCGTAAAGGCTGATCGCGATCAGGGAGAGCACGAAGACCGAGGCGAACATGCGCGCGGTCATCAGCTGGGCGTTGTCCTGGAGGATCAGGTGCCCCAGCCCCTTGTCGGATCCGGCCCATTCGCCGAAGACCGCACCGATCACGGCGACCGCGGCGGCGATCCTCGCCCCGGTGAATACCCCGGGCAGGGCGGTCGGCACCTCGACCCGCCGGAAGATGGTCATCCGGGAGCCGTCCAGTGAGCGCATCATCCGCACCGCTTCCGGGTCGACCCGGCGGAGGCCGTCCAGCGTGTTGACGGTGATCGGGAAGAAGCAGATCAGACTGATGATGAGCAGCTTCGGCCAGATCCCGTAGCCGAACCAGACCACCAGAACCGGGGCAATCACGATAACCGGGATGGTCTGGGAGGCGACCACCAGCGGGTAGCCCGCCCGCCGGACCAGGTCCGAACCGCGAAAGGCGACCGCCACCGCGAGGCCGGAGATCAGGGCCAGGCCGAAGCCGGCGGCGATCTCGACCAGGGTCGTGCCCGCGTTGTCGAAGATCAGGTCGCGGTCCTGCCAGAGCACATCGGCGATCTCCGATGGTGCGGGCACGAGGAAATCCTCGAGACCGAGCACGTCGGCGAGGAAGCCGCTCGAAGCGGCCAGCTGCCAGAGGCCGAGCAGGAAGAGGACCAGCAGAAGCGGAGGCAGCCAGATCCTTGCCTTCAACGGGCTGCCCCCCGGGCCTGGTCGCTGCGAAGCAGCCCCAGCAGCTCCTCGCGCTTCCGGTTGAAGGCCGGCGAGCTGACCACCTCGTCGCGGCGGCCCGGGCTGCCTCTCATCCCGTCGATCGTGGCGATGCTCCGCCCGGGCCGGGGGGAGAGGACGGTGACCCGGTCGGCCAGGTAGATCGCCTCCTCGACGTCGTGGGTCACCAGCAGCACCGTTGCCCCGCTTTCCCGGAGCACCGGAGTCAGCCATTCCTGCAGCTCGGCCCGGGTGATCGCGTCGAGCGCGGCGAGCGGCTCGTCGAGCAGCAGTACCGGTTTGGCGGAAAGGAGGGTGCGGATGAAGGCGACGCGCTGCCTCATGCCACCGGAAAGCTCGTCCGGGCGGGCGGTCTCGAAACCCTCCAGGCCGAAGTGCTCGAACCGTTCCGCCGCCGACTTTCTCGCCTCCCGCCGGGATTTCCCCTGGTTGACCAGGGCCAGGCTGGCGTTGTCCAGGGCCGAATACCAGGGCAGCAGGCAGTCGCGCTGCGGCATCCAGGCGCAGCCTCGCAGCCGCCCCGCGGCGTCGGCGCTGCCGTTCACTTCGACCAGTCCGCCGGACTGCTCCCGCAGGCCCCCGGTGATTTCAAGCAGGGTCGACTTGCCGGATCCCGAGGGCCCGGCCAGGGCGAGCAACGCGCCGGCTTCGATCTCGAGGTCGACTCCCCCCAGGACGTCCAGCGGTCCGAATCTGTGGGTCAGCCCGCGGGCAGAAACGGTTGCTGTCATCGCCGGGATTGTAGGTCCGCTGCCCAAACCACTAGGATGCCGACATTCCCGCATTCCTTACTAAACAAGTAAGGAGAGTCGGGAGCGCTCCTAGCCCGGCGCGCCAGCACCGTCACAGCATCGATCCTGCCTCAGCGAACCCAGTGGACTTTTCAATAGCGATCCTTTTTTTCGGCTTCGGCATCGGAGTCCTGGTCGGCATGACCGGGATGGGTGGCGGTGCCCTGATGACTCCGCTCCTGATCCTGCTGTTCGGGGTTTCGCCGACCACCGCGATCGGCACCGACATCCTCTACGCCGCGGTCACCAAGACGGTCGGCGGCTGGCGCCACTTCAAGATGAAGACGGTCAACATGGGCCTCGTCTTCTGGCTCGCCTGCGGGTCCGTGCCGGCCGCGGTCTTTGGAGTTCAGCTTGTTTCCTGGCTTCAGGACCGGCTCGGTGAAGACAAGCTCGATTCGCTGGTCTATGCCGTACTGGGCGGGACGCTGCTCATGGTCGGCATCATCACGCTCGGCCGGGCGCTGATCCTCGCCCGCACTATCAGCGAGCGGGATGACTTCAAGATCGAACTCCGGCACAAGGTCGCCGCCGTCACGATCGGGGCCACCACCGGATTCGTGATCGGCGTCACCTCGGCCGGCTCCGGAACGGTGATCGCGGTGCTGTTGATCGCCGTCTTCCGACTGACCCCCAAGCGCGTGGTCGGAACCGATGTCTTTCACGCGGCAATCGTGCTCTGGGCCGCAGGGATTGCCCATTTCGGCCACGGCAACGTGGACCTCGGCCTGGTCGGCAACATTCTGCTCGGGTCGGTCCCCGGCGTCGTGGTGGGCGCGTCACTGATGAACCGGGTCAACCAGGACGGGATCCGGATCGCCCTCGGCCTGGTGCTGATTCTCTCCGGCATCTTCACCGTTCAGAAGGGCGACCCCGTGGTCTGGCCGATCGCCGCGGTGGTGGCCGGCATGGGCTTCGCGCTGATCCTGATGGCACCGCGGTGGTACCAGCATTTCCGGCCCCCGGAAGCGATCGCCGCGGAACAGCGGGCAGCCGGGAAACAGCCCCCGGAAGCCGATTAGCACTGCCTTCCGCGCCTCGGGAAGCGAAATTCCCGATTCTGCTGACCGATTTGATCGCGAAATACCGTGACCGGGCCCGGCAGCCTGCGGACCCGCGCCGGTTCGGGCTGATTTACTAGGCCCATGCGCGTCTCCGCCAAGGCCGATTACGCCGTCAGGGCAGTTGCCGAACTCGCCGCGTCTCCGGACGGGCCGGTCAAGGGTGAACGACTCGCCGATTCCCAGGACATCCCGCTTCAGTTTCTCGAGCACATCCTGCTCGACCTGAAGCACTCGGGGATCGTCCGCGCCCGTCGCGGCGCCAAGGGTGGCTACTGGCTGGCCAAGCCGGCCGAAGACGTTTCGATCGCCGACGTGATCCGCGCGGTCGAAGGTCCGATCGCCCACGTCCAGTCGGCTCCGCCCGAGTCGATCACCTACACCGGCAGCGCCAGGGAACTCCAGAATGTCTGGATTGCTGTCCGCGCCAGCCTCCGTGACGTGCTGGAATCAACCAGCCTCGCCGACCTCGTCTCCGGGAACCTCCCGGACAACGTTCAGCGGCTGGCCGATGACAAGGACGCCTGGGAACCCAGGTAGGTGCCCCGGGCGGCGCGAGGGACCACCGCCCGCCCATGACTTGTGTTGCCCTGGCCTTGCCCTGACCGGTAGCCTGCTTTCAGGGAGAGTTTTTCTACGATTTCCAGGGAGTGGGTATGTCAGAGGAAGTGACTGAAGGACTGACTCGAAGAGACGCCTTGCGGGCCGGGGCTGGCGCCGCCGGGGGAATGGCTCTGGCCGGCGGCCTGCTGGGCCGGGCAATCGACGCGATGGGCGCTCCGGCGGTGATCGGCGACGGCCCCTACGGTCCGCTCGGGACCCCGGATGCCAACGGCCTCCGGCTCCCCGCCGGCTTCACTTCCCGAAAGATCGCCCGCTCCGGTGAGAACATCGGGCCCCGCCCGTACCAGTTTCACATCCTGCCCGACGGCATGGGCTCCTTCAAGACCAGCGACGGCGGCTTCATCCTCGTTTCGAACAGCGAGGCCCCCTACCTGCCGGGCCTGGCCGAAATCGGAGCCGGAGCGATCCGCTTCAACAAGGATTTCGAAGTGGTCGACGCCTACCCGATCCTCAAGGAAACCTGGGTCAACTGCGCGGGCGGCGTGACCCCGTGGGGAACCTGGCTTTCCTGCGAGGAGATCGAGACCGGCAAGGTTTTCGAATGTGACCCCAAAGGCCGGAAACCGTTCGACGGCAGCAACTGGATCGAACGCCCGGCGCTCGGCGTGTTCAAGCATGAGGCCTGCTGCGTCGATCCGGCCGGCAAGCAGGTTTACCTGACCGAGGATCTCGGGGACGGTTGTCTTTACCGCTTCACTCCCGACCGGTACCCGGACCTTTCCTCCGGCCGGCTCGACGTCGCTTCGGTCGCTAACGACGGAACCGTCACCTGGCATGCGGTCCCGGACCCCCAGTACGCCGGCTCGGTTCCCACACGTCATCAGGTCGAGGCAGCGACTCATTTCCGGCGGGGCGAAGGGATGTGGTTTGACGCCGGGAAGGTCTATTTCTCGACCACCCAGGACGACCGCGTTTATGCCTATCACCCGGCTTCGGCTCATCTCGAGGTGCTCTATGACGGGGTCGCCCTCGGCGACGAAGCTCCCCTCCATGACACCGACAACGTGACCGTCTCACCGATCTCCGGCGACCTTTTCGTCTGCGAGGACCCGGGCGGCAATGCCGTCAACGGCCTGCAGGTCTGCATCATCTCGGCCGAGGGCGAGGCGGCCGCCTTCTGCGAGGCGCCGGCCAGCGGCCACAAGGATTCGGAGTTGACCGGGCCGGTATTCGACCCGACCGGAAGCCGGCTCTACTTCAGTTCACAACGGGCGAAGTTCCCCGGTGAAACCGTGTCCGCCGGAATCATCTACGAGATCAGCGGCCCCTTCCGGAAACTGCGGGAGGACGAAAAGCCGGTCGATCACAAGAAGCCGCTGGTCAAGGTGCGGACGCTGGGGATGCCAAGCCTCGCCGGGCTCGTCAAGAACGGCCAGGCCTTCCAGATCGATGTTCACGACCAGAGCTTCCCGGTCGATGTCGAGGCCCGGCTCATCGCGCCCTTGCGCCGCCGGCAGGGCCGCGGCACACGCGAAGTGACGCTCGGAACCCTGAAGCTCACCCTTCACCGTCCGGGCGCCAAAAAGATTCGCCTGAAGATCAAGGAGGGCTACCGCAAGAGGATCAGGCAGCGGCGGATCTCCGGGGCGCGACTGGAGCTGATCGCCAGAGACGCCGCTGGCAATCAGCGAAAAGTGATCAAGCAGGTCAGTTTCCGTTGATCCCGGCGGCCCGCTTCGGGGCGGCCGTTTTGCTCCTCGCCAGCCTTGTCGCGGGCTGTGGTTCATCCACGGACCAGGAAGGGGGCGGAAACGCCGCCGCCAAATCCGGCCAAGCGACCACGGCCCGGGAACGGGCTGCCGATCGTGCGGCAGCCCGCAAAGCCAGGGCGGCCGCCCGCCAGAAGGCCGCGCTTGCCGCCAGGCAGGCGAGGGCACGGGCCAGACGGGAAGCGCGGCAGGCCCTGGCCAGGACTCTCCGGGCCGCGAAGAAGTCACCGGCCGCCAACCGGCGGATCGCGATCCAGGCCAGG
>JAIBCJ010000114.1 GCA_019694145.1 Solirubrobacterales bacterium | reverse complement strand
GTCGACCACCTCGGCACGAGGACCGACATCGTCACCGCGCCACTGCTCCACGACACGCCGGAGGAACTGGCGCAGCCGGGCGGCGTGGTCAAGGACTGGCGACTGGGCGAATGCGAACCGATCCCGGGCAAGACGATGCCGAAGCTGATCGAGGTCGAACGCGACTTCACCGCGGTCGGGGAAAAGATGAACGCGCTCGGCCCGCTGGTCGAGAAGCTCGGCATCGGCGCCAAGGGTGTCAGCTGGAAGCCGGAGATCGAGATCGGTGATCTGGCCAAGCGGAACGGCGTCGTGCGGGAAGGGCCCGGCGCGGGTCGCCCGGCGATCAAGACCGACATCGACGCGGCCGAGGTGATCCTCGCCCTGTCCGGCACGACCAACGGCCGGATCGCCAACGAGTCCTTCAAGGCGCTCGGGGCAAGGACCGGCAAGGACCTGACCGTGATCTCCGAGGAGCACATCGACCAGCGAATGAACTTCAGCGACCTGCGGATTCAGCCGCGCAAGGTCCATGCCTCGGCCGAATGGTCAGGCTCGGAATCTCGTGAGCGCCGCTACTCGCCGTTCACCTCGAACATCGAGCACCTGATCCCGTTCCGGACCCTGAGCGGCAGGCAGAGCTTCTACGTGGATCACGCCTGGATGCTGGACATGGGCGAGGGCCTGCCGGCCTACCGTCCGCCAGTCCGCTCGGCCCAGGTGATCCGGCGCGGCGACGAGCGGTCACCGGACGATCCGTTGGAGGTCGCAGTCCGGTACCTGACCCCGCACTCGAAATGGTCGATCCACTCCGAATTCCAGGACAACCTCCACATGCTGACCCTGTTCCGCGGTGGCCCGGTGATGTGGATCTCGGAGAAGGACGCCGAGCGGGTCGAGGTCAAGGACAACGACTGGCTCGAGGTCTACAACTCACACGGCGCCGTCTCCTGCCGGGCCGCGGTCTCGGTGCGGGTGCCCGAGGGGATCGCGCTCTTCTACCACTCGCAGGACCGTCACGTGAACGTGCCGATTTCGGAGGTGACCGGTCAGCGCGGAGGCACCGACAACTCACTGACCCGGATTTCGATGAAACCGACCCACATGATCGGGGGCTACGCCCAGCTCTCCTACGGGTTCAACTACTACGGCCCTTGCGGGACACAGCGTGACCAGCTGATCATGATCCGCAAACGCCAGGAGGAGGTTCGCTACCAGTGAAGGTCCGGGCCCAGATGGGCATGGTCATGAACCTCGACAAGTGCATCGGCTGCCACACCTGTTCGGTGACCTGCAAGAACGTGTGGACCAGCCGGCGCGGCATGGAGTACGTCTGGTTCAACAACGTTGAAACCAAGCCGGGTCGTGGCTTTCCCGTCGACTACGAAGACCAGTCGAAATGGAAGGGCGGCTGGAAGCTGGACCGCCGTGGCCGGCTCAAGCTGAGGGCAGGGGGGCCGCTTCACAAGCTGCTCAACATCTTCTCCAACCCGGACCTGCCGGAACTTGACGATTACTACGACCCCTGGACCTACGACTACGACAAGCTGATCTCCTCGCCATCGAGCGAGCACCAGCCGGTCGCCAGGCCGAAGTCGCAGGTAACCGGTGACGACCTCGACATCCAGTGGGGTCCGAACTGGGAAGACGACCTCGCCGGCTCGGCCGAACACGCCGCCTTTGACCCGAACTTCCGCAACATCCAGGAAGAGGTCAAGCAGGGCTTCGAGGACGCTTTCATGATGTACCTGCCGCGGATCTGCGAGCACTGCGTCAACCCGTCCTGCGTCGCCTCCTGCCCCTCCGGCGCGATGTACAAGCGCGAGGAGGACGGGATCGTCCTGGTCGACCAGGACGCCTGCCGCTCCTGGCGGTTCTGCGTCTCCGGCTGCCCCTACAAGAAGGTCTACTTCAACTGGAACACGGGCAAGGCCGAGAAGTGCAACTTCTGTTACCCGAGGATCGAGGCCGGCATGCCGACCGTCTGCTCGGAAACCTGCGTCGGCCGGCTGCGTCACCTGGGCGTCGTCCTGATCGACACCGACCGGGTCGAGGCGGCTGCCTCGGTCGAGAACGAGCATGACCTGCTCAACGCCCAACTCGACCTGATGCTGGATCCGGATGACCCCGAGGTCCGCGAGCAGGCACTGCGGGACGGCATCCCGGCCGACTGGATCGACGCCGCTTCGTACTCGCCCGTCTACGCGATGGCGAAGAAGTGGAAGATCGCCCTGCCGCTCCACCCCGAGTACCGGACGCTGCCGATGGTCTGGTACGTGCCGCCGCTCTCACCGATGGAATCGGTCGGCAAGGCGCTGGTCCGTGATGGCGAAGACGCCGACGCCGAAAATGTCTTCGCGGCGATTGACGAGATGCGGATCCCGGTCGAGTACCTGGCTTCGATGCTCTCGGCCGGCGATGTCGAGCCGGTCCGCAATTCACTTCAGCGGCTGGTCGCGATGCGGCGGTACATGCGTGATCTCAACCTCGGCAACGAGGCCCGGCCCGAGATCGCAACCGAGGCCGGCATGGAGCCGCATGAGCTCGAGGCGATGTACCGGATGGTGGCGATCGCCGATTACGACGACCGGTACGTGATCCCGAAGCGTCACGGCGAGGTTTCCGGGGACGCTTTCATCGATCAGGGATCCTGCGGGATCGATTTCGCCAACGGGGCACCGGTCCCTGGCATGGGAGAGATGGCCGGAGTCGGCGCACCGGACCCGTTCACGGGTGCGCTGGCCGCCGCGCGGGACGGTGAAGTCCCGGAAACCGGCGCGCTTGCCCCCGAACAGCCCGACCCGAAGTTCGACGTGCGCGACCTGCTGACCAGGCATGGTGGCCAGCCCGGTTCGGCCGGAGCGGGAAGCGGCAATGTCTGAGCAGGTTCATCCGCTGAAGGTCGTCTCGCTGCTCCTGCAGTACCCGGAGCCCGAACTGGTCGACGCGCTGCGGAGCGTGGATCCGAAAGAGGTCGGTCCCGCGTCGGGCTCCCAGCGCGCGACGCTGGGCGGGTTCCTCGACTGGTACCGCTCGCAGGACCTCGCGGAGCTCCGCCAGTCCTACGTCGACAACTTCGACTTCGACCGGCGTCACAGCCTTCATCTCACCTACCAGCTCTATGGCGACAGCCGGCAGCGCGGCCTGGCCCTGCTCAAGATCAAGAACGTCTACCGCGACGCCGACCTCGAGCTTTCAGAAGGCGAGCTGCCGGACTACCTGCCGCTGATGCTCGAGTTCGCGACCCTGGCGCCCGGCCAGGAAGGCGGGGACTTGCTTGACCGGCACCGCGAATCGATCGAACTGATCCGGGCGGGCCTGATCCGCTCGGGAAGCCCTTGGGCGTCGCTCTTCGACGTGATCCGGGACGGGATGCCGGGCCTCTCCCGGCGCCAGATCAACCGGATCAAGCGGCTGGCCGAAGAAGGCCCGCCGAGCGAGGAGGTCGGCATGGAGCCGTTCGCGCCGCCCGAAGTCATGCCCAGCCAACCGGGGGAGGTTCCCCTGCCGATGATCGGAGGCCGAAGTTGAGTCTGATCGCGACCAGTGCCCCGGCCACCGCGGTTTATGTCGTCCTGCCCTACGTGGCTCTCGCGATCGGGATCGGCGGCCTGATCTGGCGCCGCAAGAACGACCAGTTCGGCTGGACCGCCCGCTCGACCGAGTTGCTCGAAGGCAAGGTACTCAGGTTCGCCAGTGTGGTCTTCCACGTCGGCGTGCTGGCCGCAATCGGCGGCCACGTGCTCGGCATCCTGATCCCCGCTTCCTGGACCGACGCGGTCGGCATTTCCGAAGACGCCTACCACGTGCTGGCTGTGGCCGGCGGCATCTCGGCGGGCATCGCCGTCCTGGTCGGATTCGTCGCCCTGATGTACCGCCGCTTCACCAACCCGCGGGTAAGGGTGACCACGACCAACATGGACCTGCTGATCTTCGGCCTCCTTGCGGTCGGGATCGCCACGGGACTTATCGCGACCCTGGTCAACATCCCCGACACGGTCAATTACCGCGAGTCGGTCGCCCCCTACTTCCGCCAGATATTCATCTTCCAGCCAGATCCTTCGCTGATGACCGGCGAGGGAGTCGCGACGATCTTCCAGATCCATGTGATCGCGGTCTGGTTCCTTTACGCAGCCTGGCCTTTCAGCCGGCTTGTTCACGCGTTCACCGTTCCGATCAACTACCCCCGCCGCAGCCCGATCATCTACCGCCCGCGCAAGCCGCAGGTGGCAGCCGCCAAGTCAAAGAGCTACGGCAGCGGAAACCTCGACTACGGACCCAGCATCCCCTCCGGCCCCAAACCAACTGGAACGACCGGCGGTCGTTCGCGGGCCGCGCAAGGCGAGTAGCCGCGACTCAACCCTCTTTCCACTAACACACCAACAGGAGAATCCGATGGAAACTGAACTCAAACCCGGTGCAGGGCGCAACCTGGCTCTCGCCACGGTTGGATTCGCGCTCTGCTTCGCGGCCTGGGGGTTCCTTGCCCCGCTCGCGCCGTCGTTCAAGGATCCGCCGCTCAACCTTTCCAGCCTGCAGACCTCGATCGCGATCGCCATCCCCGTCCTGCTCGGCTCGCTGCTCCGCATCCCGCTCGGCATCCTCACCGACCGGATCGGTGGCCGCAAGGTCTTCACCGGGATGCTGATCTACTCGGCCGCAGCCGCGGCACTGGTCGGATTCGCTGCCGGGTCATCGTCCTACGCGGCCATTCTCGGCGCCGGCTTCCTGCTCGGCGCCGCCGGAGCATCCTTCGCGGTCGGCATTCCGTTCGTCGCCCGCTGGTACCCGCCGCAGAAGCAGGGCTTCGCGCTCGGCATCTACGGCATGGGCAACATCGGCACCGCGGTTGCCGCCTTCTCGATTCCGGCGATCCGCGACGCCACCAGTGAAGGTGTGGCGGGACTCGTCTTCGCCGCAGTGATCGGCGTCTACGCGCTGATCTGGATGTCGATGGCCCGGGAGGCACCGGTCGAAAAGGCGCCGCCGACCCGCTACCGCGAGGTGCTCGGCGCCGGCTGGAAACTCTGGCGACTGGCGCTCTTTTACTTCGTGACCTTCGGTGGATTCGTCGCCATGGCGCTATACCTGCCGAAGCTGCTGGTCGACTGGTATGACCTTTCGCTCACCGACGCCGGGTTGCGCGCTGCCGGCTTCACCCTGCTGGCAACCGCGATCAGGCCGGTCGGCGGCATGCTCTCGGACCGGATCGGTGGCAACCGCGTACTGGCGGTCGCCTTCCTCGGGATCGGCATCGACGCGGTCGGCCTCTCCTGGCAGGCCTCGGTTCCGACGATGTGGCTGACCACCGTCTTCTGCCTGACCATGGCCCTCTTCCTCGGTCTCGGGAACGGCGCCGTGTTCAAGCTGGTGCCGCTCACTTTCCCGAACGCAACCGGTGCCGCAACCGGCATCGTCGGCGCCGTGGGTGGCCTCGGCGGCTTCTTCCCGCCCCTGTTCCTGGGAATCGTGAAGGACGCAACGGGTGACTTCGTGCTCGCCTTCGTGATGCTGGTCGCCTTCGCCTGGCTGTGTGCCGGCCTGGCCTTCGAGGGCCGGGTTCCCGACTCGGGGACGAACGGCCCGGACTAGTCTGAGCCACTTCGGTACGGCGCCCCTCCCGACCTCCGAGCGGGAGGGGCTCCGCCCGAAGTAAAGCCAGGCGAAACCCTGTTTACGCCAGCAGGTCGTGCACTTCGGCCCGGACCTGTGCGGTTTCGCGGAAGTGAACCCCGTGGAGCCCGAGTTCGTTCGCGGCATCGATGTTGATCTTCATGTCGTCGATGAAGATGCATTCCTCCGGGTCGAGGCCGACCCGTTCCAGGGTCAGGTTGTAGATCCGCGGATCCGGCTTGCGGCAGCCGACGAAAGCCGAGTCGACCACGGTCTCGAAGAGCTCGTCTATCGGCATCATCGAGCGCCATTTGACTTCCCACTCCTTGACGTTGTTGGTCAGAAGTGAAGTGCGGATGCCGTCCCGGCGGACCTCCCGGATCAGGTCGATCATGCCCGGGTTCGGGTCAAGGGCTTCGAAGAGCAGCAGGCCGAAGTCCTCGATTTCCGGCCGGTGGCCGAGCAACGGCTCGAGGCCATCCGCCAGCTGGACCTGAAATTCCTTTTCGGTGATCCGGCCACACTCGAGCTCGAAGAGCGGATTGGTGCCCTCCCTCTCGTTCAGCGCCCGCAGCGCCTCGCCGAAGGTCTTGGGCGGGATCCCGACCCGATCCTGCACCGAAGCGAATGCCTCGACCAGCGGGGTCGTCAGCACCCCGCCGAAATCCGAGATGACCATCTTGATCTGGCTCATGCGACCGCTACCGCCGCGGGACGGGTGATCTCGTAACGGCCGAGGCCGAGGTGGCCATCGAGCGACCAGCGGAAGAGGGCGGTGTTGATCGTCGAGCCCCCGACCTTCGCGGTGCAGCCGGCGATCACCGATCCGGCACCGTGAAGCGCGGCCACCTCGTCGGTGGCCGGCCAGAGCTCGAGGGTGGCCCGACGCTGGCGCCCGGCCGTGTCGTACTCGGTCGAAAGCAGGACTTCATCGAATTCGATGTAACCACCGGGGTGGGTGATCGCCGCCACCGTCTCCTCGTCACCGTGGTCGAAGTCACCTTCCGGGGCGGCCGCGGCGATACAGATCAGCCCGCCGTCGGCAAGGATGATCGTCGCGTCGCGGCTCAGGCCGGCGGTTTCCGGCGCGTCCTCCTCACGCCGGTGGAGCACCCCGCGGCAATCAAGGCCGATCTCCTGGTCGCGGTGGACGAGGCGTCCCTGGGCCTTGACCAGGCTGGCCTCACGCCGGCCGGTCAACTCGCCGTCGAAGCTGATCGGCTCCCCGGTCGATTCGATCGAAACGGCGAGTTCACCATGTTCGGTTTCCAGTTCGAGTGGTGACCCGTCGACCAGCGGGTCGAGCCCGTTGGCCGGGATCGGAGCCGCCGCGACGACATCTTCACCGAGCATGATCGCGCCGTTGCCGCCGCTGGTCAGGCTGACGAAGAGTCCGCTCTCGGGGTCAAGGATTTCGATCGATCTGGTCTTCACCGCGCTCTGACCCGGAGCGTAGCTGGGGGAGAGGCTCACCGTCGGGCCGGTCGGTCACGTCAACCGCTTCGCCGTCGATGTCGTAGGAACCCTGGCGGGAGCCCCGGTAGTAGTTGTAGCCACGAGTGCTCCAGGTCGCGGTGGTGGCCGCGACCTTGAACTTGGAGGCGAAGAGGGTCAGCGCGACCAGGCGAACGAGCCACCTGGTCGGCGGGAAGAGCAGGAAAAGACCGATCGCCGAGGTGATGAAGCCGGGGATGATCAAAAGCAGCGCGCCGGCGGTGATCATCACCCCGTCGAAGGCTTCCTTCGCTGGCGGTCGTCGCTCATCGATCGCCCCGCGGAACCGGCGCCAGTGCGCTCTGCCGCGGTGTTTGAGGATCATGATGCCCGCCACGGTCGAGGCGAAGAGCAGGAACAGCATCCAGAAGAAGCCGATCCAGTCGGCCACCTGCACCATCACGAAAAGTTCCGCGATCGGCCAGATGATCAGCAATGCCAGGAGCAGTACGAACATGGGCAGATACAGGTTACGCACCCGGGCAATCCGGGTTACAGCCTGCGGTGGGTCGGGTTTCCGTCACCCCGGCCGGAAACCC
>JAIBCJ010000113.1 GCA_019694145.1 Solirubrobacterales bacterium | reverse complement strand
AACGAGGCGAGCTGGGTGCCGGGACCGCATGTTCCGGTCATGGAGGAAGCGGTCGACTCGCTTGCGTCCGGAGACCGGATGCTGGTCGACCAGGGCGCACTCCGCCAGTTCAGCCTGCTTCAGCAGGACCCGGAAGCGTTGCCGGACGAGTTCACCACCGATGACGGCCAGACCGTGATCCAGCTGATGGCATTGGCGCGGATCGGCCGGCGCTTCGATTTGAAGACGGTTGCCAGGGGCAGCGACGGACTCGAGGTGGTCGAGCTGGTGCCCCGGGGTTCAGGCGATGAACTTGCGGGAGGGAAGGATCCGCGCCCGGTGCAGGATCAGGCGGAATCCGGCCCATAGGGTCTTCAGCCCGTAGACCACCCCGGTCCTGAAACCGACCGAGGACATCTCGTCGAAATAGCGGCAGCGGGCCGGAACCTCGCGGATGCGGAACCCGAAGTAGGAGGCCTGGTAAAGCAGCTCGGAATCGAACACGAAGTCAAGCGAGTTGCGCAGGAACGGAACCGTGAGCAGCAGCTCGCGGGAGTATGCGCGGTAACCGGTGTGGGCCTCGGAGAGGCGGGTGCCCATGATCCGGTTCTGGATCGTGGTGAGGAAGCGGTTGGCGATGAACTTCCAGCGCGGCATGCCGGCGGAAAGGGCCCAGCCCTCGACGAGCAGGCGCGAACCGAGCACGAGGTCGGCCTGGTCGGCGACGATCGGTTCGATCATGCTGGGGATGAGCCCCGGTTCGTACTGGCCGTCGGGGTGGAGCATCACGACCACGTCGGCGCCACGCTGCAGCGCCTCGAGGTAGCAGGTCTTCTGGTTGCCTCCGTAGCCGACCTGATGGGGATGCCAGACCACGTTGATCTCGAGCTGGCGGGCCAGGTCGACGGTCTCGTCGGTCGAGGAGTCATCGACCAGGATCACCTCGTCGACCGCGTCCCGGGGAATCTCGTCGAAGGTGGCCTTCAGGGTGGCGGCGGCCTGCCGGGCCGGCATGACCACGATGACCTTCGGACGGCTGGTTTCCTCGGTTGCTTCTTCAGACACGGCGACCCTCGACGTAGATGGTTCCCGATCGCCGGCAGGCGACCTCGACCGCGGCGCAGACTAGCGCCACCGGGGCCAGGAGCACGCCGGCGGTGATCGAAAGCAGGCGCTGGACCGGATTGAGGGGGATCCGCCTCGCCTGTTTGCGGCGCAGCGCCTGGTAGAGGTTGAGCCCGCCCGGCAGCATCGCGACGAAGCCGTCCAGCCAGCCGATCAGGTTCTGGCCGCCGCGGGTGCGGGAGGTGGCAGTTACCTCAAGTCCGTTCGCCTCCATCCCCGCGGTCAGCGAGGCCGTGGTCAGGTGGACCAGGTGCCTGGGCAGGTCGAGGTGGATCCAGCGGTCGCCGAAGAACCGGGCCTGGGGGCTGGAAAGGTCGGGCACCGCCACGAAGGCGACCCCGCCGGGCCTGAGCCGTTCGGCGGCGGCCTGCATCACCGGCCCCGAGTCGGGCAGGTGCTCCAGTGAATGCCAGAAGATGATCGCCGCGAAATCGTCCTGCTCGACCTCCGGCAGCGAGAGGTCGACGATGTCCTCGCGGGAGGGCAGCCGCTCAAGGCCTCGGGCTTCCCGGCCCCTTGCCTTGAGGGCGTCGATCAGCGTGCCTTCGCCGGCGCCCACGTCAAGGACCGGCCCGGGCGGCGCCACCTCATCGATCCGGGCTGCCATCGAGGCGCGCGACCGGCGCAGCATGCGGTCCCCGACCAGGCCAAAGCGTTTGCCCGAACTGGGCCAGTACCAGTCGCCGTAGGCGGCATCGAGCGATTCCGGGTCCGGCAAGGGGTCGGTGGTCCCGGTTCCGCACGAGCCGCAGATCGTCCGGCCGGTCAGCCGCCGGGCCCGGGCGTCCAGAGGCCGGCCGCACCAGACGCATTCGGTTGCCGCGGCGCCGGTCCAGTCCACCTTCAGCCGGGTCACGCGCCTGCCCCCGTCACTGGCGGGGACCCCGGCAGACCGCGACCACGTCGAGGCAGTGATCGAGACCTTCCGATTCGAGCCGGAAGTCATCGGCGGTGATCTGCTCGGCCCGGGGGTCATCGAGGCTGCGCGAGCGGCGCAACATGAAGTCATAGAGGCGCTGCTTGGCACTGACCGGAACCAGGCGGCGCAAACGCAAGGGATCCCGGCCGAGCAGCCGGTCGAGGCGGTCGCGTTCCTCGTCGTGGATCGACATGTACCGGCTGGTGCCGAAGATGCCGCTGGTTTCGACCTCGCGGAACCCGGCCCGGCAGAGTGCCTCCAGCTGGGCCGCATCGAACTCGATGAAATGGAACGGATCGATGATCTCGTCCGGCCGGCCGAAGGTGAGCCGGTTGGGAGTCACGAAAACCGCGACGCCTTCCGGCCGCAGCACCCGGGAGACCTCGGCCACGACCTTCTCCGGATCCGGCACGTGCTCGACCGAATGGACCGAAAGGACCGAGTCGAAACTGCCGTCCTCGAAGGGAATCCGGCGCATGTCGGCGACCACGGTCTCGCGCTCCTGGCCTTCCAGGGCGCCGGGGTCGATGTCGACTCCGATCGTTTTCCGCGGGGCCAGCAGGTCGAAGCTGTGCCCGACCCCGCAGCCCAGGTCAAGCAGCTGGCCGGGGCCGAAGAAGGGTTCGGCCAGCTTGTAGGCGGCGACGTGCCGCTGCCAGGTCGGATTGAACCCTCCCTCGGGCGTCATGACCCTTTCCCCGGTGATCTTGGCGCCCATTGGGGCGAATCTTGACAGGAAGGACGATCAGGCCCGTAGTAACCTGCGCCCTCCTGTGGACGGAGCGGAAGGGCAGCTCGGGCGTATGCCCTGGATCCTCGTGGGGGTCCTCACCCTCACCGGTCTCCTGTTCCGCGTGATCGTGTTCGGCGAGTCGGGTTTCGGCGATGAGCTATCGACCCTCTGGATCGTCCGCAACAACGATCTGGCCGGGGTCGTCTCGATCGTTCACACCGACGCCGAAATCACCCCGCCGCTCTACTTCCTGCTGGCCAAGATCACCTCGGTTTTCGGTCCGACCATCTCCTCGGTCAGGTTGCCGTCACTCCTGGCGGGGGTCGGAAGCCTGCCGCTCGTCTACGCCGCCGGGCGCCGCCTGATCGGCAGCCGGGGTGCCCTCGCCGCAACCCTGCTCGCCACCGTCTCGCCCTTCCTCGTCTACTTCTCGGCCCAGGCCCGCAACTACGCGGTGATGATCTTCCTGCTGCTGCTCGCCACCCTGCTGATCCTCGAGGCGACCGCGGAAGGCGGGCGCTGGTGGCATTGGGCCGGCTGGTCGCTGGTCGCCGCCCTGGCGCTCTTCAGCCAGTACACGGCGGGCTTCGTGATTCTCGCCCAGGTCCTCTGGGTGTTCTGGTTCTTCCCCGCCCAGCGGCTGCGAATGGCCGGCTTTGCGGTTCTGGCCGGCCTGCTGTTCATGCCCTGGATCACCGGGCTTCGGGCCGATCTCGATTCACCGACCGCCGACATCATGCAGGCCCTGCAGGGGTCGTCGTTTACCGCCAAGCGGGAAGCGGTCGAGCAGCTCTTCTTCCACTGGATCGAGGCCAGCCCCCCGACCTTCTTCCACCGGCCGGACATGATGCTCGCCACGGCCGGGGCGGCGGTCGGGCTGGTCGCTGCGGCCTGGCGCCTGGCTGGTGGCCGACTGAATCTGCCGCAGGGCGAAAGGGCGCGCGGAGTCTGGCTGGCGGTGGCGATGGTGGCCTCGGTCTTCATCTGCACTCTGGTCCTGCTCGCCCTCGGAACCGACATCTTCGGAGCCCGCAACCTGGCTCCGGCCTGGGTCGGCATGCCATTCCTCTTCGGTTCGGTCTTCGTCGCCGCCGGCCGCCGGGCCGGCTGGGTCTTTTTGATCCTGATGATCGCCGGGTTCATGGTCTCGACCATTCGCCTGATGGACCCGAACCGCTCGACGATCAATTATTCCCGGGTCGCCGACCAGCTCGACGACTCGGGTGAGAAGGGGACGATCCTCGACGCCTCGATCGCCAGCCCCGCGCCCCTGACCTCGCTCGACGCCTATCTGGAAACCGACCTGCCGGTCTTCAAGATGACCGCGATCGAGGACCGCCCCGATTACATCAAGCAGCTCTTCGCCACCTACGACGCCCAGAAGATCCTCGACCGTGCCTTCAGCGGCGCGGGTCCGGTGCGGGTGGTGACCGCCGATGACTTCCGGGCGCCCCGGGAGATCACGAGCGGCGGGGCGGCTGGCGGATACGAAATCCAGGTCAACGGACAGACAGCCGTTATCCCGCCCGGCTGGGAACCCGTCTCCAGCCACCGGTACCCGGGCCTGGAACCGCTCACCGTCACGGTCTTCGAGCGAAGCGGCCAAACCGGAAAGAGCGACCGGTGAACGAGCGGATCGAGAAATGGCTGGGAGCGGGCCGGCGATTTCCGGTCCTGATCGGCCTGCTGGCCGTGGCCGGTTTCGGCCTGCGGATGATCCAGATGGGCAACCCCCTTTTCGGCGACGAGCTTTCCACCCTCTGGATCGTCGGGAACAACGGCTTCTTTGACTCGGTAAGCCTGGTTTCGAGCAATGCCGAGATCACCCCGCCGCTCTATTTCATGTTGAGCTGGCTGACCACCCAGCTCGGTTCGGCGCCGGAACTGGTCCGGATTCCGGCCCTGGTTGCGGGCACCCTGACGATTCCGATGTCGGCCCTGCTCGGTTACCGCACGGTCAGCCGCACCACGGGCCTGCTCGCCGGTTTGATCGTCGCGATCAGCCCGTACATGACCTACTTCTCGGCCAACGGCCGGGCCTACTCGCTGATGGTCTTCTTCCTGCTCGGCTCGGTCCTGGCGATGCTGGCGGCGATCCGGACCGGCCGCACGCGCTGGTGGGTGCTCTTCGCGGTCTGCGCGGCGCTCTCGATGTACTCGCATTACATGGGCGGTTTCGTGCTCGCCGCGGCGCTCCTGTGGCTGCTGGTCCTTCACCCGCCGCAAAGGAAGCCGGCCCTGCTGGCCACGTTCTGCGCCGCGATCGCCTACCTCCCCTGGATCCCGAGCATGCTGGCCGACAACGATTCCCCGACCAAGGAGGTGATGGAGCATCTCCAGGGTGACGGCTTCGACCAGAAGCGCACCCAGGTCGAGCAGTGGCTGGTCGGCCAGCCGCTGATCGAGCCGGGAGCCGTACCCGGCAAGCTGGCGATGTTCCTCTTCGCGGCCGGGCTTGCGGTCGGGCTGGCCGGCGTCGTCCTGAAACTGGTTCGTGACCGGGACCTGATGGTCGGGGGGAAGTCGGTCCTGCCCGGGCTCAGCCTGGTTGCCCTGATGACCCTTTCGGTTCCGGTCGCGCAGCTGCTCCTGCTTCTGCTCGGCACCGATCTTTTCGGCGCCCGCAACCTCGCCCCGGCCTGGGCCGGGCTGCCGGTCTTGATCGGGGCCCTGATCAGCCTGCCCGCCTTCTCGCTGGCCGCGGTAGCGACGGCATTGACGGTCGGCGCCTTCCTGATCGGGGCGGTGCGGATGACCGACCCGGACCTGGCCAGCACCGGTTACGGCGGCGCGGCCCGTTTCATCGAGGCCAACGCCGGGCCGGGGGATGTGGTGATGGACTCGAGCCATTTCACCCCGGTGCCGCTGACCGAGCTCGACACCGAGCTGTCACAGGACTGGCCCGAGTACCGCGTGAACCTGCCGATCGGCGACCCGCCGTTCCTGCCGGTCCTGGCCCAGGTAGTGCCGCCGGACGAGCAGATCGCCGAGGCCTTCGGCAAGGCAGCCCGGGAGGATGGAAAGGTCTTCGCCGTCACCTGGAACCCGCCCCTGACCGATGCCAGCAAGGACGGGCTTTACGCGCCCGAAGGTGCGACCCGGGGCATTCCGAAGGGCTGGCACCTGACCGAAACCAGGACCTGGGATGGCTATCGCCCGGTCACGGTGAACGTCTTCGAGCAGTCGCCTTCGCAATAAGGAGAAGGAGCCGGACTGGCGCGCAACCGCAGGGCCGAACCCGGCGGCCGGTCAGATCACGGAACGGCGACCGAAGCGGAAGCCCAGGATCAATCGGATCATGGTCAGGCCGAGGAAGAAGGCGGTGATGCGGCTGCCGGTCACCGAGGACTTGCCGACCCGCGGCAGGTAGTTGACCGGGATCTCGACGAAGCGGATCCCGTCGCGGATGGTCAGCATCAGCATCTCGGGGCCGGCATGGGAGCCGCCGACCTGCATCTCGGCCGCGAACTTGCGGGCCACATCCCGGCTCAGCAGCCGGTAGGTGCAGCCGATGTCACTGAGGTGGCTGGTGTTGAAGATCAGCTCGACCATCTTCGCCACGGCCCAGTTGCCCCACTTGAGGAACCAGTCCATGTTGGCCCCTTCCCAGATCAGTTCGTTGGTGGTGCGGGTCCCGAGCACGACCTCGCATTCATCCGAATAGGCGAGCAGCTTGATGATGTCCGTGGCGAGGAAGGTGCCGTCCGGTTCGGCCAGGACGACCAGGTCACCGGTCGCCTCGGTGAGCCCGCGACGGATCGCGTGGCCGTACCCCTGATCGGTCTCGAAGACCTGCCGGGCACCGGTCGCCTCGACTTCCTCGGCCGTGCCCCTGGCGGCGTTGTTGTTCACCACCAGCACCTCGTCGACCACCCCGGTCGCCTCGAAGTCCTCGATCACATGCCGGATCGAGTCCTTCTCGTTGTAGGTCATAAGGACCACGCTGACTGATTTCCCGCTCCACATAAGAAGCCCGGCCGGAAGGTACCGGCGGGGGCGGCCAGTATAGGCTTCGCGCTCGCCCATGACTGAGCCCACGCAGGGGAGAAACCAATGATCGCCATCGGCAGCGCGATCACCGAAGAGGACATCTTCGACGCCTATGCCGGTCCCGGCATCGAGCGCATTCGCGAGCCGGACACCGAACTGCTGATCTACCCGTCGGCCGGATCGATCTTCCGCAGCTACAACGTGTTGCTTGACAAGGCGAAGGAAATCGAGGGTCTCGAGGCGCTGGTCCTGATCCACCAGGACGCCGAAATCGTCGATCCCGACTTCTTTACGAAGATCCGCCACGGGCTGAGCGACCCCGAGGTCGCTCTGGTCGGCTGCGCCGGTGCGACCGGGGTCCGGTCGATCGCCTGGTGGGAGGGTGCGGTCACCTGGGCCTCCTACACCCACCGCTACCAGGAGTTCGGCGGCGGCGAGATCCCGGCGATCTGCTGGGTGTACGAAGACACGCCTTCCTTCGCCGGCACCGGTGAGGTCGATTCAATCGACGGTTTCGTGATCGCCTTCTCACCCTGGGCCATTCACAACCTCCGCTTCGACGAGACGATCGGCGGCAAGCTTCACGGTTACGACTTCGACATCTCGATGCAGGTAAAGGAAGCCGGCAAGAAGATCGTCACCGAGGACCTGCGGGTCATTCACCACCACTCACTCGAGTTGATCTCCGAGATGGAGGGCTGGGTGGACACCCACATGCAGCTTTCGCGCAAGTGGCAGCACCTGCTCTCCGACAATGGTGGCGGCGAGCCCGACTGGGAGGAGCGAGCCCGCCGGGCCGAGGCCGAGCTTTCCGCGACCCGCCTGATGGCCGGCGCCGGAGAGATCATCTGGGAGGCCCGTACCCAGGAACTCGAACGGGAACTGAACGAGGTCAAGAACAGCACCTCGTGGAAGATCACCCGCCCCCTCCGCCGCCTCCGCGGCAGCCGCGAAAA
>JAIBCJ010000112.1 GCA_019694145.1 Solirubrobacterales bacterium | reverse complement strand
CCATCCTCGGCGCGTTCGTCGTCTACTACCACCTCCCCCCGGAGCTGGTCATATTCCACTTCATCCTCTCGATGATCCTGATCGACGCCGCCTTCGCGCTCTTCTGGTGTTCCCGTTACGAGCCCGGCGAAAGGCGCTACTCGACCGACTGGGTCAGCACCTGGGCAGTACGGGCGCTGATCCCGATCGGCCAGCTCACCATCTTCCTCGGCACGATCACGACCGCCTCCGGTCCCCATCCGGGAGACCACGACGAGGAGCTGGTCCGGCGCTTTGACTTCAAGGGCACCGACACACTCGAGTGGGTCGTGCAGCGACACGCGGCGATTGCGGTGATCTTCGGCCTCTCGGTCCTCGCTGTGATCTTCATCATCCGGCGTCAGGGAGGCGACCGTCGCGCCCAGAAGCCGCTGATCGTGACCCTGGGCCTGATCTGCCTCCAGCTGGCGGTCGGTATCACCCAGTGGCTGCTGCACCTGCCCGCGGGCCTGGTCTGGGTCCATGTCGTGGTCGCGACCCTGCTGTGGCTGGCGGTCCTCTGGTCGGTGGCCGCGGCCGGTCAGATCACTCCCGGCACCAAGGGGGCGCTGATCCGCAAGCCCGAAGCGGCGCCCACCGGCTGAAACCCCGGCTGACCTCCCAGTGATTGCTCGCTGATGCCGAAGGACGCGCAGGGAAACGCCGCTTCGGTTCGCAATCGGGATCAGCTCGGCGCACAGGGAATCGGCGAGCTCCGCCTCAAGGCGTTGCAGATCGCCGAAGCCGGACTCGCCGCCTGTGACGGCGGCGCCGCAACCCGCAAAAGGGTGAGGCTCACTCCGGACGGCGTGATGATCGACGGTGTCCTTCACCGGCTTGACGCCGACCAGCGACTTTTAGTCCTCGGGGGCGGCAAGGCGACCCTCCCGGTTGCCCAAGCCCTGGAGGAAGTGCTCGGAGACCGGATCGACGGTGGTGCCATCGTCCTGAAGCGCGGTCAGGAAGCAGAACTCGAAGGGCTGGAGGTGATGACGTCCGACCATCCCTTTCCCTCGCCAGACTCGCTTGCCGCCGCCGGCAAGATCGCCGGGCTGGCCGCGGAGGCCTGCGAAGGCGACCTGGTGATCACCTGCTTCACCGGCGGTCGTTCGGCGCTGCTTACGCTGCCTCCCGAAACAGTCACCTTTGACGAGAAGAGGCGCCTTCACGAGCTGCTGATCGCATCGGGCATGCCGATCACCGCAATCAACACCGTCCGCAAGCATGTGTCGGGGATCAAGGGCGGGCGTTTGGCCGAGCTCATCGCCCCGGCCCGGATCGTGAATCTGACGATCTCGGACGTGGCCGGGGATCCGCAGGACGTCCTGGCCGATCTGACCACCCAGGACACTTCAACGCCCGAACAGGCGCTTTCGATCCTGCGCCGCTTCGATCTGATCGATGAAGTTCCCGGGTCGATCATCAGCCACCTCGGCTCCCCGGCCGCCCTCTCGCCCGATCTTGGCGGAATCGAGATCAGTACCGCGATGCTGGTCAACGGGGAGAGCGCCTGCCGGGCGATGGCCGACGCAGCCGGCGCCATCGGCCTGAGGCCGCTGCTCGTCGGCACCGCGGTCGAGGGAGAAGCCGTGGAGACGGGAAAGACGATCGCCAGTCTGGCGCGGGCGGAGCCCGCCGGCACCGCCCTGATCGGCTGCGGCGGGGAAAGCACGGTCTCCCTGGGCCGTTCGGAGCCGGGGCTTGGTGGACCCAACCAGGAAGCGGCGATCGCCGCTTCCGCCGAGCTTGAAGGCCGTCAGGCTGCCGCCGTCTTCCTCGACACGGACGGCTCCGATGGCAGCACCCGCTTCGCGGGCGCGATCTGCGATGGCAGAACCGCCGAACGCGCCCGCGAACTCGGCCTCGACCTCGAGTCCGCACTGGCCTCACACGCCGCCTCGGAGCCGCTGAGGGCCCTTGAGGACCTGATTGACACCGGACCCACCGGCACCAACGTCAACGACCTCTTCGTCGCGGTCACGGGCCCGATCTGAACCAGCCGGGCTGACGGAGCGGCGCTACTCGTCGTCGTCGGGGCTTCCGAGGCCGTGCCTGAGGCCGCGGAAGATCGGCACGCTAACGATGCCCAGGAGGATCAGCACGAGGATCACCGCGGCGAGGGGCGAGACCAGCTTGCCGACCGCTCCCACCGCTACCGCGGCGATGATGACCACGATCAGCCAGCTGAATGCGGCACTCTCCCGCTCGACCGGATTGCCGAGATCGAAACCGAACCGCTCACCCCGGGCGGGCACCGGCGACTGCTCCACCTCGGTGGATTCGTCCCCTTCCCCGGCCTCGGGCTCGCTCATGGCCGGGTCAGATGATGTAGACGGCGAGGAACACGATGATCCACATGATGTCGACGAAGTGCCAGTAGATGCCTGGCACCTCGACACCGAGGTGGTCCTTCTGTTCCGGACCGAAGTGGCCGCGGTAGGCGCGAATGTTGGCGAAGGTCAAGAGCAGCAGGCCAACGAAGACATGGGCGCCGTGGAGCCCGGTGAGGCTGAAGAAGATCGAACCGAAGGCACCGTCACGCGGCGTGAAGCCGATGTGGATGTACTCGTTGATCTGGATGAAGAGGAAGGTCGCGCCGAGGAGCCAGGTCGTGGTCAGGCCGAGCTTCAGACCGCGATGGTTGTTGTGCTTGATCGCCTCGAGCGCGTAATGGACCGTGAACGAGGAGGAAACCAGGATGCAGGTGTTGATGCCGGCGATCAGGACCGGGAGCTCGACGCCCTCCGGCGGCCAGGAAGCCGGATCGGCGACGACCCGCAGGAAGAAGTAGGCGGCGAAGAAGGCGCCGAACAGCATCACCTCGGAAAGGATGAAAAGCAGGATGCCGAGGATCGTGCGGTCGATGCGGGCGCTCTGATGCGCCTCGGGCGGGCCGTGATGGTGGTCGTCGACGTGACCGTGGGCGGCGATGCTTGCGCTTTCCATCTCTATGCCTCGTTCTCTTCCGCGGTTGAATCTTCAGCGCCAGCGGCTTCGGGAGCTTCGCCCTCGGCGACCACGGCAGCGACGGCCTCCGGCGGGCGGCCGGCCTCGTGGTGGACCACGGGCTTCTCGGTGATCTCGCGCACCCGGCCGATCAGGTCTTCCTTCAGCCAGTGGGACTCTTCACCGCTCAGGGTCGAAATCAGGATCTCGTCGACCCGGTAATGCTCGATCGCGTTCTTCACGGCGTCGAACGGGTCCGGGCTCATCGGCTGGCCGGTGGCGTCGATGTCGGCGTGGTAGAGCTTGGCCATGACGGTCGCCAGGTTCCGGGCAACGGTGGCCTCGGAAACATCGTCGGCGGCCGGAGCGATGATCGTGTACCGGTGGGGACGGTCGCCGGAGCGGTCGAGCAGACGCTCCTGAAGGTCCTCGGAGGTCAGGGTCCGGTTGGCGACGACCAGGGTGTGGGTTACGTTCAGGCTGATCGAGTCGTCCTCGATGCGAACCGGAATGTGGGTGATGTTGGTGACGTCGCCGTAGGTGATCTCGGCCCAGGAGAGCAGGTCGCGCCTGGTCAGGCCGAAACGGAAGTCATAGGTGCAGGAGAGCAGAACCTCGCCGGGGCGATGGCTGCGAATCGCGTCGCCGAGGGCCAGGTCGTACTCGGGGTCGAGCACTTCGCCGATTGCCTCGATACCAAACTCGTCGAGCACCGCGAGGGTCACGTCAACCCGGGCCCGGGCGGCTTCCGCCCTTTCCTCGGGATCGAAGAGCTGACCGACCGAAGGCTGGTTCTGCGGGGCGACGACCACCACGTAGGAGGCGTCGGCCGCCTTTTCGCGGGCCGCCTCGAGCAGCTTGCGGCCGCCGGCGACCTCGTTCAGGAAAATCAGGAGGGGCTTGCTCATGACGGCGCAGTCACCGTGCTGGGCTGGGTTTCGGGCACTTCCGCCCCTTCGCCTTCGCCGCCCATGATCGCGTGACGCGCACCCGGCGTGCCGTACTCGTAGGGACCGCCGACGACCCGCGGGATC
This sequence comes from Solirubrobacterales bacterium, assembly GCA_019694145.1. Classification (GTDB taxonomy): domain Bacteria; phylum Actinomycetota; class Thermoleophilia; order Solirubrobacterales; family 70-9; genus 67-14. The sequence continues at coordinate 3,716 of JAIBCJ010000112.1, read as the reverse complement.
TCGTCGAAGTTGAAGACCGGCGGCGGAGAGGAGACCTGCCACTCGATCGAGTTCGCGCGCCACGGGTTGTTGCCCGCCTTCGGGCCGAACCGCCAGCTGACGATCATGTTGTAGAGGAAGATCAGCTGGACCGCACCGAGCACGAAGGCCGAGACGGAAATCAGCAGGTTCCAGTTGCCGTACTGCGTCGCGTAATCGGCGACACGGCGGGGCATGCCATCCATCCCGATCCAGTGCATCGGGACGAAGGTCATCCAGGTACCGACCAGGGTGCCCCAGAAGTGGATCCGGCCGAGTCGCTCGTCATACATGCGTCCGGTCATCTTCGGGAACCAGTGATAGATGCCGGCGAAGATGGTGAAGACCGAGCCGCCGAAGAGCACAAAATGGATGTGGGCGACGATGAAGTAGGTGTCCGAGACGTGGATGTCGAGCGGGATCATGGCGGTCATCACGCCCGAGATTCCGCCGACGGTGAAGGTGATGATGAAGGCCAGCGAGAACAGCATCGCCGTCGAATAGGTGTGGATCTTCCCGTAGAAGAGCGTGCCCAGCCAGGAGAAGACCTTGATGCCGGTCGGTACCGCGATCAACATCGTGGTGATCATGATCGGCACTCGCAGCCAGCTGAACATGCCGGCGACGAACATGTGGTGCGCCCAGACCGAGTAGGAGAGCACGACGATGCCGATCAGGGCGAGGGCCATGAGCCGGTAGCCGAAGACCGGCTTTCGGGCATGGGTGGAAATGATCTCGGAAATGATCCCGAAGCCGGGCAACATCATGATGTAGACGGCTGGGTGTGAGTAGAACCAGAAGATGTGCTGGTACGAGATGACGTCGCCGCCCTCGAGGAAGTTGAAGAAGTTCATCCCGAGGATGCGGTCGAAGAAGACCATGAACTGGGCACCGGCGACGAACGGGGTCGCACCGACGACCAGCAGCGAGGTCGAGAGGTTGGCCCAGACCAGCAGCGGCATGCGCCAGAGGTTCATGCCAGGCGCCCGCATGGTGATGATCGTGACCAGGAAGTTGAGTGCCGTGGCGATCGAGGAGGCACCCGCGAACTGCACGCCGATGTTGAAGAAGGACTGGCCTAACGGGGCTCCGGTCGAGAGCGGCGCGTAACCGGTCCAGCCGGCGTCGAAGGAACCGCCCGGGGCGAGGAAACTGCCGAGGAAGATGATGCCGGCGATCGGCAGCAGCCAGAAGGAAAGCGCGTTGAGGCGCGGGAAGGCCATGTCCGGGGCGCCGATCATCAGCGGCAGCACGTAGTTGGCGAGCCCGGCGAAGATCGGAATGATGAAGAGGAAGATCATCACCACCGCGTGGGTGGAGAAGAGACCGTTGAAGGTGTTGGCGGCGACGATCTGGCCGCCCGGCTGGGCCAGTTCGGCCCGCATCAGCAGGGCGAGCAGGCCACCGATCAGGAAGAAGAACAGGGTGGTCACCACGTACTGGGTGCCGATTACCTTGTGGTCGGTGTTGAAGGTGAAGTAGTCCTGCCAGCGGGTGGCGCCGTGGCCGGAATGATCTTCCGGGATGGTCGGCTTGCCTGCCGCCCAGCGGAACCAGTAGTCAAAGGCACCGAAGCCGAAGAGGAAACCGAAGGGCGTGGTGATCAGCGGGACGATGACCTGCGGGTAGCCGGTCTGCTCGGTCTGGAAGGCGTCAAGGCCCGAAAGAAGGCGCAGTCCGACCACCAGAAAGAACCCGAACGCGGCACCGAGAACGGTTCCGATCGCTGCGCGATACCAACCGGGTTGCCTGATTGCCGCTGCCATTTACTTGACCTCCATCATCGGGTTGTGGAACCGGGCCTTCACTGTTCTTTGACCCCGCTTCCTTCAATGCCCCCGGACTGCTCCTGCTGCTGTTTCTGCTTCTCCAGCGCCTGATCGGTGGTCAGGAGAAGATCGTCAGGCACTTCGGTGGTCTGCTGCTTGAGCCAGGCCTGGTACTTCGCTTCGGACTCGACGACCACGATCGCACGCATCGTCGTGTGGCCGATGCCGCAGAGCTCGGCACAGATCAACTGGTAGGTGCCTTCCTTGTCCGGCGTAATGATCGCGTCGGTTTCAAGTCCCGGCACCGCGTCCTTCTTGATCCGCCATTCCGGAACCCAGAAGGAGTGCAGAACGTCCTGCGCCTGAAGGTCGATGATGATCTGCCGGTCGACCGGAACGTGAAGCTCGCCCTCCGACCATTTGTTGCCGCTCTCCGGGTAACCGAAGGTCCAGGCGAACTGCTGGGCATAGGCGTTGATGTGGATCGCGTCCGCATCGGTCTTCTCGATGTCGTCGAGAACGGCCCACGAGTAGCCGGCCAGGCCGAGCACCATGATGATCGGGATGATCGTCCAGACGATCTCGAGCTTCGTGTTGCCGTGGATCGGCAGTCCGTCGCTTTCGTCACCGGGCTTGGCCCGCCACTTGATCAGGGCGTAGCCGAGGGCGACGCAGACGATCGCGAAGACAAACGACGAGACGACGATGGTGACGTCCAGCAGCGTGTCGATCGGACCGGCCGCGGTGGAAGCTGCATCGCCGAACCAGTCGACCTGGAGCAGAACCACAGACTGGACCACGCCGAGGACGATTACGGCCAGCACCATTTTCAAAATCGGGAGACGAGTCATGAGGCGACCGCCATTCTATTAGAGCCGGGGACGAATGCTTTCTGACCCTGCGCTCAGGACTGGACGACCTTCCGCACTTGGCCTGCTGATGCGGAAATCACATCCTTTGCGACCCCCTGCCAGCTCCAATTCCGATCGGCGGACTCGGCAATGTTTTGACCGATCTCAAGCCGCTCCGCCGGGTCGAGGGCCAGCCAGCGGTTGACCTTGCCGGCCAGCTCGGCCACGGCTCCCGGCCCGAGTGGCAGCCCGATCATCGATTCCACGGCGGGAACTTCCTCGGCCAGCGTGGCGGTGACCTCGGCCAGGCCCGAGTGCTCGGCGCAGACCGGAAGCACCCCGGAAGCGGCCGCTTCGGCGGCGACCATGCCGAATGCCTCGGGGAAGGTCGAGGGCACGATCATCGAGTCGGCGGCCGGCACAACCCTGGCCACCTCATCGTGATCCAGCCGGCCCGCGAAGGCGATTGACCCGGCCGCCTGGACACCGGCCTCCTCGTATCCGGCCGGCAGGTCCGAGAAGAAGTCGGTCAGGTAGGAAAGGGGTTCCTCCTCCCCGCCTTCGAGCCCGCGGCCGATCGCGGCGATGTCGCGGGCCGACTGGATGTCCCCGTCGGTCAACGCGGTAACCAGGGCCCGCAAACCCATCTCGTAGGCGCCGAAGCCGACCAGCATCAGCCTCGCCCCGGGGTTCTGGCGGTGGATCAGCGGCCAGGCGGCGACGATCAGGTCGACTCCCTTGGAGACGATCAGCTTGCCGACGAAGATCACCCGCGGCCCTTCCGCGGCCCCGAAAGCGTCCAGGGCAGCAACCGCTTCGTCGGCGTCCCGCCCGAACGTGGTTGACGGCGGCTCGTTTGCGATCTCGTTCCTGAGAGCCGCGATCCGGCCCTCATGCTCGCCCGGCTTCAGCGGAGCGAACGCCTGCGTGTCGACGCCGGGCGGGCCGAAGCCGGTCTTTTCCTCGAGGCCGAGACCGGGCAGCGCCTCCCACATCGAGGCCGCCGTGTGGTGCGAACCGACCAGGACCGCCGCTGCGGATTCCACTCCTTCGGCCGCCCAGGGGATGAATCGGGGGT
>JAIBCJ010000111.1 GCA_019694145.1 Solirubrobacterales bacterium | reverse complement strand
GATGGCCCTGGCCCGGCGGGTTGAGATTGGAGGCCCGGCGGGCCGACTCCTTATTCCACCGGTGCGGTCTGGGGAGCGCTCGGCATCGGGGCCGGGGTCGGCGAGGTCGGCACCACCGGGGTGGCCGGATCGGTCACCACCGGGGTCGAAGGCGCGGTACCCGGGATCTGCCCCGAGGTGTCGGTCGAACCTTCGCTCGGCACGGTCGCCGGGCCTTCGTTCACGATCTCGTCGGGCGGGTAGGTGGTGTGCCCCTCGAGACCGTCGCCACCTTCAGAGGTCGCGGGGTTGGCCGGGATCTCCGGTTCGGTCGGCATGGCCGAGGTCTCGGCGGCCGGATGGTCGACCGGGACGGCCGTTGTATCGGTTTCCTGGCTGGGGACCGTGGTATCAACCGGCTCGGTCACCGGCGCCTCCGCCGAAGCCTTGTCGAGCTCGACGTCGGCCGGCGCGGAATGGTTCACCGGAGTGGCGACGTGAACCGGCTGGAGCGGATTGCTGTCAGCGATCGTCTTCGAGGTCGTCGGTGAGGCAGTGTCAACCGGGCTGGTCGAAACCTTTTCCTTGACTTCCACGGCGCCGGCCGTGATGACGGCGGCGGTGACGACACCGGCCAGGGCCTTGGCGCCGACCGCGCTGGTTACGGCACCGATTCCGGAGGCGGCGGTGCCGGCGCTGATCGCGGCACCGGTACCGGCGGCACCAGCGGCACCGGCAGCACCGGCGCCAGCGGAAGTACCGGCTGCACCGGCACCCGCACCGGCGGAGGATCCACCGATTCCGAGCTTGGCGGCGATCGTGGCCTTGAGGCCGGCCAGCACGCCGATCGGCATCATCGCGGCGAGAGCCTTGTTGTCAGTTCGAAGCTGCTTGCGGAAGGCGGCGCATTCCTCGCAGTCGCGCACGTGCCGGCGGACCGGGCCGGAAGCCTTGGCGAGGCCTTCGGCGGCCTCGGCCAGCTCGACCCGGACTTCACCACAGGTCAGCTGACGGGCCTGGCTCGCTTCGGCCAGGGAGATGCGGGCCCGGACCAGAAGCGACTTGACCGAGGGAACGGTCGTGTCCATCGCTTCGGCGATCTCCTCGTAGGAGAGGGCGTCGATCTCGCGCAGAAGCAGGGCGGCGCGCTGGGTCTCGGGGAGCTTGGTCACGTCCTGCAAGAGCTGACGGAACTCCTCGCGGTTGTGGACCTTCTCCGCGGTCGAGGCGGCGTCCACCATCGGGACCATGTCCATCGACTCCTGGGCGACGGCGCGCGGCTTGCGCAGATGGTTCAAAGAGCGGTTACGGGCGATCCGGTACAGCCAGGGCCGCAGGTTGATCTCCCGGTTGTCGGCCATCATCGCCTTGTAGGCGTTGACGAAGACTTCCTGAAGGACATCCTCTGCGTCCTCGGTCGAGCCGATCATCTGGCGGCAGAAGCCGAGCAGACGGGCCTGGTACCGGTCGACGATCGTGTCGAAGGCTCCCGAGTTGCCGGCCCGCACCATGGCGACCAGCTTTTCGTCGCCTTGAAGCTTCAGCAGGGGCGACTTCCTGGCGAGAAGACCTCGTCGTGCCGCGTGATTTAGTGCTGATGCTTCCAAGGGACTCCTTTTGACTGGGGACCTTGCGGTCCGGGTTTCCTCCTGTGCTTACGGAAACACCGTACCCAGCCAAATGTAGCGGTCTCTAAACGGGAATATTCCGGTTTCTAAAGATTGGGCCTGCCTCCCATTCTACCCCTGTTCCCCGCCCACAACCCTAAGTTCTAGGCTTAAGGGGCCCGGGTGGCGGAATGGTAGACGCAGCGGCCTTAAAAGCCGCAGTCCCGCAAGGGGCGTGCGGGTTCGAGTCCCGCTCCGGGTACTTGGCTAGGCTTGCGGCATATTGGCGCGTCAGATCAGAAGGGGAGTAGTGCTTTGACCAAAGAGCGGCCGCATCTCGGGTGGGTCAGGTTCATCACGATCCTGGCCGGTTTCATTACCGTGCTGGCGATCCTTTCGACCTGGGTCGACCGCCAGGTCTTCGACACCCAGGAGTGGGGCGACACCTCGCTGAAGCTGCTGCAGAACCCGGAGATCCAGAAGCAGGTCGCGACCTACGCGGTCGATGAGCTCTACGCCAACGTCGACGTCCAGGGTGAGCTGGAAAAGAACCTCAATGACATCAACAAGAATCTTGGCGACACCCTGGCCGGACCGCTGGCCGGAGCGGCCAGGCAGGGCGCCGACAGCCTCGCCCTGAGAGCGCTGAGCAACGACAAGGTGCAGTCGGCCTGGAAGTCGGCCAATGTCGCGGCGCATACGACCCTGATCAACATCCTCGAGGACAAGGGCACCTACACCAGCACCGCCGGTGGGCAGGTCGAACTCAAACTTCAGCCGCTGATCATCGAGATCGCCGACCAGGTCGGCCTCGGTGACCAGGCGAGGGACAAGGTCCCCGATTCGGTCGGCAACATCGAGATCGTCGATTCGGACCAGCTGGCCCAGGTCCAGACCGTGGCGAAGTTGATCCACGGCCTCGCCCTGGTCACCGCGCTGCTTGCGCTGGTGCTGATCGTGCTGGCCGTCTACCTCTCGCCGGGATACCGCTGGCTGACCCTGCTCTGGCTGGCCGTCGCGCTGGTCCTTGCGGCCCTGATCATCCTGATCATCCGTTCGGTGGCGGGCAACGTGCTGATCCCCGACCTGGCCGACCCGGATATCCAGCCGGCCGCACAGGCCGCCTGGGACATCATCACCGAGTTGCTGAAGTCGGTGGCCTGGACCGTGATCTGGTTCGCGGTGGCCCTGCTGGTCGTCGCCTGGGTCATTTCCCCGGTCAAGGCGGCCGGGAAGGTCCGTGAGTTTCTGGCGGTGCCCTTCGGCCAGTATCCGATTCCGGTCTTCAGCCTGCTCGGCCTGGCTGCCTTCATTTTCCTGATCATGGGTGCGGGTGACGGCCGGGAGTTCATCGTCCGGCTGGCCGTGGTGCTGATGGCCGGAGCCGGTTTCTGGCTCTTCCGGCGTCAGGTGATGCTGGAGTACCCCGATGCGGACTTCGCTTCCCTGCGCGAATTCGGAGAGCGGACCCGTGACCGGGCGAAGGGAGCCTGGGCCGACCGGCCGAAGAACATCTCGATGCCGAAGATCGGCGGAAAGGACGGGGATGCCGCCGGTCAGAGCGGTGGTGAGGCCGAGACCGCGGTCCTGCCCGCCCAGCCTGCCACGGGGGAAGGCAGCCGGCTCGACCAGCTCGAAAAGCTCGGCAAGCTCAAGGAAGCCGGTGTGCTCGATGACGAGGAGTTCGCGGCCGAGAAGAAGCGGATCCTCGGCGGGGAGTGAGCGGCGGCGTCGGGCCGCCGACCGGGTTCAGGCGGCCGAGGCGGCTGCGGTGATCGCGCAGCCGTAGAGGATGTCGTGCTCGGAGACCTCGATCTCCAGCAGGTCGAAGTTGCGCATGATCTCGATCAGGATCACCACCCCGGCGACGATCGCCTGGGCACGGTCCGGGTGAAGCCCCGGCACCTGCTTGCGATCCTCCAGCGGCATCGAGGCGAGGCGGGAAAGCCACCACTGGACGGTTCTGAGCGGAAGCCGGTGACCTTCGACCGCTTTCGGGTCGTAAGGCTCGAGCTCGAGATCGATCGCGGCCAGGGACGAGGGAGTGCCGGCGACGGCGACGGCGCGGTCGACCGCCGGCAACTCGACTCCTTCAAGCGATGCCTGGACCAGCTTGCCGATGTCCTTGGCCAGAGCTTCTAGTTCGACCGAACTGGGCGGGTCACCGGTCAGGATCCGTTCGGTGTGGCGAACCACGCCGGCCTGAAGTGAAGTGTGAAAGACCGGATCGGGACCCCGGCCGATGATCATCTCGGTCGATCCGCCACCGATGTCGACGACCAGCATGGTCTCGTCCCGGTTGCGGCCGGAGGAAGTACCCAGGTAGGTGTAGTTCGCCTCCTGGTCACCGTCGATGATCTGGCAGTGGAGGTCGAACCGTTCCCTGAGCTCGGCGGCGAAGGCCTGGCCGTTCTCCGCATCCCGGACGGCGCTGGTCGCGATCACCATGACCTCGCCGGCTTCTTCCCCGGCGATCAGCGGCATGTAGTCGGCGATCGCGTTGCAGACCGCTTCGATCCCTTCGGCCGAAAGCTGCCCGGAATGGTCGACCCCGCGACCAAGGCGGGTGACCCGGCTTTCCCGGTAAATCTCATCCACTTCGGAACCATCGACGTCGGCGATCAGCAGCCGCGTCGAGTTGGTGCCGATGTCGATTACCGCGACGCGAACCGAAGACGCGCTCTTGGGAAGGGTGGCGACCAAGGTTCAAGGATATTCCCCGGGAGTAATCTCGGGGTTGACGGCAAACGAGAAGAGGAATGCATGGCAGACAAACTTGAAGGCGCAGTGGTTCTGGTGACCGGAGCGAGCAGCGGCATCGGCGAGGCGACCGCCCGGGCCCTGGCCGCCCAGGGTGCGAAGGTGGCCCTGGTCGCCCGGCGCGTTGACCGGATCGAAAAGCTCGCCCAGGAGATCGCGGCCGGCGGCCACACCGCACTGGCGGTCGAGGCGGACGTGACCGATCAGGAGCAGGCGATCGCGGCGGTCGAGCGGACGGTCGGAGATTTCGGCCGGCTCGACATCGTCGTCAACAACGCGGGAGTGATGCTGCTCGGGCCGATCGCCGGCGCCCCGACCGAGGAGTGGGACCGGATGATCGACGTCAACATCAAGGGCCTGCTCTACACGACTCACGCCGCGCTGCCGCACCTCTTCGCGGCGAAGGACGATTCACCCCGCGGCGTGGCGGATGTGGTCAACATCAGTTCGGTCGCCGGCCGTGTCGCATCCGCCGGGGCCGGGGTCTACAACCTGACCAAGCACGGTGTCGGAGCGGTCAGCGAGGCGCTGCGTCAGGAAGCAAGCCGGCACGGGGTGCGGGTCACGATCATCGAGCCGGGCTTCGTCGAGACGGAACTCCAGAGCCACAACCGGTCGGAAGTACGAGAGCGCCTCGAGGAACGGATCTCGAAGATCGAGCCGTTGAATCCCCACGACATCGCCGACGCGATCGAGTACGCGGTCACCCGTCCTGCCCACGTCTCCCTGAACGAGCTCTTGATCCGGCCAACCACGCAGCCCTGAAGCTCTAGGGCTTCCTGACCTTCCAGGTGTAGGTGGCCGGGCTGCGATCGGTGTTGCCGGCGCCGTCCTTCGCCTTGACCGAGAAGCTGTGTTTGCCGGGCTTCACTGTCTTCGAGAAGGGCGAGGTGCAGCTCCTGTAGGGACCCTTGTCCAGCTTGCAGGTGAACTTCGAACCGGCCTCGTTCGAGGTGAAGGTGAACTTCGCTTTCCGGCTGGTCGTTGATTTCTTCGGCTTCGTCCTGATCGTCGTCCGGGGCGGAGTGGTGTCGCCGGGCTGGTTGACGACCGTGAAGGACTTGCTCGCTGGCGTGGGGTCGGTATTCCCGGACGGATCGGTCGCCCTCACGCTGAAGGTGTGGGAGCCGAGGGCGAGCGTTCCCGTGGTGCGCGGGCTGGTGCACGAGGTGAAGGTGCCCGAGTCGACCTGGCATTCGAAGCTGCTGCCGTTTTCACTGGAGGTGAACTCGAAAGTCGGGGTGGTGTCGCTTGTCTGGCCCCCCGGCAGATTGGTCGTGATCGTGGTCTCGGGCGGAGTCGTGTCCGGAGTGCCCGTGGCCACCGTGAAGCTGCGGGAAGCCTGGCTCGGGTCGGCGTTGCCCGCCGAATCGGTCGCGTAGACCTGGAAGGTGTGCGACCCGTCGCTCAGCGTCGCCGTGGTGTGCGGGCTGGTGCAGGTGGCGAACGGGGCGCTGTCAACCCGGCACTTGAAGCTGCTGCCGGCCTCGGTTGAGGTGAACGAGAACTCGGGGGTCGAATCGCCTGTGGTCGATCCCTCGGCCGGTCCGGCGGTGATCGATGTGTCCGGCGGCGTGGTGTCGGGCGGCCCGGTGATCGTGAAGCCGCGGGTGGCGGGGGAGGGGTCGGTATTGCCGGCGGCGTCGATCGCCCGCACCGAGAAAATGTGGCCACCGGTGCCCAGCGTGGGTGTGTATCCGCTTGAGCAGGTCGCGTAGCTGCCGCCGTCGACCTTGCATTGGAAGCTGCCACCTGCTTCGGTCGAGGTGAAGGTGAAGGTCGGGGTGGTGTCGGCGCTGCTCGAGCCCTCGGCCGGGCCGCCGGTTATCGAGGTGTTCGGGGCGGCGGTGTCGATCAACACGCTGTCGCAGCCGATCCCGTAGTTGCCGGTGCCGGCGTTGAAAGTCTGGGGATAGATCGTGTTGGCCGGGGTATTGCCGATCCCGGTCGGGTCGTCGTTGGTGAATGTGTTGGGCTGACCGGCCACGTTGTCCGCGATGAGCGACGGGTAGGTGTCGAGGACAGCCCCATCGAAACCGGCAATGCATTGATAGAAGGTTCCGTCTCCGGGTGGGGTACCCATCGGGCAGGTGAAGGTCTGGCTGAGTGACTTGGTGCCGTTCGAACAGGTGGCCGAGAAGTTGAAGGTGTTGCCGGAATTGCAGGCCATGCTCGTGGTCGTGCAAAGGCGGTTGTCACCCCAGACCGATCCCCGGTTCCAGGGCTGGCTGGCGGAATCCGAGTAGCCGATGTTGTCCGTCACCGAACCCGGCGAGTTCGTAGCCGACACGGGATTTCCGCCTTGTCTGAGGTCGACGGTGATCGTCGGGGAAACCGTGTCGATCTTGACGCTCGAACATTGCTCCGGGTCGGCCGAGTTGTCCCAGTCCCCGCCGCTCTTGAACCACTCTTCGGCGCAGTAGGTCGCGATCTGTCCGTTGACGAGTCCGGTCAGGCTCTTGGCGAATTGAAGGGGGCCCTTGGTTCCATCGGTGTAGGGGCCCTCACAGATCGAGGCATTGGCGGCGGGCAGGGTGCCGGTGTTGTTGCCGGTCGGAGCCGAGTAGTTGCTTCCGTTGGGAGCTTTCCAGCCACCACCGTCGATCTGGTAGCGGTAACAGACCGCCGTGTCCACGTTGAGGTTGTTGTTGATGTACCACCACCAGTTGTTCTGGCCGGTGGCACTTGGCTTAACGGCCCAGACGAGCCCGGAGCCGGTATCGACGTTGGTATTGCCCTCCTTGTAGTAGACGAGATAGCCGGAGGCTGAACTCGCGCCGAGCAGGCAGAAGACGAAGACTGCGATGACACAACCCGTTGCGCGTTTCACGACGACTCCCCCAATGCGTCCGGATCTCGATGATCCATCCAGACTAGCGTCGTTCGAGGCGTATTGCCAGCAATCCGGAGTGCCGGATTGAGCGGTTATTCGGTGCCGGTTCCACCCTCTTGACCGGGCGGGGCGACGAAGTCACTTTGCCGGACCAGGAAAAAGGCGCCGACCGAGCCGATGAGGGCGATTGCGCTGGTGACCAGGAAGAGCGTGTTCATCCCGCCGACGAAGGCGAAGTGGGCGGCTTCCCGGATCTGGTCGATCTGCGCCGCCCCGACCGAACCGGGGATGTGGGAGATCGCCTGCTCGGTCTGGCCGGCCGTGACCGCGGCGGAGATCTGGTCGCTGTGCGGAGCCGCCCTGGTGCCGGCCAGCTGTTCGGCCAGGAGATTCCCGACCCGGCTCTGGAAGATCGCCCCCAGCCCGGCAATGCCCGCGGCAATGCCGGCCTGCCGGAAGGTCGAGTTGATGCCGGAAGCCATTCCCGACCGTCGCTGCTCGACGACGCCGATCGCGGTCGAGGCCAGGGGCGGGTTGACGAAGCCGCTGCCGACACCGGCCACGACGAAACCGAGGATCAG
>JAIBCJ010000022.1 GCA_019694145.1 Solirubrobacterales bacterium | reverse complement strand
GTCCCGTCGAGATCACCCGAGTAGATGTCCAGCTCGGCGACCAGGCCCTGGTCGAGGTCGATCCGGCGCCGGAGCTTCTCGACCCGTCTGCCTTCCGATTCCGGCCAGAGGTCGTCGAAGGTGGCCTGGTCCACCTCGACCTCGGTTTCCTCCCGCGACTCGCCGTGACCGCTCTTGACGGTCAGGGTCAGCGCCTCGCCGGCCCGCCTCAACCGGACTTCGGAATCATCGTCGATCGCCAGGTAGCCCTGCTCGATCGAAACTCCGGACGGGCCCGAAAGCCCGTCCGGCACTTCAGGAACGAGGAACTTCCGCTCTACCTCAGACTTCGACGAGGATGGCGTCACCCTGACCACCGCCGGAGCAGATCGCGGCGCAGCCAAGGCCTCCGCCGCGGCGCTGCAGCTCGCGAACGAGGGCGCCGATCACCCGGGCGCCGGAAGCGCCGATCGGATGGCCGAGGGCGACGGCGCCGCCGTTGACGTTCATCTTTTCGGGGTCGATGTCAAGCATCTTGATCGTGTTAAGGGTGACCGAAGCGAAGGCCTCGTTCACCTCCCAGAGGTCGACGTCGGCCGGGGTCTTGCCGAGCCTGTCCAGCGCCGCCTTTGCGGCGAGAGCCGGGGTCTTGGCGAGGCAGGCGTACTCGTCCCCGATCTGGCCGTAACCGACGATGGTCGCCATCGGGGTCTTGCCGTTGGCCTCGGCCCACTCCTCGGAGGCCAGCACGAGCGCCCCGGCGCCGTCGTTCACGCCCGGGGCGTTGCCGGCGGTGTGGGTGGCGTCTTCGCCGCCGACCGCACGAAGGCCGGAGAGGCTCTCGGCGGTGGTGCCGGGGCGGATCGCCTCGTCTTCGTCGACCACGGTGTCGCCCTTGCGGCCCTTGACCGTGACCGGCACGATCTCCTCGGCCAGCACACCGGCTTCCTTCGCCTTCTGGGCCAGCTCATGCGAGCGGGCCGACCATGCGTCCATCTCCTCGCGGCTGATGCCCACTTCATTCGAAACGGTCGAGGCCTCGGCGATCATCTGCAGGTGAGTGAAGGGATTGGTCAGGCCGTCATGGGTCATCGAGTCGACCGCCTTGACGTCACCCATGCGGAAACCGGACCGGGCACCGGGCAGAAGGTACGGCGCGAGCGACATCGATTCCATGCCGCCGGCGACGCCAACCTCGATGTCACCGGCGCGAATCGCCTGGTCGATCAGGCCGGCGGCCCGCATGCCAGAGGCACAGACCTTGTTCACGGTCTCGGAAGGGACTTCCTTCGGGATGCCACCGTTGATCTGCGCCTGGCGGGAAGGGATCTGGCCCTGGCCGGCCTGAATCACCTGGCCGTAGCTGACCTGCTGGACCTGGTCCGGGGCGACTCCGGCGCGCTCGAGGGCGCCGGCGATCGCCACACCGCCGAGTTCGGCCGCATTCACGGTGGCGAGTCCACCGCCCATCTTGCCGAAGGGGGTGCGGGCAGTGCTCAGGATGACGGTGCGGGCCATGGTGCCTTTCAGGTCTCGAGGGGAAATCAGAAAACTTCGGACGAAACGAAGCGGAATATGGAAGATACCGGGTGCCCCTTACCGGGGGCCTCTGCTTCGGTTAGGCTTGACTCAATCCAGGCGAACGGGGGTTTCTGGCAGTGGGGAGTTTCAGACTGAGGAGTGTCTCGCTTGTCTTTGTGCTGTTTGCGTGGGGATCCTTGCTGATGACTGGCGAGGTCAGCGCGGGACCGGTCTCGACCTACACGAGCGGGCCGGTGGCGGACATAAACCCGGGTGCCGGCAGCGGTATCTCGAACTCGGTCGACCCGGAATTCACCGCGGCCGGAAACCGGGTCTTCTTCGTGGCCGATGACGGGGTGAACGGGAAAGAAGTCTGGGTCAGCGACGGCAGGCCGGGCGGAAGCACCCAGATGGCCAAGGACATAAACCCGGCCCCCGGGGTCGGCAGCAACCCTCGGGATCTCGTCACGTACCAGGGCGAGGTCTACTTCTCGGCGGACGACGGAGCGAGCGGCCGGGAACTCTGGAAATCGGACGGGACCGAGGCCGGAACGGTGCTGCTCAAGGACATCCAGCCCGGTACCGATCCATCGTTGCCGGGCAGGCCGGTCGAAGCCGGCGGCAAACTCTTTTTCGCCGCCAACGAAGGCCCCGGTCCGACCTTCAGGGGGAACGAACTCTGGGTAACCGATGGCACGGGCCCGGGAACTGTGATGGTCAGGGACATCGAGGCCGACGGCTGTCTGGGTGGGTCGAGCCCGAGAGAACTGACCGAAGTCGGCGGGCTTCTCTACTTTGTCGCCAACTTCTCGAGTCCGGGCTGCAGCGATTCCAGCCTGGGCGAGCTCTGGAAGAGCGACGGCACCGAGGCCGGAACCGAACGGGTCTCGGACCTGAACGGGCCGGGTGACGCCTCGGACCCGTTCATAACCTCGATAACCGCACTGAACGGACTGGCGGTATTCGCCGCTGATCTGCCGGCAACCGGCCAGGAGCTTTTCGCAAGCGACGGCACCGACTTCGGCACCAACCTGGTCATGGACATCAAACCCGGTTCGGGGAATGGCGTGATGAGTCGCCTTGCGGCCTTCAACGGCTGGGTCTACTTCCAGGGAAACGACTCGACCAACCGCGAACTCTGGCGATCAAACGTGACCAGTACAACCGAACTTTTCAAGGATGTCGACCCGGCCGGTCAGAGCCAGCCCGACGGGTTCACCGTGGCGAACGGGGCACTGTGGTTTGACGCCTTCGTCACCGGACTCTCCGACGAGCCCTGGGTAAGCGACGGCACCCCCGGCGGTACGAATCTGGTCAAGGACATCAACACCTCGGGCAACTCGTATCCGGAGGACTTCACAGGGCTGGGGGACCGGACCTTCTTCCTGGCCAGCGACACGTCGAGCACGCCCTTCACCATGACCAACAAACAGCTCTGGCAGTCGGATGGCACCGCCACCGGGACCTTCGCCAGAAGCTCCATCGCTCCCGGGGACCCGATCGAGAACAAGGTCAGGTGGCTGACCAAAGCGGGCCCGCGGCTCATCTTCGCCGCCGACAACAACGACGGCAAAGGCTTCGAGCTTTGGAGCTTCGCCGACAACGATCCCCCGGAGACGTCGATCACCTCGGGGCCGGCGAGCAATTCGACCACCCTGGACGTCACGCCCGAATTCGGATTCGATTCCGACGATCTGCCGGCCACTTTCGAGTGCCGCCTCTTCAACAACAACATCGACCCTGTGCCTCCCTTCGGTGCCTGCTCCGGGCCTGGATCGACTCACAGCCCGGCGTCTCCGCTCGCCGACGGCGCCTATCGCTTCGAAGTCCGCGCGACTGACGAATCCGGGAACGTCGACCCGACCCCGGTCAAGCGAGGCTTCATCATCGACGGGACCGCACCCCAGACCGAGATTGATTCCGGCCCGGTCGAGGGATCGACCATCACCGGGACCTCCCCCACCTTCGGATTCAGTTCGCCCGGGTCATCCGGCACCAGCTTCGAATGCCGTCTCTTCGCCTCGGACCAGGCGCCGCCATCGTTCTCGGCCTGTTCCGGCCCGGGGCAGACCCACACGCCGGCGGCCCCGCTTGCCGAGGGGACTTTCACCTTCGAGGTCCGGGCCACTGACCCGGTCGGAAACACCGACCAGACGCCGGCCTCACGCACCTTCACGGTCAAACTCGAAACCACCACCGACATGACCGTGGCGGGCGCGGCTTCAGCCAGAAAGACCCAGAAGCAACGCGGCAGGAAGGTCGGGGTCGCCGTGAGGGTCAAAGCCGGCGAGGACCTGCGGATCACCCTGAGCGGCAAGGCCATCGACGGTCGCAGGAAGCTGGGCCTGAGGAAGGTGACCGGTTCCATGAAAGCGGACGGTTCGAAGACGATCGTCCTGCGCCTGGCCAGGAAACAGGCAAACCGGCCGCTGCTTGCCCGGATCAAACGGACCCGGAAGGTCCGGGCGCTGGTCATGGTCACGCTGAGCGACCAGGCCGGGAACAGGAAGCGGATCCGCCTCCCGGTCAAGCTCCGCTGACCGCCGCATCCGCGGGTCTTAGACTCCGGCGAATGAAGGCTTACACGACCGATGTCGCCCTGTCCGATCTCGACGCCGATCTCGTCGCGGTCGGCCTCTTCGAAGGTGACGGGCTTTCCGAGCCGCTCGGCAGCACCGCCGGAGCCTCGGATGCTTCCGGTGACTTCAAGTCGAAGGTGATCGTCTACCCGGGCAAGCCGGAGCGGGTGGTGATCATCGGCCTCGGCCCTAAGGACGGGTTCACGCTGGAGAAAGCCCGGGTGGCCGGAGCGGTCGCCCAAAAGGCTTTGAAGGAAGTCAAGGGCGAAGCACTGGCCTGGATGCTGCCCGACACCGGTGATCTCGACCCGGGCGGGGTCGCCGCCTGCCTGGTCGAAGCGGCGATCTTCAGCGCCTTTGACTTCGACCGCTACAAGTCGGGAAGTGACGGCAAGGAGGCCCCGCCCTCACTGAAGGCCGTCGAGATCAACACCGGCAAGGACGTGGCCGCGATGGTCAAGGTCGGGGAAGCCGTCGGCAACGCGGGAAACCGGGCCCGCTACCTGCAGAGCCTGCCGGCCAACGTGGCGACCCCCGAGTACCTGGCCGGCCGGGCCCGCGAGATCGCCGAAGCGCACGAGAAGGTAACGGTCGAAGTAATGGACCGCGCGGCGATCATCAAGGCCGGCATGGGTGGCCTCGAGGCCGTCTCCAAGGGCGGCGAGCACGTCGAGCCGCGCCTGATCACTCTCCGTTACACCGGCAAGGGCGGGGGCGAGACGCTCGGCCTGGTCGGCAAGTCGGTCACCTTCGACACCGGCGGCATCTCGATCAAGCCCTCGGCCGGAATGCACGAGATGAAGATGGACATGTCCGGCGGCGCCGCGGTGCTCGAGGGCCTGAACGCGATTGCCGAGCTGGAGATTCCGCTCGACATCATCGCCGTCCTCCCGGCGACCGAGAACATGCCGTCCGGAACCGCCCTGAAGCCCGGCGACATCATCACCCAGCTCAATGGCAAGACGGTCGAGGTGACCAACACCGACGCCGAGGGCCGGCTGATCCTGGCCGATGCCCTGGTCCACTGCGCCCGCGAAGGCGCCGACCGCCTGGTCGACCTTGCGACGCTGACCGGCGCGGTGCTGATCGGCCTCGGCTCGACCTACGCGGCCCTGATCTCGAATGACGACGACCTCGCCGCAGCCGTCGAGAAGGCGGGCGAGCTGAGTGGCGAACTGGTCTGGCGCCTGCCGCTGCACGACGAGTACAAGGACCTGACCAAGGGCGAGATCACCGATCTGGTCAACGCCTCCGCCCAGCGCAAGGCCGGCACGATCTACGCCGGATCATTCCTCGAGGAGTTCACCGAGGGCAAGCCCTGGGCCCACCTGGACATCGCCGGCACCGCCTGGGACACCGGCCGCGAGTACTGGGGCAAGGGCCCGACCGGTTTCGGCGTTCACCTGCTGGTCGCCCTCGCGTACGACCTCAGCAGCTGATCCGGGTCACGCCATGATCAGACAAGTCGAGGTGGCTGACGCGAGCAGCTTGCCACTTTCCTCGGCGTAGAGCTTCGCGTCGGCAGTCGCCTGCCGCCGGCCCCGGTAGGTGACCTCACCCTCGGCCCGCACGCTGCCCGTGTCGCGGGTCAGCGCACGCAGGTTCTTCACTTCCAGGGTGAGAGTCGTGTAGGCCTCGCCCAGCGCCAGCGTCGTGTGAACTGCGCAACCCGCGACTGAATCGAGCAGGGTCGCCATGAAGCCGCCGTGAACGACGCCGATCGGGTTGTAGTGCTCCTCCCCCGGCAGGGCGAAGAACACGGCGCGGCCCTCTTCAACCTCGGTCGGTGTCATGTTCATGAGCACCGCAATCGGCGCGGGTGGAATGGTTCCGTCCATGACCGCGACCATGTATTCGAGGCCGGCCAGCTTGCTGCCTTCCGCCGCCGAGGCCGTTGGGTCCTGCCAGTCGAGGGTGAGCGAACGGCTGATCCCGGGCTTCTCAACCGCGATCTCCGCCGCCCGCTCCCTCGCGTTACCGGGGCCGGGTTTCACCGGGTCGGCCTCCAGCGTCGGGGTGCGCCCTCCGGCCTGATCTTCCCGCCAACCCCGTACTGCAGGTCGGCGAGGATCTCTGCCTCTGTGAGGTCGATCTTCAGGGGCCTCATCTGGAATCTCGTTCGGTTTCTCGGATTGCGCTTCATTCTTGCTCCCCTTTCGGGGTCGGTTCGGCCCTCCGTAGAGGGTCGCGTCTGCAGTCCACCATATACGTGTAAGTCTGATCATAAGACTTAGATGAGATATCTCACACGAGGAAGGAATTCGTAGGATCGCGTCATGAACTTCGACCTGACCGACGAACAGCGTCTCCTCCAGAACACCGTCCGCGATTTCGCCCGTAATGAAGTTGCCCCCGTCGCGGAGGAGCTCGACCGCACCAAGGCCTTCCCCTACGAGATCGTCGCCAAGCTCGGCGACCTCGGGCTGATGGGTATCCCCTTCCCGGAGGAATACGGGGGCAGCGGCGGCGACATTCTTTCCTACGCCCTCGCGGTCGAGGAACTGGCCCGGATCGACTCGTCGGTTGCGATCACCATGGCGGCCCACATCTCGCTCGGTACCACCCCGATCTACAACTGGGGGACCGACGAGCAGAAGGCCGATTGGATGCCCGAGCTCACCGCCGGCCGGAAGCTCGCCGCCTTCGGCCTGACCGAACCCGAAGCCGGCTCCGACGCAGGAAACACCAAGACCCGGGCCGAGCTCGACGGCGACGAATGGGTCGTGAACGGGGCCAAGCAGTTCATTACAAACTCCGGCACCGACATCTCCGCCTGCGTCACGATCACCGCCGTGACCGGCAAGGACGAAAACGGCCGGCCCGAGATCTCGAACATCATCGTGCCCAACGGCACTCCCGGTTACACCGTCGATCCTCCCTACCGCAAGATGGGCTGGAACGCCTCGGACACCCACCCCCTGACCTTCGAGGATGCCCGGGTTCCCGAATCGAACCTGCTCGGCCCGCGCGGCCAGGGTTTCAGGCAGTTCCTGCAGATTCTCGACGGCGGCCGGATCGGCGTCGCCGCGATGTCGGTCGGAGTCGCCCAGGGTGCGCTGGACGAAGCGATCAAGTACGCGAAGGAACGCCAGGCTTTCGGCCAGTCGATTTCCAAGTTCCAGTCGATCCAGGCGAAAATCGCCGACATCTCCGCCCAGCTCGAGGCCGCCCGGTTGCTGACCTACCGGGCCGCGATCGAAAAGGACCGCGGCGAGAACTTCTCCCTGACCGCCGCCCAGGCCAAGCTGATCACCGGCCGCCTCGCCGTGCGGGCGACCGAGGAGGCGGTTCAGATCCACGGCGGTTACGGCTTCATCGAGGAGTATCCGGTCTGCCGCTTCTACCGCGACGCGAAGATCCTCACGATCGGCGAGGGGACCGACGAGGTCCAGCAGATGGTGATCGCCCGGGCCCTGGGCTGCTGAGGCAGCCGGGGAGGGCTTAGGGCTTCGCTCAGGCGGTCGATTCCCTGACCAGGAGCTCGGTGTCCACCTTCACGAAGGAGGGCGCCGACTCCGGGTCTTCGATCGCGCGGACCAGCAATTCGACCGCTTCCTCCCCGAGCGTGGCCGGATGCTCGTCCAGCGTGGTCAGCTGGGGCTGCGAGGTGCGGGCCAGCTCGCCGTTGCTGCAGGTGGCGATCCTGAGCTCGCCGGGCACCGCGACGCGTTCTGAAGCCGCCCGGTCAAGCAGGGCCCGGGCGAGAGTGTCGATCGTCGCGTAGACCCCGTCCGGCATTTGCCCCTGGTCAAATAGCCGGCCCGCCGCGACGGTTGCGTCCTTCGGGTCCGGCGACTGCGAGACGACGACCCGGGCCTCGACCCCGTGCCCGGCGCACCACTGCCGGTAGGCATCGATGCTGTCCTGCTGAAAGGAGTCGATCGGCTCGCTGGCCATCAGGGCGATCGACCTTGCGCCCTGGCCGGCCAGGTGATCGAGCACCGAACCGGTGGCGGCAAGGAAATCGTTGTCAACCACCCAGGTACCGGCTTTTCCGGATTCATCGGAGGCCAGCCGCCTGCCGATCGTGACCACGGGCAGGCCGGCCGTGTCGCAGGCGGCCACTACGGGGTCATCGATCGCCGGATCGACCACGATCGCGCCATCGAGTGCGGTCTGGCCGGCTCCCTTTCGGGGATCGGCAACCAGCAACCCGTATTCGAGCTCGAGCGCGCGAGCCGCCGCGGCGCCCAGCAGCCGGAAGAAGTACTGGACCGACCCCAGCACTTCCGGCGCCCCGCCGGTTCCGGGCATGGATATCGCGATCAGCCCGGTCCGCCCCCGGGTCAGTGACCTCGCTGCCGCATTCGGGTGGTAGTCGTGGGCCCTGGCGATCTCCTTTATCCGGTCCCTGGTCGCCTCCGACATCCGTCCCTTCCCCCGCAGGGCAAGTGAAACCGTCGCTGCCGAAACCCCCGCCTCCCTGGCGATTTCACGGATTCCGGTCCGGCGTTCCATCGGCGAAGCATAGTCAGGAACACCCACGGAACCGCGAATCTGCGCTACATTGGTTAAGCGCTTAATCATCTTTGATCAAGCCAATCTCGTCAAACAGCAGCAGGATGGAGGCAGGAACCCGCATGAGGACTGGAATTCTCAAATTGACCCTCGCCCTGGCCGGCATCGGCCTCGGACTGGCCGCCCCGGTAACCGCGAACGCCGCCCCGGCCGCGGACACGGTCTTCCGGAACGGCACCGTGATCACGATCGACCGGGCACAACCGAAGGCCCAGGCCGTCGCCGTCGTGGGCGGCCGCATCGCCTATGTCGGGTCCGACCGCGGAGCCGGCAAGTGGATCGGCAAAGGCACCAGGGTGGTCAACCTCAAGGGCCGGACCATGATGCCGGGCCTGGTCGACGGGCATTCCCATCCGCTCGGCGGTGGCGACATCCTCGACGACTGTGACCTCGGGAACATCGAAGCCACGGTCGAAGACATGCTGGACATCATGCGCGACTGTGACGCCGCCGATCCGGCCACCAGCAACTCGGACTGGCTTCAGGTCTCCAACTGGAGTCCGGTCGGCGTGCTCCCCGCCGGCACCGTGGTGACCAAAGCCGATCTCGACGCTGCCTTCCCGGACCGGCCGGTCTACGTCCAGGGTTCGGACTTCCACAACTCATGGGTGAATTCGCGGGCCCTCGAGCTGGCCGGCGTGACCAAAGACACGCCCGACCCCGCGACCGGTGAGTTTGTCCGCGACGACGAAGGCAATCCGACCGGCCTCCTCAAGGACACGGCCCAGGATGTGGTCAAGTCGGCCATTCCGCCCAAGTCGTTCAAGGAATCCCTCGCCGATGGCCGCCGGGCGATTAAGGCAATCACCGCAGTCGGCATTACCTCGGCCACCGACGCCGCCGCCGACCCGGGCACCCTGAAGGTGTGGAAGGGCCTGGCCAGCAAGGGCCAGATGCCGATCCGCCTCAATTCCTTCGTTGTGGTCGATGCCGGCCAGGGCGTACACGGAGCCGCCGCCTACTACAAGGCGATGGAGAAGAAGTACTCCACCGAACGCCTCCGGGTGCCCGGCGTGAAGATGTTCATGGACGGAGTGATCGAGTATCCCGCCCAGACCGCCGCCCTGATCGATCCCTACCTCGAGAAGGTCGGTGACGAATGGGTTCCGGGCAGCAACCGCGGCGACATCTACTTCACGCAGAAGCAGGCCAACCGGTTCGTGACCCGCTTCGACCGGATGAACCGGCGGATCCACGTTCACGCGATCGGCGACCGGGCGGCAAAGGTTGCCCTGAACGCCGCCGCCGCGGCCCGCAAGGCCAATCGTTCCGCCCGCCGGGACAACATCGCGATCGCCCACCTCCAGCTGGTCGACCCGTCCGATTACGGACGCTTCGCAAAGCTCGGTGTCTACGCCGACATGCAGCTGCAGTGGGCGGTAAGCGACTTCTGGACCGAAGACGCCCTGCATCCGTTCATCGGAGACGAGCGCTACAACCGCCTCTACCCCGCCCGCAGCCTGGTCAAGGCAGGGGCGCCGTTCGCGATGGGCAGCGACTGGCCGGTTGATCCGCTCAATCCCTGGAACGAGATCATGACCGCCAACACCCGCAGGAATGATTACGGCGGACTGTTGCTGGCCAACCAGTCGATTCCGGTGGCCACCGCCCTGCGGGCTCACACCCTGGGCTCGGCCCGGCAGCTCGGCATTTCCGGCAAGGTCGGTTCGGTCACCGTGGGCAAGGACGCGGACCTGATCGTGATCAATCGCAATCCGCTCAAGGCCAGGCCGGGCAGCATCGACAAGACCCGGGTCCTCAGGACGATCATCCGGGGCAGGACCGTCTACACGCCGGGCCCCGGTTCATCCGCCCTGATCTCCAGGGCCGCCAGCCTCAGCACCGGCGAAGCCGGCCACGACCACGGCCACTAACCCGACCAGGTCCTGACCCGACCAGGGCCTGAGCCGACCGCGGCCTGAGTCGACCAGGTCCTGAGTCGACCAGATCCGTTTGGTTCATGACCGCCCGGGTGTCAAAGCCCGGGCGGTCATCTCCGCCACCGCGTCCGCGAACCTGAAGTCGAGGCTGCCGGTCCGCAGCAGCCATCGCGTGAACACGGCCCCGTAGAGCAATTCGATTATCAGCTCCGGGTCCGCGTGAGCTTCGATTCGCCCCTCCTGGCGGGCCGACTCGATCAAGAACGCAAATTCAGCGGTGATCCAGGACCGAACCTGCCGGTCAAGTTCAGCGGAGAGCTTCCCGTCCTCCTGGGCGCCGATCAACAAGGCACGCAGCAGGGAATCGAAGCTGGCGTCGGAGAACTCACCGACCAGGCTACGCAGGCCTCCTTTGAGGTCGGCTTCGAAATCACCCGTATCCGGAATCGCCGGCCACTTGAAGCCATTCGCGAGTACGGCATCCATCAGCACGGCGCCCTTTGACTTCCACCACCGGTAGATGGTTTGTTTGGATACCCGTGCCCGGTTGGCGATGCCTTCGATCGTCAGAGCCTCCCAGCCTTCGGAAAGAACGAGCTCCACCGTGGAGTCGAGAATCGCGTCACGGGCAGCAAGGTCGCGTCGGCCTTCGTCGGGGATCCGCGGGTTCTGAAGTTCGCGAAGTGCCCTGATGATCTCGATTCTCCGACCGTGGATTGTCATCCCGGACTTCAGTAACCGAAACGCAAAACTCTCCCCCGTCAGACCAACCCGACCCGACGGGACCCGGTCGGACCGGACCCAACCGGTCGGGCCCGCAACACATCGAAAAAAACACTGGCGAGACGCAACGTGGCGTCTCGCGGGGACTTGACAAAACGTGGTGATCGGGGTTCGGCAGCCCGAGGATTTGACAACTCGTCAAATCTCAACGAGACGCAACGTTGCGTCTCGCCACGGGATTTCCGGGCCTGCCTGGGGCCTCGGTTGGTTTCCCGACCTGCCTGGCCTCGATTGCTTTCCGGGCCTGATGACCTCGGTTGTCTTCCGGGCCTGCCTGGCCTCGATTGCTTGGGGTTCGGGTCAGGTGGTGATCGGGTTTGCGGTGGTTGAGCCGGCGGGGCGGTCCTTGAGTTCGGCTCCGCGGCCCACCGTTTCCGGGATTCCGTAGTACTCGAGTACCTGCTGCTCCTGTTCCCGGTTGAGCGGGAGGGCGGGGTCGACCGCGGGCGCGTTGCGAATGACTTCGCGGTCGTAGGGAGTCCAGACCCGGCCGGCGGCAGCCGCGCATTCGCGAATCGAGATCGGGACCACCTTGCCGAAGCGGCCCAGTTTGACCAGCACCCAGGTCGGCTGGCCGGACTCGCCGTCGACGAACAGACCTTCGACCCGGGCCACGCCCTGGCCGGTCATGTCATCCAGCCGGTAACCCTCCCAGGCCTTGATATCCTCGAGACTCGGTTGCGGGGAAGACTTCTCACTCATCGATTTCTCCTTCCAGCAGTTCGGCCGCGGCCGACGCCGGGTCCAGTTCCCGGCTGACCACTCGGTTCAACAACTCCACCACACGGGGATCATCTTCGATTGCCGCTTCGAGCCGCCGACGCAACCTGGCCGTGGCCAGCCCCAGCACCTCCGAGCGCAGATTGCGGGCCCGCCTTTCGGCCAGCGTCCCTTCATTCTCGATGAAGGCCCGGTGTTCCGCCACTTTGGCGGCAAGTTCTTCGATTCCCTCGCCGCGAGCCGCCTCGGTGCGGAGAATCGGCACCCGCCAGCCACCCGGTGTGTGGGCGAGCGAGAGCGCGCCGCGCACCTCGCGAATCATCGTGTCGGTCATCGGGTGGTCGGATTTGTTGACCACGATGATGTCCGGGATCTCCATGACACCGGCCTTCAGCGCCTGAATCGAATCACCGGAGCCGGGCATCAGGGCGAGGACGATCGTGTCGGCATGGTCGACGATGTCGATTTCCCCCTGCCCCACCCCGACCGTCTCGACCAGGACGTCGTCCTTGCCGGAAGCGTCCATGACCAGGGCAGCCTGAAGCGCTGCCTCGGAAAGCCCGCCGAGCGCCCCGCGGGATGCCATCGACCGGATGAACACACCCTGGTCGAGGAAGTGCTCCGTCAGGCGGATTCGGTCACCGAGCAGGGCACCCTGGGTGAACGGGCTCGACGGGTCGATCGAAAGGACCGCAACCTGGCGGTCCTCCTTGCGGAGCTCCTTGGTGAGGGCGCCGATCAAAGTGCTCTTGCCGACCCCGGGCGGACCGGTGAACCCGATGATCCTGGCCTTTCCGGTCTTCGGGTAGACCTCGCGGACCAGTTCCCACCCGGCCGGGTCATCGGATTCGATCAGCGTGATCGCCCGGGCGAGGGCCCGCTTGTCGCCATCGAGCAGGCGTTCGGCCAGGGGGCTCATGGTGATCGGGGCATCATTCATCGGCCCGGCCAGTCTAGAACCTGCGGCTCCGGTTAGAGTCACGGCCGGTTTGGCTGGCTCACTCTCATCCTTCGCCCGCAAGGGCATGCTGAAACCCAAGTACGCCCGGCTCTTCTGGCGTTACCTCTGGCGCCGGCTCCTGACCGGGTCGGGGCACCGCTGGGAAACCGACGGCCCGGTCTTCTTCGGCCGGGGGCTTCATCTCCAGACCGGACGCAGGGCCCGGATCAGGTTCGGCCGTTGGGTCTGGATCGGTGACGGCACCAAGATCCGTTGTCACGAAGGCGAGGTCGAGATCGGTCCGAAAACCGTCTTCGGCCAGGAATGCACGATCTCGGCCTATCGCCGGGTCCGAATCGGGGCCGAATGCGTGATCGCCGACCGGACCATGTTCATCGACTTCGATCACGGGGTCGTCGACGTCGAAAAGCCGATCCGCGACCAGGGCATCTACATGGAGGACGTGATCATCGGTTCGAACGTGTGGATCGGCTACGGCGCCGCGATCCTGCGCGGGGTCAGGGTCGGCGACAACTCGGTGATCGGAACGAACTCGGTAGTCACCAGGGACGTTCCGGCGAATGCGGTAGTCGGCGGGGTCCCGGCCCGGATTCTGAGGATGCGGGAAGCCCCGCAGGATCTGAAGTGGCCGGACCCGGTCGAACCCGAACCGGGCACTCCCGGCGTGATGGCCCTACCGTCGTTTTCTGACTGAGACTTTCGCCGGGCCGATCGAGGGAAACTCGCCGGTCCGGGAGATGACCCTGGCGCCCCGGGTCAGCTTGCAGACATCCGTGCCACCGAAGGTGGGAACCCCGGCCACCACCACACCGCGGTTGTCCTTCCACGCGATCGACTTTCCGTCCTGGGAGATGCTCACGCTCTCGGCATCGCCCTTCGTCGGCAGGAAGCAGGCACCGCTTATTGACCCGCCCAGACCGCTGATCCGTGAAGCGAAGAGCAGCGACGGCTGCTTCGAATCACTTGCGGACGGGTCCAGTTCGGCCGCTGCGACCTTCTTGTTGGCGGCAACATCGGTCCGGTGAAGGTCGTATCCCGTGCCGTCGACATCGAACCAGCCGTGGAACTCGTCGCCGTAAGGGGCGCTGCTCGCCTTCTGCACACCGGCGAACACGTCCTGCTGCGAAGCAACGATCCGGGTGCCGACCGTGGTCGGCCACAGCTCGCCGACGATGTTGATCGGGTTGAGGAAGGAGGCGTTGACCGACTTGACGCTGGTTCCGTTCTCGAGGCTCGAAACCGGGTAGTTGTAGGTGAAGTACTGGTACCCGTAGACGAGGGTCTTGCCGTCCGAGGTCAGGTCGAGACTGAGCGGCATTACATAGGATGTCCAGCCGGATTCGGCGGTCAGCGAGCCGAACTTGAGCCGCCTTCCGGTCGGCCCCCACAGGGAGTAGGAGTTCAGGTTCGCGATCTTGGCCGGGTCGCGACGGACGGCGATCACCCTGCCGTTGTCCGACTGGGCGGTCTCGATCCACTTGACCTTGCCATTCGGCTTCGCGGCGAGCTTGCGCTTGTGCTTCCCGTCCAGCGAGGAAAGCCAGAGGCTGCCCCGGTCGGTGTAGGAAACCGAGAAAGCGGCCTGTGAAGTCGCGGTGAACGCCAGAGCGAACGCCAGCAACACGATCAGGGACCCCCATAGCCTCTTCATGGCCCTGATACTAGCCGCGAACGTCGGTCGAAGCGACCAGTCCTTCGTAGAGATCGAGCGTCTGCTCGCCGATCTCATCCCAGTCAAAACGGCGGATGTGGGCGAGACCCTCTTCGATCATCCGCTTGCTGAGTTCGGGGTCACCGAGAACCTGAATCGCGGCCTCGGCCAGGTGTTCCGGGTCCGACGCACGAAAGCGAAGGCCGGCGCCCTCGATCGGCACCACCTCCCGCAAGCCGCCAGTGTCGGCGGCGATGCATGGACATTCCGAAGCCATCGCTTCGAGGGCGACCAGACCAAAGGGCTCGTAAATCGACGGAACGACCGTCAGGTCGGCGATCCGGTAGAGCGAATGAAGCACGTCGTCCCCGATCCAGCCGAGGAAGGTGCCGTGTTCCATCAGGCCGAGGTCCTTGGCCTGCTTGTGAAGTTCAGCCTCGTGGGTTCCGGACCCGGCGACCAGGAACCGGGTGTTCGGCAGCTTCTCGATCACCGCCGGCATCGCCTCCAGCGCAAGCTGGAAACCCTTCTCGTAGACGAGGCGGCCGATCAGCAGGACCAGGTTCTCATCCGGATCCGCGAACTGCGCCCGCAAGCGCGCAAGCTCGACCGGGTCCTCGGCCGGCAGGTCGTCGGGGTCGATTCCGTTCGGGATCACCGAGATCCGGCCTTCCTCGACGCCGAAGATGTCGGCGATCTGTTCACGCATGAAATGGGAACAGGCGATCACCCGGTCGGAACGGTTGACGATCCACTTTTCCACCCCGTGGATGTGCGACTGGGGATGCTTGTCGACCCAGCCCTGGTGGCGGCCGAACTCGGTCGCGTGGATCGTCGTGACCAGCGGAGCGTTGAAGCGCCGGGCGAGGTGATCACAGGCACCGGCGACCAGCCAGTCGTGGCCGTGAACCAGGTCGAAATCGAAACGGTCGCCGAGCTCCACTCCGGCGGCGAGCATGTCGGCGTTCATGCGCTCGACCCAGGTCACGAACTCGGCCAGGTCGGTCGGGCGTTCCGGTTCGACGATCCGGTGGATCTGGACCCCGGCCATCTCTTCCTCGATGGTCGCCTGCTCACCGCCGCGGGTCAGCACGTGAACCTCGACCCCGAGCCCGACCAGTGCTTCGGAGAGCTTACGCACATGCCGGGCCAGGCCGCCCTCGATCAGCGGCGGGTACTCCCAGGTGACGATGAGGATGCGAGGCAAGGTGGTGGCTGAAGGCTAGGGCGTGAGAAACGGTGTGAGACTCAGGTCTGGAGCAAGGCCGCGCAAACGCGAACCGATCGGGGATTGTAAGGCTTCGAAGGCGCTTTCCGCATGGCCGGTGGCCCGCTCGAAGGGATAGTCGCCGGCCTGGCCGCGGTGGTCGAGGAAGGCCCAGTCGCTGGACTGAACCATCAGGAGCTCGCGAACGGCCCGCTCGGCCTGTTCCCGGGGCAGGGACCCGATCGCCTCCCCCACCCTCAGCTCCAGGCCCCGCGAGGCCCAGGCGAGGTCGGCCACGGCAGGCGAATCCCAGGTGTGGAAGTCCTTAGCCTCGCCCCAGGTTGAAGCTTTCAGACTGCTTTGGCGGGCCGACGGGCCATGTTCCCTCGCCGCCTGTTCGAGGTTGACGGCACGGACCCCCCTCTCCCCGGCCTGGTCAAGGACCGCGGCCAGCCAGTCCGGACCCTCCGACCACCAATGTCCGAGCAGTTCGGTGTCGATCGCAAAGGTCATCAGCCCCCGCTGCCCGGTGCGCTGTCGGTACTCCTCAAGGCGCTCCCGGACCGAGTCGAGGAACTCGCCCGCCTGCCGGTCCGCCCGCTGGCGGGCTGCCTCCGGTTCGTAGGGACCACCATCGATCGCAAAGAGACGAACCCCGTTCATGGAAAGGCGATGGAAGTCCAGGTAGCCGCCCCAGGACGGGTAGCCGGACATATCCCAAAGCCAGGAGATCGCCGGCCAGTCGATCGTGAAGGCGAGCGGACCGGCCGGGGTCCGGACCGGCGCGAGGGCGGCGTCGCCGGATTCGTGCCGGCTCTGGTCGACGCAGAACCACTCGATCCGGTGCCGGGCAAGAGCATCCTCCAGACCCGGACGATAGGCACATTCGGGAAGCCAGAATCCGGATGAAGGGCCGAAGCGGCGCCGGTGAGAGGCGAGACCGGCGTCGATCTGGAGGTCGAGCCCGGCCCGGGTCGCCAGCAGGGGCAGGACCGCATGAGTGGCGCTGGAGGGGATCAGGGAAACATTCCGGTCCCGGACCGCGGCGAACGCGGCCAGCGGACTGCCGCCGGCCCGCTCGAGCAGGACCGCCGCCTTCTCGTAACGGTCGACTTCCGCCCGGGTCGCCGGCACGTGATCCGGATCCGCCGTTTCAACATCCCGCCGGGCGGCGC
The DNA here is from genome assembly GCA_019694145.1 of Solirubrobacterales bacterium. GTDB lineage: Bacteria > Actinomycetota > Thermoleophilia > Solirubrobacterales > 70-9 > 67-14. The sequence goes on along the minus strand of JAIBCJ010000022.1, from coordinate 7,705 downwards.
CCAGCCGGAATTCCTGAAGAAAACCCGCGAGCCGCTCCGAAACCCCTTCGGCTTCGAGCTGGTCGGCCAGTACCGGGGTGACCGTCATGGTCAGGTCGCGGGCTATCTCGAGCACCGGCAGATGCGACCGGATCACTGCGTCGAAGAGCCACTCTTCCCCGAAGGGATAGGTGCCGAAACCCTCGACGTAGGGCATGTGCGAATGAAGGACGATCGCCAGGTCGCCCGCCCCGGGGAGGGTTTTTCCTTCAGACATGACAGACAGCGAGGAAGTCCAGCGAGCTTTCGAGGTTGTGGTTGGAGAGGCGGAAATCCGAGGCGTCGATCGCCGGGGTGAAGCGGTCGTAGAACGGCTTGCTCAACCCGAGCGACTTGTGGACGCGGTCCCAGCCGAGCGACAGTGCCAGTTCATGGACCTTGAGCTTGCCTGCGTGGTGAAGACCGAGGATCTCGACCCGGGCGAAATGAGGTTCGAGCAGGGCCCGGAATTCCTCGAGCCGGTACTCCTTGATGTGCCAGGGGTTGTCTGACTTCTCCGCCCCCTCGGGTGCGAGCGTGAGCAGGTTCGGGGTCGAGATGTAGGCAACCGGTGCGGTCTTCGCAAAGCCGGCGACCAGTGAGTCCGGATCCTGGACATGTTCGATCGTCTGCAGGAAGACGATCGCATCGCGCGGCTCGCTGAAGCTCTCGACAAGTTCCCGCCGGAAAGTGACCCTGTCCGTCGTGTACTTGGCACTGGCGTGCTCGAAGGCTTCGGGGTTAGCGTCGACGCCGATCACCTCGGCGGCGGCAGTGCCGAGAATGCCCGAGCCGTAACCTTCGCCGCAGGCCAGGTCGGCGACCTTCAGGCCCCGGACCCGCTCCGCGATCCACTCGTAGACGACCAGGTGCCGCCGGTACCAGTAGTTCTCCTCCGGCACGTCCGGCAGGGTCCGTTCACCGGTCAATTCGAGGGCCGGCACTCCTTCGGGCTGGTTGCTCTGGATGTACGTGTCAGTCAAGGAAACCGATTCTTCCCTATCTTTCTCCGCCATGCCCGCTTCCCCGACCGCAACGCCGGAACACATCAAGGACGTAAATACCCGCTACCACGACGCGGCGGCTGACTCCTACGACGCCAAGTGGGGGATCGACTTCGGCGATATCGGGCAGCACCAGGTCGCCCTGAAGCTGAAGAAGGCGCTCGGCGAATTGCCGAGGACGCTCGGGGACACCCTCGAAATCGGCGCCGGCACCGGGTACTTCTCGCTCAACCTGGCGACCCAGGGGCTGATCGAAAGCCTCACCGCGACCGACATTTCGCCGGGCATGCTGAAGTCCCTGGCCCGCACCGCCGGGTCCCTGAACTTCCCGGTCGAAACCGTGGTCACCGAGGCGGAGGTGCTCCCCTTCGAGGACGAAAGCTTTGACACGGTGATCGGTCACGCCGTGCTCCATCACATTCCCGACCTCGACCAAGCCTTCTCCGAGTTCTTCCGGGTGCTGCGCCCGGGCGGCCGGATCGTCTTCTGCGGCGAGCCTTCCCGCTACGGAGACCGGCTGGCCGCAGTTCCCAAGCGAACCGGAAACCTCGTCGCCCCGGCCTGGCGCAAGCTGGTCGGCGCCGACACCCTCGAACACACCGAGGAGGAGAAAGCCGACGATGAACACAGTCTCGAGCCCGAGGTCGATGTTCACGCCTTCGTCCCGGCCGACCTGCGGGCGATCCCGCCAAGGTCCGGTTTCGTCGAGACCAGGGTGAGCGGCGAGGAACTGGTCGCCAACGTCTGGGGCTGGGGGATGCGTTCGATGGAATCCACCGCCACGCCCGATTCGATCCCGCTGCGCTGGCGAAACTTCGCCTTCAGGAGCTACATCGCCTTCCAGAAGGTTGACAACAACCTCCTCGAACCCCACCTCCCGGCCGAGCTCTTCTACAACCTCCTGCTTTCGGCGCGCAAACCCGCCTAGCCGGTCGCTCTACCGCCTCGAGGGGTCGGATCTTGCCCTCGCTTCATGAGGTGCCGCACGTTTAGACCCTTGATGGTCCTATTTTTGCGGCACCTTTGCCGGACTTCGGCCGGGTACTTGAGCTGCGGTTTCGGCCGTTGACGAAGTTCAGCGTCGTACTGGCGGTTCCTGGCGCCGCCCGGGCTACCTGCGGCGTACGCGAAATAGCTTGACGGGGCGGTCGAGCCCCTTGAACTTGTGCTGGCCGACCCAGGAATAGGAGAACTCCTCCTCGCCGGCGGCGTCGACCGCCTTCTTGTCGGCGAGCACGCTGTCGGGCCGGGCGGCTTCAGTGATCCGGCTGGCCAGGTTCACCGGCGGGCCGAACCAGTCACCGACCTGCTTGATCGCCTCGCCCCGGGCGACGCCGACCCGCAGGGCAGGCAGGTCCTCGCCGGCCTCGTTGCCGACCTCGATGAACCGGATCGCCGCGTCAAAGAGAGCGGCGCCGTCCTCGGAAACGAGCATCGCGGCATCACCGATCGTCTTGACCAGGCGGACCTCCGGGTTGGTCACCTCGATCGCCACCGACTCGAGCAGCTTGGCCACGGTTCCGACCTTCTCCAGTTCGGAACGCTCGCCGAGCCGGGTGAAGCCGACCAGGTCGGCGAAGCAGATCGAAACCTCGGTGCTCTCCTTCGGGTCGAAGAAGCCGGGGCTGGCCATCGCCATCGCCTGGTTTCTGAGCTGGTCGAGGAAATGTGAACGCAGGGCGTAGTCGACCGCCTGCTCGGCCAGGGGGAGAAGCTGCAGCGAGGCCTGGCGCAGCTGGACTGCCGCCTCGTACTCGTCGGCGCCCGGCTCGATGATGTCGGACGCGACCAGGTCCCGGTGCGACTGGGCGATCCGCGCGGCAGAGCTGCCGACCTGACGGGTCACTGCGAGCAGGTTCTCCTTCGGGATGCCGGCCTCCTGAAAGCGTTTGAGGCGCCGCGCCGCGGTCAGGTCGGCATCGTCGAAGGTTCGCTGGTCCGGCTTGGGTCGCGGCAGGCCGACCGCGGCAATCAGGTTCTGGAAATCGTTGACCGACATTCCGGCCAGTTCGGCAATTTCGGCCGGGGTGTACTTGTCACGGGCACGGCCCAGGACCAGCTCCGAGGGAAGCAGGGCCAGGCGGTTCGCGTCCGCTTCCTCTTTCAGGGTGCTCAGCTCCACCCCGTCCTGCATGTAGAGCTCGGTCAGCAGCTTGATCCGGGCGGCCCGGTCGTCACCCTCCAGTCCTTCGAGCAGCCCCTCCGCTTCGAAATCGGGCAATTCGCGGGTCGCCACGTCGGCCGCCATGAAGGGCCGCAGGTCGGGCGAAGGGTAGTCGTCCGGGTCCGGGTAATCAGCCATAGGCCACCGCCCCGCCGCGGCGCGGGTCACCGGCGCCGTCAAGCCGGCCGGTTTCGGGGTCGCGGGTCACGATCTGAACGCCGCCGAAAAACAGGTTGCGCTGATTCCAGCGGAACACTTCCTGCCCGGCCGCCTCGATCCGGCCGAGCGCCTCTTCATCGACACCCGGCTCGGCCTGCAGCACACCCGCCTCGAGGTGGATCCGGGGCGCGTCAACCGCAGCCTGGGGATCAACCCCGGCAAGCAGGTTCAGGGTTGTCTGCAGCACCGCCGAACGGATCCGGTTGGACCCGGCGCTACCGAGCCCGGCCCGCACCATGTCTTGCTCGAGGATCAGGGTGGGTGACATCATCGAACTGATCCTCTCACCGGGAGCGGACTGGTGGAAGCCCCTCGGGTTCAGATCTTCCTCGCCGAGCATGTTGTTGAGGTGAAACCCGGTGCCGGGCACGACCATTCCGGACCCGGTCCCGTTCGAACAGGTAACCGAAGCGCAGAGACCATCGGAATCGATCGCCGCCAGATGAGTGGTCGAACCGAGGCGGTCGTCCAGAAACCTGCGGGCGAAGCCCTCCTGACCAAGGCTGAGTGCGAAGTCATCGTCCCGGGCTTCGTTGGCCGCCGCCATCGCCCTGGCGATTTCCTCCGGGCCACTTCCTTCCATCCGCTCGAGCAGCGCGAGCGAGTAGGCAACGAGAATCCCGCCGGCCGAAGGCGGCGGATTGGTCAGCAGTTCGCGGCCCCGGTATCGCGCTCCGACCGGTGCCCGGACGATCGGCTCGTAGGCCTCGAAATCAGCCACCGAGAGGGTGCCCCCGCGGGAGACGATGTATTCCTCGACCAGCCGGGGAACCTCGCCCGAGCAGAGCGCCCCCGCCCCCTCGGCCCCGAAGCGGTCGAGCGCGTCCCCGAGGTCGGGATAGCGGAAGACATCCCCCTGGCCGAGGATCTTTCCCTCGGGCGCATAGATCGCGCGGGCTTCCGGGGTCGCCGTGTAGATCGGCTCGAGGATTCTCAGCACATAGGCCTGTTGCTCATTGAGCGGGGCGCCTTCCCGGGCAAGCGCCGCTGCGGGGCCGGTCAGCTCCGCCATCGGCACCGACCCGTACCGCTCCAGGGCGAGAGCGAGACCGGCCGCCGTGCCCGGAACCCCGCAGGAAGCAGCCCCGGCATTGAAGACCTGGGTGGTCGACTCGTCGAAGTGAACCGGCACCGGAAGCAACTCCTCGGTCAGTTCGTGACCGCCCCGGCCCGGCGCGGCGACGAAGAAATCGATCACGGCGGTTTCGATTCCGGGACCGCCGACGATCATGAAACCACCGGCGCCGAGCCCGGTCAACGCACTTTCGAGCGAGAACGAGGCGAGGGCAGCCGCTACCGCGGCGTCGACCGCGTTGCCGCCTTCACGCAGGATTCTGGCGCCGGCCTCGGCCGACAGCGGGTGGCCGGCGGCAACGACACCGCGCCCGTCCACAGCTCAGGAGAGGAATTCGGGAATGTCGCTACCCCCGACTGCCGGCAGCGATTCGCCACGACCGGGCCGAGCGGTCGAACCGCCGCGATCCCGCCGGTCCCGTTCGCTGCGCTCGACCCGCCGGGCAGGAGCACCCTTGCCGTCGAACCGGGTCGCCACGACGGTGATCCAGACCTGGTCGTCGAGATCGTCATCGATGTTCGCGCCGAAGATGATGTTGGCGTCGGGATGGGCTGCCTCACCGACCGCACGGGCCGCCTCGGAAACCTCGATCAGCGAAAGGTCGGGGCCGCCGGTGACCGAGAGCAGGATTGACTTGGCGCCATCCATCGGGGTTTCCAGCAGAGGTGAGCTGGTTGCCTTCTCGGCCGCGATCAGCGCCCGGTCGGGGCCGCTGCCCATGCCGATTCCGAGCAGCGCCCGACCGGCGTCGGACATGATCGACCGCACGTCGGCGAAGTCGAGGTTGATCACCGAGGGCAGCGTGACCAGGTCGGAAATGCCCTGAACACCCTGCCGCAGCACGTCGTCGGCAACCTGGAAGGCGTCGACCATCGGGGTCGACTGGTCGAGCACCTCGAGCAGACGGTCGTTCGGAATCACGATCAGCGTGTCGACTTCACCGGCGAGGGCTTCGATCCCCTGGTCGGCCTGCTTCTGGCGACGGCTGCCCTCGAAGGTAAACGGCTTGGTCACGATCCCGACCGTAAGCGCACCGATGTCGCGGGCCAGACGGGCGATGACCGGCGCGGCACCGGTTCCGGTGCCACCACCGGCGCCGGCCGCGATGAAGACCATGTCGGAGCCCTTGAGCAGCCGCTTGATCCGGTCCTGCTCGTCAAAGGCTGCCCGGAAACCGAGCGAAGGGTCCGCTCCGGCACCGAGTCCGCGGGTCTCGTCGCCACCGATGTGGACGGTCAGGTCCGCCATGCAGAGCTGGAGCGACTGAAGGTCGGTGTTGACCGCCATGAACTCGACACCCGGGATCTGGGCCTCGATCATGCGGTTGATCGCGTTGACGCCACCCCCGCCGACTCCGATCACCCGGATCACCGGGTTGTGTGGAACTCCGGCTCCGGGAGTCGAGGAAGGTTCCTGACGGCCGTAGCGGGGTCCGTCGTCGCGATCCTGCGGAGCCTCGGAGAAAATCCGCTTCAGTCGGTCCTGGGCGTCGGGCACATTGGAAGTTTCAGCAGCCGGGTCGGGGGCCGAAAGCGGGCCCGGATCCTCCGCCCGCGGGGCAGGCTCGGCCGGGGTGGCGGGAGCCGGTTCTTCCTGTCGGCCCTCCAGCGGGTCGCGGCGACCGAAGCGGCCGGCGGCGTCGGGATCGGGCTCGACGTGAACCTCGGGCTCAGGTGCGGGCGTCGAGGCTGCGGCTGCGGGCTCAACCGGGTCGCCCTGCGGTCCGCCGGTGTCGTCGGCGGTACGAGGTTCGAATTCGGGTGGATCCTGGGAGGGTTCGTCGGAGGTAGAGCGGAACAGGTCCGCCAGCGGACCTTCACGCATACTCGCTCGCTTACGACGAGCCATCACTCAAGACCTCCTTCGCCAGATTCCGGTAGTACGACGCCGCACGACTCTCGGGATCGTACTTCAGGACACTAGCGCCTCGTACCGGCGCCTCGGCGAACTTCACGGCCTTGCGGATTCGGGACTTGAAGACGAGGTCCCCGAAATTCTCCTCGAGGATGAACACGGCTTCCCGCGCGTGAAGGGTGCGGGAGTCGAACATGGTCGGCAGGATGCCTTCGATGTGGACGTTCGGGTTCAGGTTCTCCTGAATCATCTTCAGGGTGCTCTGAAGCTGGACGAGGCCGCGCATCGAGAGGTACTCGCACTGAACCGGGACGATCACCTTGCTCGAAGCCGTCAGCGCGTTGATGGTCAGGAGACCAAGGCTCGGTGGGGTATCGATGCAGATGTAGTCGTAGTCCGAGTGGACTTCCTTGAGCGCCTTCTCGAGCGAACGTTCCCGCCCGATCTTGGTGCTCATGGCGATCTCGGCGCCGGCCAGGTCGATCGAGGCGACAGCGATGTCGATCTCCCGGTGGGCGATCACTTCGGAGATCGGCAGGTCGTCGACCAGCACGTCGTACATGCTCTTTTCGCATTTGTCCGGGTCGATTCCCTGGCTCATGGTCAGGTTGCCCTGCGGGTCAAGGTCGATGCAGAGGACCCGGTTGCCGAGCTCGGAGAGGGCCACCGCCAGGTTCAGGGTGGAGGTCGTCTTGGCGACGCCACCCTTCTGGTTGGCGAAGCTGATCACCTCGGCCATGTCGACCGGCTGTTCCGGCTGAACCGGCTTCAGGTGGTCGCTCAGGTCGCGGCGGCTCGGGGCGAGCAGATCGGCGGCCTTGAGCCGGATCTCGGTCTCTTCGGCAGCCGCGGCTTCCTCGACCTCAGCCAGTTCCTCCTCGACCGGCACGGCGGCTGGCTCGGCGGGAGTGGCAGGCTCGGCAGGGGCGGCCAACTCAGGGGGAGTGGCCGGCTCGGCAGGAGTAGCAGCCGCTTCGACCGGCCCGGGGTTCGGCTCAACTGTGGCCGTCGCCGCGGGTGCGACCGGTTCCGGAACAGCCGACTCGACTTCCGGCACGGTCTCGACCTCGGGTCCCTGCTTTTCACGTTCCTGGTTCTTGCGGCTCAAGATTCGCATTTGGGCCGTTATTCGCATGTGAAAGCCGGTTTCCTCCCCACACCCTCAATCCGGTTGAATGCCTTCATTCCCGACTTTCTCGACAAACGCCTGCTCTTCGTCACCGGAAAGGGCGGCGTGGGCAAAACCACGGTCGCCATGGCTCTCGGTATCCGCGCCGCGATGGAAGGCAAGAGGACCATCGTCTGCGAGGTTGCGGCGACCGAAAACGCCTCCCGTCTTTTTGCTCAGTCCGAGGTCGGCTTCCGTGAAGT
>JAIBCJ010000110.1 GCA_019694145.1 Solirubrobacterales bacterium | reverse complement strand
CTGTGCTATTGTTTGTCGTTGCGCGAAGTTTCGGCCGATTTGCACCGCTTCCGCGCCCTAATCACGTGAATCTCTGACCCTTTGTGAGGAGTTGCCAACCTTGGCACGCCCGATCTCTGCCCCCGTTGTCCGCAGGAGTTTCTCCCGACTCGAAACCCCCCTCGAAGCCCCACATCTGATCGACATTCAGCGTCGCTCGTTTGAGGATCTCACCGATCCCGAGCACGGCATGCTGAGGGAGACGATCAACGACGTTTCACCCATCGAGGATTACACCGGCAATCTCGCCATCGTCTTCGGTGAATTCGAATTTGACGACCCCGCTCACACTCTCGAAGAGTGTCGCGAGCGCGATCTCACTTACTCGCGTCCGCTGAATGTCACGGTTTCCTTCCAGAACCGCGAGACCGGCGAGATCCGCGAGCAGACCGTCTTCATGGGGGACTTCCCGTGGATGACCGAGCGTGGAACCTTCATCATCAACGGCACCGAGCGTGTCGTCGTGACCCAGCTGGTCCGTTCCCCCGGCGCCTACGTGATGGCGCCGAAGGATCCGGAGAAGCAGGTCTTCACCGCGAACCTGATGCCGGCCCGTGGTTCCTGGCTCGAGCTCGAGATCGACAAGAAGGGCCGCGTCTACGTCCGCATCGACCGCAAGCGCAAGCTGCCGATCACCGTGCTGCTTCGTTCGATGGGTTACGTGAGCAACGAGCAGATCCTCGACCTGTTCGACAACTCGGTCTACATCCAGCACACGATCGCCGCCGACACCGAGGCCACGCTGACCGAGGAAGGCGCCCTGATCGAGCTGTTCAAGAAGCAGCGCCCGGGCGAGCCGCCGTCGGTTGACGCGGCCAAGAACCTGCTCGAGCAGCTCTTCTTCGACCCGAAGCGCTACGACCTCACCCGGGTCGGCCGCTACAAGCTGAACGCCCGTCTCGGTCTCGACATCGACCTCGACACCCGCGTGCTCACGCACGACGACATCATCTCCCTGATCAAGGAGCTGGTCAGCCTGCCGAAGCTGCTCGGCATGCCGGAAGTGATCGACGAAGAGAACCCGATCAAGGACTACGCGGCCGAGGCCCTGACCTATCCGCGCGAGAACGTCTCCGACCACCTCGACGAGTACGAGCACTTCGGCAACCGCCGCCTGCGCACGGTCGGCGAGCTGATCCAGGAGCACTTCCGGATCGGCCTCTACCGCATGGAGCGTGTGGTCCGCGAACGCCTCACCACCGAGGACTCGGACGCGATCACCCCGCAGACCATCATCAACATCCGTCCCGTGGTGGCGGCGCTGAAGGAGTTCTTCGGCTCCTCGCAGCTGTCGCAGTTCATGGACCAGAACAACTCGCTGGCCGGCCTGACCCACCGCCGTCGCCTCTCGGCGCTCGGTGCTGGCGGCCTGACCCGCGAGCGCGCCCCCATCGAGGTGCGCGACGTCCACCCGACCCACTACGGCCGCATGTGCCCGATCGAGACCCCGGAAGGCCCGAACATCGGCCTGATCGGCTCGCTCTCCTCCTACGCCCAGATCTCGGAGCACGGCTTCGTGACGACCCCCTACCGGGTGGTCGAGAAGGGCAAGGTCACCGACGAGGTGGTTCACCTCGACGCGACCCAGGAAGAGCACAAGGTGATCGCCCAGGCGAACGCCGAAGTCGACGCCAAGACCGGCAAGCTGGTCGGCCCGTCCGTCTTCTGCCGCGCCGGCGAGGGTGACTGGATCAACGCCGAGCCGAACGATGTCGACCTGATGGACGTCTCGCCGACCCAGATCTGGTCGGTCGCGACATCGCTGATCCCGTTCCTCGAGCACGACGACGCCAACCGCGCCCTGATGGGCTCCAACATGCAGCGGCAGGCCGTGCCGCTGATGCGTCCTGATCCGCCGCTGGTGGGTACGGGCATGGAGCGTCGCGCCGCGGTCGACACCGGTGACGTGATCCTGGCCGAACAGGATGGCGAGATCACCTACGTCGACTCCGAGGCGATCGAGCTCAAGCACAAGGACGGCACCGACAAGTACCCGCTGTTCAAGTTCATGCGCTCGAACCAGGGCACGCTGATCCATCAGCGCCCGATCGTCGCGACCGGCGACAAGGTCAAGAAGGGCGACGTCCTGGCGGACGGCTCCTCGACCGGTGGCGGCGAAGTCGCCCTCGGCAAGAACTGCATGGTCGCCTTCATGTCCTGGGAGGGCTACAACTTCGAGGACGCGATCATCCTTTCCGAGCGTCTGGTCAAGGACGACGAACTCACCTCGATTCACATCGAGGAGTACGAGATCGACGCCCGCAACACCAAGCTCGGCGACGAGGAGATCACCCGCGACATCCCGAACCGTTCCGAGGAGAGCCTCCGGAACCTCGACGAGCGCGGCATCGTCCGCGTCGGCGCCGAGGTCACTTCTGGCGACCTCCTGGTCGGCAAGGTCACGCCGAAGGGCGAAACCGAGCTGACCGCCGAGGAGAAGCTGATCCGCGCGATCTTCAAGGAGAAGGCGCGTGAGGTCCGCGACACCTCGCTCAAGGTTCCGCACGGTGAGGGCGGCGTCGTGATCGACGTGCTGACCTTCAGCCGCGACGACGGCGATGACCTGCCCCCGGGCGTCAACGACCTGGTTCGCGTCTACGTCGCGACCAAGCGCAAGATCTCGGAAGGCGACAAGCTCGCCGGCCGCCACGGCAACAAGGGTGTGATCTCGAAGATCGTGCCCGAGGAAGACATGCCACACCTGGCCGACGGCACCCCCGTCGACGTCATCCTCAACCCGCTTGGCGTTCCGAGCCGTATGAACATCGGCCAGATCCTGGAGACCCACCTCGGCTGGGCCGCCGGTGAGGGCTGGTACGACGACGGTTCCGAGGCCTACAAGAACAAGGCCGAGACCCGCGACCGGGTTTACGTTTCGACCCCCGTCTTCGACGGTGCCTCGGTCGAGGACGTGGACAACGCCCTGGTCGAGTGGGCGAGCGAACATGGCGAAGCCCGCGGCATCGACATGGGCGTCGACATGAGCGAGCGCCCCGGCGCCCGCTGCTCCGGTACCCAGCAGCTCTACAACGGCCGCACCGGCGAGCCGTACGAGGGCAAGGTCACGGTCGGCTACATGTACATCCTGAAGCTGCACCACCTGGTCGACGACAAGATCCACGCCCGTTCGACCGGTCCGTACTCGCTCGTCACCCAGCAGCCGCTGGGCGGCAAGGCGCAGTTCGGCGGCCAGCGTTTCGGCGAGATGGAAGTCTGGGCCCTCGAGGCCTATGGCGCCGCCTACACGCTGCAGGAGATGCTCACCGTCAAGTCCGACGACACGGTCGGCCGCGTCAAGGCCTACGAGTCGATCGTCAAGGGCGAGAACATCCCCGAGCCGTCGATCCCCGAGTCGTTCAAGGTCCTGCTCAAGGAGATGCAGGCGCTCTCGCTGGACGCCAACGTGGTGTCCGAGGAAGGCGTCGGCGACCTGGCCGAGGAAGAGGACGACCTGCTGCAGGCCGCCCAGGATCTCGGCATGGACCTGACCGAAGTGAGTTCCGGAAACGGTGCCGCAGATGAATCCCTCACTGAAGAGGACGGTGACGCCACCACAGATGACTCAGGCGACACCGAGGAAGCAGGTGCTAACTGATGAGTAACGTGATTGACATCAACAACTTCGACGCGATCGAGATCGGTCTCGCCTCGTCGAAGAAGGTCCGGTCCTGGAGCTGGGGCGAAGTCCTCAAGCCGGAGACCATCAACTACCGGACCCTGAAGCCGGAAAAGGACGGCCTCTTCTGCGAGCGCATCTTCGGTCCGACCAAGGACTGGGAGTGCTACTGCGGCAAGTACAAGCGGGTCCGCTACAAGGGGATCGTCTGCGAGCGCTGCGGCGTCGAGGTGACTCGGTCCAAGGTTCGCCGTGAGCGCATGGCTCACATCGACCTGGCCGCTCCCGTTTCGCACATCTGGTTCTTCAAGGGTGTGCCCTCGCGGATCGGCTACCTGATCGACATGGCGCCGAAGGAACTGGAGAAGGTCCTCTACTTCGCCGCCTCGATGATCACCTGGGTCGACGAAGAGGCCCGTGCCAAGGACATGGGCACGCTGGAGAAGGAAGTCGACTCGGTCATCGCCGAGTACGAGTCCGAGCGCCAGTCCGCCACCCAGGAACTTGACGAGGCGCTGAAGCGCCGGACCAAGTACCTCGAGGACGGCACCCAGACCAAGTTCGACGACGACGACCACCTCTGGGCCGATTCGCTCGGCCTGACCGCCGCCCAGCTGCGCAAGCTGAGCGACGAGGATCGCGCCAAGCAGATCAAGGAACTCACCAAGAATTTCGAGGCCGAGATCAACGACACCGAGGCGTACATCGAAGAGGCGATCGAGCGGCTGCAGGAAGTCTGGAAGATCTTCCAGACCATGAAGCCGAAGGACGTGATCAACGACGAGACCGTCTTCCGTGAGCTCAAGGACCGCTTCGGCAGCCCGTTCGGCTGGGGCGAGTACTTCCGCGGCGGCATGGGCGCCGAGTCGGTGCGCGACCTGCTCGAGCAGATCGATCTCGAAGCGACCTGCGAGGAACTCGAGGACCAGATCAACACCGCCAAGGGCCAGAAGCAGGCCCGCGCGGTCAAGCGTCTGAAGGTCGCCTCGGCCTTCCTCAAGTCCGAGAACAAGCCCGAGTGGATGATCCTCGACTGCGTCCCGGTGATCCCGCCGGAGCTCAGGCCGATGGTCCAGCTCGACGGTGGCCGCTTCGCGACCTCCGACCTGAACGACCTCTACCGCCGGGTGATCAACCGGAACAACCGCCTCAAGCGGCTTCTGGACCTCGGTGCGCCGGAGATCATCGTCAACAACGAGAAGCGCATGCTGCAGGAGTCGGTTGACGCCCTGTTCGACAACGGCCGCCGCGGCCGTCCGGTCACCGGACCGGGCAACCGGGCGCTGAAGTCGCTCTCGGACATGCTCAAGGGCAAGCAGGGCCGGTTCCGCCAGAACCTGCTCGGCAAGCGCGTCGACTACTCGGGTCGTTCGGTCATCGTGGCCGGCCCGTCGCTGAAGCTGCACCAGTGCGGTCTGCCGAAGCTGATGGCGCTCGAGCTGTTCAAGCCGTTCATCATGGCCCAGCTGGTCGAGCGCAAGGCCGTCCAGAACATCAAGGCCGCCAAGAAGATGGTCGAGTCGATGGTGCCCGAGGTTTGGGACGTGCTCGAAGAGGTGATCGAGGAGCATCCGGTTCTGCTGAACCGCGCCCCGACGCTTCACCGTCTCGGCATCCAGGCCTTCGAGCCGATCCTGGTCGAAGGCAAGGCGATCCAGGTCCACCCGCTCGTCTGCTCGGCGTTCAACGCCGACTTCGACGGTGACCAGATGGCGGTTCACGTGCCGCTTTCAGCCGAGGCCCAGGCCGAGGCCCGGGTCCTGATGCTCTCGGCGAACAACATCCTCTCGCCTGCCCACGGTTCGCCCCTGGCGACCCCGACGCAGGACATGGTGCTGGGTCTGTACTACCTGACCTACTCCGGTGAGGACGTGGCCAATCTCGACCCGTCGAAGCTCGACAAGCCGCCGCATCCGTTCCGGACCGCGCAGGAAGCCGAGCTCGCCTACGAGAACGGCGTCGTCGCGCTCCACGATTTCGCGGAGTACCGCGGCCACGGTGAAGAGCACTTCCTGACCACGGTCGGGCGGATCATCTTCAACGACCGCATCGAGCGGGCCCTGGCCGAAGCGCTCGAGGACGAGTACGACGAGTCGGCCTACTCCTTCGTCAACGAATCGCTGAAGAAGAAGGACATCAACGACATGGTCGGCTGGCTGGTTGACACCTACGGCGCCCCGGCGATTTCGCAGGTGCTCGACGCCTTCAAGGAGCTGGGTTTCACCTTCTCCTCGCGGGCCGGCATCACCGTGTCGAAGAACAACGTCGTGCCGCCGCCGGAGAAGGAAGAGATCCTCGCCAAGTACGACGAGGAGACCGCCCGGATCCAGGCCGAGTTCGACGAGGGCTGGCACACCGCCGAGGAACGCCACAAGCAGGTCACGGACAAGTGGAATGCGGCCACCGAGGAAGTCGGTCAGGCGATGGAGGACAACCTCCGTCAGCTGAACCCGATCTTCATGATGGCCAACTCCGGCGCCCGTGGTTCGTTCAAGCAGATCCGTCAGCTGGCCGGCATGCGAGGCCTGATGGCGAATCCGAAGGGCGAGATCATCGAGCGTCCGATCAAGTCCAACTTCATCGAGGGCCTCTCGGTCGGTGAGTACTTCATCTCGACCCACGGTGCCCGCAAGGGTCTGGCCGACACGGCTCTGCGTACGGCGGACTCGGGTTACCTGACCCGTCGTCTGGTTGACGTCGCCCAGGACGTGATCGTCCTCGAGGACGACTGCAAGACCAAGGAATCGATCGACATGCCGCTGTTCATCGACGGCGAGCCGAACCCGAACGTGGTCGGCCGCCTTTCGGCGAAGAAGTTCGAGACCAAGCGCGGGCGTGAGCTGCTCAAGAAGAACCAGCTGATCAGCAAGGCCGATGCGGCCGAGCTGACCGACGCCTACGAAGGTGATGAATCGGCCACGGTGCCGGTGCGCTCCGCCTTCAAGTGCGAGTCCGAGCACGGCATTTGCCGTTCCTGCTACGGCGTCTCGCCGGCGACCGGCTTCATGGTCGAGATCGGTGATTCGATCGGCACCATCGCCGCCCAGTCGATTGGCGAGCCGGGCACCCAGCTGACCATGCGTACCTTCCACACCGGTGGTGTGGCCGGACAGGACATCACCCAGGGTCTGCCCCGAGTGGTCGAGCTGTTCGAGGCGCGCAAGCCGAAGGGCCTCGCCCAGATGGCCGAAGTGGCCGGCAAGGTCGGTGTCGAGCAGACCGAGAAGCAGATCACGGTCACCGTGCTCGAGTCCAACGGCGAGGAGAGTTCCTACACCTTCCCGCCCCGGACCCGACTCAACGTCAAGCAGGGCGACAAGGTCGAGGTTGGCGATCAGCTGAACGAAGGTTCGCTGTATCCGGCCGACGTGCTCTCGATTCGTGGCCGGACCGCGGTCGAGCAGTACCTGGTCGCCGAAGTCCAGCGCGTGTACAAGGCGCAGGGCGTGGAGATCAACGACAAGCACATCGAGGTGATCGTTCGCCAGATGCTGAAGAAGGTCGAAGTCGAAACCAAGGGCTCGACCGAACTCCTGCCCGGCCAGCTCGAGGACCGTCAGGTTCTCAAGGCGATCAACAAGCAGGTCAAGGCCGACGGCGGCACCGCGGCGAAGGCCCAGGAGAAGATCCTCGGCATCACCAAGGCCTCGCTGGCGACCAAGTCGTTCCTCTCGGCGGCCTCCTTCCAGGAGACCACCAAGGTCCTGACCGACGCCGCGCTGGAAGGCAAGCGCGACCGTCTGGTCGGCCTCAAGGAGAACGTCATCATCGGCAAGCTGATCCCGGCTGCGACCGGTCTCAAGCACTACCGCTCGATGACCATCGAGCCGACCGAGCCCTTCGCTCCGGCGGAGGAAGCGGTCCTGCTCGAGGAGGATCTCCTCGTCGAGAACGGCGATGGCAACGGAGCGGGCGGAGCCGACGGCTTCGGCGAATCCTTCGCCGACGAGCTCGACGAGATCTCACAGGAGATCGACGCCAGCACCGAGAAGTAATCACGGCCGCCGGGAAGCCGGCAGCCAGGAGTCACGAAGAGGGGCGCCGGCCGGCGCCCCTTTTCGTTGCACGAAGCGCCCGTTTCCCATTGCCCGAGAGGTGTCGATGGATTTCGTCTATATGAAC
>JAIBCJ010000021.1 GCA_019694145.1 Solirubrobacterales bacterium | reverse complement strand
GTAAAGCGCCACCGCCTTGTCGGTACAGGCGGGGGTGAGACCACCGACCAGTTTCGGGGTGGTGCGGACCGTGAAGTCGGTGCGGCCCGGATCGATCCGTTCCGGGGAAAAGGCGAGGTGAAAATCCTCCCCCGACTTACCACCGCCCGATTCGAGTGTCCTCGCCAGCAAGTCACGGGTCGTTCCCGGGTAGGTGGTTGATTCGAGGATCACGGTCTGGCCGGGTGCCAGCACACCGGCCAGACTCTCGGCCGCCGACTCCAGGTAGCTGAGGTCCGGTTCTCGCGAACCGGTCAGCGGGGTCGGCACGCAGATGATCACCGCTTCGCAACCGGCCAGATCCTCGTAGCTCGCGGTCGCGACCAGACGATCCTCCAGAGCGGCGAGAGTTGCCGAGGGAATGTCCTCGATGTAGCTCTCCGCCCGATTGATCTTCTCGATCTTGGCCGGGTCGTTGTCGAGGCCGATCACTTTCCGGCCGGCCTCCGCAAAGGCGACGGCGATCGGCAGGCCGACGTATCCCAGGCCGACGATCCCGACAGGTCCGCCGGTTGAAGGAAGATCGTTCACAGAGGGGAGTTTAGATACTGAAATCTCCCCATTCCGGTCCGATATCCGGACCGCGACAGACCTTTCAGGTACGGTTCCGTTTCACAGTCCACTCAAGCGGGGTAAGATCGGCCAATGCCGCAGGAGCAGGTACAGGAAGAACAAGACCCGTTCGGTTCGGGCAAGCTTCCGAGCGGCCGGCACGGACTGCCGCGCGATGTGGTGGTCCGCTCCCAGCGTGAACGCATGGTCGAAGCGATGATCGGCGTAGTTGCCGAAAAGGGCTACACCGAAGCCACCGTGGCCGACATCATTTCCACTGCCGGCGTCTCCCGGGCAACCTTCTACGAGCAGTTCGCCGACAAGGAGGATTGCTTCATCGCCGCCTACGGAACGGTGATGGAACGGATGCTCACCTTCGTCGCCGATGGATTCGCCCAGGGAAGCTCGGATGACTGGGTGGTTCAGATCCGTGGCGGGATCGGCGCCCTTCTGACCTACCTGGCGGAAAATCCCGTTGCCGCCCGGGTCGGCATCGTCGAAGGTTTCGGAGCCGGACCCCGGGCCCGGGACCGCTACCAGCAGGCGGTTTCCTCGTTCTTCCCGTTTCTCGATTCGGCCCGCAACATGGTCGATGAACCGGACCGCATCCCGACCCAGGTGGCGCGGGTCATAGTCGGCGGCGTCTCCGCCCTCATGTTCAACGAGGCATCGAACGGCAGGGCTTCCGATCTGCCGAAGCTGCTGCCGGAGATGATGTACCTCGCGGTCACTCCGTACTTCGGCCATGACCGCGGCATCGAGGCGATGGAAGAAACCAAGGTGGCGGCATGAGCGAGATCACTCCTTCCCGACTGCCTTCCGGCCGGCACAACCTGCCCCGCGAGTTCGTGGTCACTTCCCAGCGCGATCGCCTGCTCGATTCGATGGCCCAGGCCTGCGCCGAGAAGCGCTATGCCGAGGTCAGCGTGGCCGACATCGTTTCCCGGGCCCGGGTTTCCCGGTCGACCTTCTACGAGATCTTCCCCGACAAGGAAGCCTGCTTCCTCGCCGCCTACGACGCCATCCTCGGCCGCTTCGTGACCGAGGTGATTAAGGCCTGCGATGACCCGAATCTGACCTGGCCGGAGATGATCGAACTCGGCATTGAAGCCAGTCTCAAGTTCCTTGCTGCCGAACCCGCCTTCGCCCGCATGTGCATCGTCGACATGTTCTCGGCCGGCCCCGCGGCCCTCGAGCGCTACCTCTCGGCGGTTCGCATGATCGCCTCCTTCGTTGACGCTGGCCGCACCATGCTGGAAGGACGCGAGGACGTGCCGGAATCGATCGCCAACATGGTGGTCGGCGGTGCTGCGGTGGTGATCAGGGCGGAAATCGTCGACGAGCGAACCGAGATGCTGCCCGAGGTCGGCCCCGATCTTCTCTACGCCATCCTTGTCTCCTACATGGACAAGGAAGAAGCCCTCGAGCGCTCCGAGCGTTACGCCGAGAGGCTCGGCTTCGTTACGTCTTAGTCACGACTTCCTCACGTAAGGGTTAAAAAAACCGGCATTTGCGGCCTGAAAGCGGGATCCGGGGTACTTCGGGATGTAGCCGGGGACTCCGCGCAGGTAAAGTCATTCGCTGATGGCAAAGGACACCGAGAAGCTGATCCGGCAGCTCTCGCTGATCTCGTTTCTGATGGCTCAGGGCCGGCCCGTTTCGGCCCTGGAAATCAAACGGGAGGTCGAGGGCTACAGCGTGATGAACGAAGACGCGTTCGCACGCCGTTTCTACGCGGACCGGGCCGAACTCGACAGTCTCGGCATCGAACTCCAGGTGGACCGGCCCGGTGAAGGCTTCTTCGAGGCCGAGCTCTACTCACTGCCGCCGGAGAATTTCTATCTGCCGGAGATCAAGTTCACCGACGATGAACTGGCGGCCCTTCGCACCTCGCTCAGCCTGCTCACGGAGGGCGAGTTCGCCTACGCCGAGCCGCTGCGGCTGGCCCTGCAGCAGGTGGCCTGGGGCCATCCGAATCCGCTGGCCGACCCGGATAACATCCCGGTCTCGATGGCCAAGTTCTCGGCCACTGCCTCGCGTGATCTGACCCAGCGCCTGGCCCGGATCGAAACCGCGATCTCGCGCCACAAGACGATCACCTTCGAGTACCACACGATCGGCTCCGACAAGGTCAACAACCGCAAGGTCGATCCGTACCACCTCGTCTATCGGGGCGGGCAGTTCTACCTGATCGGTTTTGCCCACGAACGCGACGCGGTCCGGGTCTTCCGGCTATCAAGGATCCGCGGCAAGGTCGGCTACGCGACCAAATCGGAACATGACTTCAACCCGCCCGAGGATTTCGAGCGACGCGACTACGCCGAACTGGCCGACTGGCAGCTCGGCGAGGAGATCGGAAAGGCGCGCATCTTCTTCAGCGACCGGATCGCCTGGCTGATCGAACGGGACTTCGGCGCCCACGGCGAGGTCAGCAAGGCCGACCCGAAGGAAACCGGGGGTCGTGACGGGATCGTGCTCGAGACCTCCTACGCCAGCGAGCGCGAGCTTCTGGCCTGGGTGCTTCGCTGGCGACAAAACGCCGAGGTGCTCGGCCCGCCCGAGTTCAAGGAAGCCGCCGAGTCGAGGATCGCCCTGCTGCGCGACCGTCACATCAACGGTTTCGATGTGGCCGAGGCCCAGACCGACTTCCCGACCCCGATCCGCGAGCGTCGCCAGCGCAGCAAGGACCGCTCCGCCGCGGCGATCCGGCCGGAGCGCTTCGGCCGCCTGGTCACCCTGGCGGGAATGCTGATCGGTGCTGCCAAGGAAGGCACGGCACTTTCGATGTCGGACCTCTGCCAGCGCCTCGAACTTTCCGAAGAGGAACTCCGGGATGACATCGACGTCCTCAACGTGGTCAATTTCGGCGGCGGCACCTATGTCCTCTACGCCGAGATCAAGGGCGACATCATCGAAGTCGATTCCGAGCCCTACGGTGATTCCTTCGCCCGCCCGGCCCGGCTGCTGCCGCTCGAAGCCAAGGCGCTGGTCGCCGCGATCGACCTGGTCGGCGACCACCTGCCCCAGGCCCGGCTCGACTCGGCCCGGGAGAAGATCGTCGAGGCCCTCGGCCGCGACCCGGCCCGTGAAGGCCTCGCCATCGTGCGGGAATCCGGTGGAGCCGAGGCGGCCGGAATCGTCAACGAGGCGATCGCCAAGCGCCAGGTCCTGGCCCTCAATTACTACAAGGAGAACGAAGACAAGTTCTCCGAGCGCAAGGTCGAGCCCTACCGGCTGGAGAACGGTCGCGAGGGCTGGTACGCCGAGTGCTTCGACCTTGACCGCATGGCGATGCGCCACTTCAAGCTCGACCGGATCAAGGAAGCTACGCCGACCGGTGAAACCTTCGAGCCACGGCCCGAGGCGGTAGAGCTGGCCGGGGTGGAAGGCTGGATGAGCGACGGCCAGGTCCCCGAGGCCTCGGTCGCCCGGGTCTGGGTCTCACCCGAGCGCTCCCGCTGGATGCGCGAGGAGCGCAACGTGGTCGAAGAACTCGCTGACGGCGCCGTCGTGGTCGAGCTCCCCTACGCCGGCACATCATGGCTGGTCCGCGAGATCCTCAAGGGAGCAGGCGATCTAGTCGTTCTCGAGCCCGCAGAGGCTCGCGAAGCGATCAGCCGCGAACTAGCCGCCTGATCAGAGGGGCTTCTTGGTGATCTAGGCTCTTCCCATGAGCGGGGAAATGGTGAATGGTGCGGCGCCAGGATTTCCGGAAATCTGGAGGGTGACAGCCGACAATCCGGGACCGATGACCCTGGATGGGACCAACACCTATCTCTACGGCTCCAACCCGTGTTGGGTGATTGATCCAGGTCCGGCAGATCAAGGGCATCAGGCAATCATCAAGGAAGCTATCGAGGACCGAGGTGGGGCGGCGGGGGTGCTGCTCACGCATTCGCATGTCGATCACGCGGGAGGAGCCGAGATGTTGGGGCTGCCCGTTGTCGAAGCCGGGAAAGTCACGGGGTCTTTCAGAGACGGGATGGTCGCGGCCGACCTCGAATCGGGATCTGAAATCTTTAGCATCGACACTCCCGGCCACTCTTCCGATCACGTTTGCTTCATGGCCACCCCGATCCCCGGCGGAGCCTGCTTCAGCGGGGATCTGATCCTCGGCCGAGGATTCACGTATGTCCCCCCCGACGGCGGTTCCCTGGCTTCGTACATGGATTCTCTAAAGCTTCTGCAGACTTGGCAACCAGCTCTGATCTGTCCCGGACACGGACCCTGGATTACCGATCCGGCGGCGAAAATATCCGAATACCTTGAGCATCGGTTAATGAGAGAGAACGGACTTGTCGAGGCAATGGCCGCTGGCGAAAGGTCAAGAGAAGCGCTGCTAGATCTCGTCTGGTCGGATGTGCCTGAACAATTGAAGTCAGCAGCGAGAATGGTTATGGAGGCGCATCTTCAGAAATTGAAAGCGGAGGGCCGACTGCCCGATGGCCTCGTGAAATAGCCAGCGACGGACGAGCTACCTCAGATGAAAGAATCCGCGCCTGTGGAATTGCCCAAGAACCTTCAGCTCAAAGAACTGCTTCGAACAATCGTAGGCTTCGGGATTCCTTTCCTGTTGATAACCTACCTGGCTTTCGCTTCTGGCGGCTACGAAATTGTGCCGCGAAGTCAGGTCGGGATCATAGCTTGGTGGTCAGTGTTGCTTGGGATTCTGGCGGGGATTCTGCCCCTATTTCGCCCGACCCGGGCGAGTCTGGCCATTCTGGCAATTCTGTGTGCCCTCCTGCTGTGGACCGCCTGCGGTCTGCTCTGGACTGAAAGTACCGAACACACCATCATTGAACTGACCCGGGTTGCCACATTGCTCGGAGTTGTGGTTCTACTGGTAGTTACCCAGGATCGTGAGGGACTGAGAAACGCAGTAGTAGCTGTTGCGGCAGCCGTGGTTCTGGTTGCTTTGGTCGCCTTGGTCGATCGGCTGCTGCCGAACCTGCTCCCGTTCGGCTCCGACTACACCTTCCCAGAGGGATACCCGAAGGCCCGGCTCAACTATCCGCTCGAATACTGGAACGGATTGGGGATTTTCATTGCCATTGGCGTCGGACCCGTGCTCTGGCTCGTTGCGGCAGCAAAGTCGACGGCGGTGCGATGTCTGGCCGCAGGTGCCGTTCCGCTGCTGGCCCTCGCCGGTTATATGACCGCATCGCGTGGCGAAATAGTCGAGGTTGCAGCGGTTCTCGCCGTTCTGGCGGTTCTCTTTCCCGAACGAACAAGACTGCTCTTGAACCTGATCGGCCCGGCAATCGGTTCGGCCTTGCTCATCTTTCTGATCAACGACAGGCCGGCGGTCCGTGATCTCGACCCGGGGCAGGCCCGCCTAGATCAGGGCGAGCAGATGGCGTTGCTGGTCCTGGCGGTGGTTTCAGCGGTCGCGTTGGCTCAGTTTGCCGCATTTTTCTTTGCCAACAGGAACGAGATCAAACTAGGCCGACCAAGTCGGAACGCTGCACGTAACGCGGGGATCGCCGCCTTTGCGGTGGTTCTGGTCGTCGCGATCGGAGCATTCGCCAGCGGGTTCGCGGGAGACAAGTGGGATGAGTTCAAGAAGCCCTCCGAGCTGGCGACGGTCGACCGGTTGTCCAACGTCAACAGCGGTGAGCGCTACCTGGTCTGGAAGTCAGCGGTTGAAGCAAGCGAATCGGCAAAGGTGACCGGGATTGGGCCCGGGACCTTTGAGTTCTGGTGGGCGCGGGACGGGCAGGGCTCGCAGTTCGTTCGCGATGCCCACAGTATTTACCTTGAGAACCTGGCCGAACTTGGACCTCTCGGACTGATCCTGGTTTTGGCGATGATCCTGGGACCGATCGGAGCCGCGGTTCTTTTCTCTGCCAGGGAGAAAGATGACCGAAAAAGGTCATTGCTCGCCGTGTCCGCGGCGGGCATGGCGGCCTTTGCGATTTCAGCTGGAATCGACTGGGCTTGGGAATTGACCGTTCTGCCGGTCATGTTCTTCACCTTGGCCGTGGCGGTCGCTGCGTCAACTAACCCGATTGAGTTCCCGGAGAGATTCCGCGGATCCCCTTGGGAGGTCCGGATACCGATGGTCATTGGGTCAGCCGCGGCGATGGTACTCATCTGGATACCGATGAAGTCGGCCATCCTGATAGACGGCAGCCAGTCAGCGGTCCGCAACGGGGATCTCGAGTTGGCGCTGGACAAAGCTGACAAGGCATCGGACTTCGAACCTTGGTCGACCACGGCGCTGATCCAGCGCGCCCAGGTTCTGCGGCTCTTAGGCCGCGACGAAGAGGCGATCGGTTTGGCCCGAGAAGCGGCGGATAAGGAGCCAGACAACTGGACCAACTGGTTCGTACTTTCTCAGCTCGCGTCCGACCTATCTCCACAGCAATCTCGGGCGGCCCGGGCAAAGGCCAAATCTCTAAATCCGAAGTCGCCCATCTTCACTGTCGAGTGAGCGACTGTGGGTTTTGCGCGTGGTTCAGGGCCGGGTACGGTGATCGGTATGGTCCCGACTGCCTTAACGGCCTGAACGGGATATCCGTGTGAGGCTCGTAGCTCAACCAGAAATCAAGCTCTTGTAGAGCTTTGATGTGGCTGCGGCAAAGGCTGCGTAAGAAAGCCGGGAGTTGGCGGCCCTGAGACCGTTCTCGGAAAACCTGCTTCGAGCCGTTGAATCGTCCTCCATGACTTCCAGCGCGTTCTCGAGCTCTTCGACCCCAGCTTCCGGTATCACAATCCCGGCCTCGAATTCCTTGACTATCTCGGCAACCCCGGTGCGGTTTGGCACTATGACCGGAACCCCATTGCAGAGAGCCTCTGCGGCAACCATCCCGAAACCTTCGTACGCCGAAGGCATGGCCAGCACGTCGCATGCGCGAAAGAGATCAGACCGCTCCGGGAGGAATCCGACCCACCTGATCCGGTCTCCGACTTCTAATTCCCTTACCAGCCGAGCCATCTCATCGCGAAACTCGTCGGTACCGGGGGGGCCGGCAATCGCAAGTTCCCAATGTCGCTCCGGGTTCCTGCCAATCGCTCGGATGATGAGATCGATGCCCTTCTTTGGGATGTTTCGGCCGAGGAAACCTATCCTCAGAACACCAGGGGTGAGGTCTTCCGTTCGTGGCTCGACAATTGCGATCTCTTCCTGCACCGCATGGGAGATCAATTCGTACGGCACCGCACCGGAGCGTGTGTCTTTCTCTTCGAGTTCCGACATGAAGATCAGTCGATCGGCGGTTCGCAGATACAGCTGCCTTAGGGCCAGCTTGACCAGCCGCTTTCTCCGACTCCGCGAAGCAACGTCGATGTCGTAGTCGGTCAGGGACTCATGCGGAGTAATTACCACCGGAACCCGCAAGATCTTTCCAAGAATGGAGCCGAAGATCGAAGTGATGCACCAGACGTACTGCAGGTGGATCAGGTCATACCGGCGGAGGTTTCTGGCCATCCAGATCACCGAACTCGCACTGAATCCCCAGGCCTCGGACTTGGCGAGCAGACCGGTTCGCCGAAAGAGTCGCACTTTGATGTCATTGGCGGCCAGTCTTTCCACCGCGGGGGCGATCTGATGCCGATCATCGCCGGATGTCGTCGTCAACAAGCTGCTATTGAGCCCGGCTCGCTTTTCTGCGACGAGGCCGTTGACGGTCGTCGTGGTAGGGCCGCCAAAACTGGAGCTGACAGTCGGGCTAACCCAGAGGACTGCGGGACTCAGCTCGCCCAACTTGCCCTCAGCCTCGGGGTCCAGCGATGAAATTCAGCGGCGCCACCGTCGCCGCCAGTCTCTAGCCTGAGATCATGAGTCGCAACCCGATCCCGACTTCGGGGATCAGTTCGCCTTGGCGGTCGTGTCGGGTTAGATTGGAGACTTGCTTCAACCTCGTGCGCTTGCGGGAACCGAACAGGTATCGAGAGGACTCGGGATCCCGACCAGTATGCCAACGGACTCGTCCCGGGGCCGTGATTTCCTGTGGATTTGTCTTCCTGAAAGCGCGTCATTCTCATTGTGGAAACTCGGTTCTCGCTGTCGATCTCACCCGGAGCAATGTTGCTTCGAAGCCGCCCAAGCGGCATGGCACTCGGAAAACACGTAAGCCGACGGATCATGACCATTTGCTCAAGGACACGAATTGAAGTCAGCGTGGTCAGGTGGGCGCCCCGGCCACAGATACTTTCAGGTTGACCGACCCGATGACCGGGCCACGCCGTTGGAGCTCCGAGCCAGCCGTGATTCGATCAGGGTCGGGCGGATGGCAACCTTGTTAGGTTCCCCGCATGTTCGAACCAGAGCCTCCCGGCATGCGGGAAAGACTGATCCTCCGGATCGGAGGCTACTCGAAGCTCATGTACTGGTACCGCTCAAAGCGGCCGAGGTGGTTTTGGCGTATGACCAGCCCATTTGGTAAACCGACCACCCGATACGTGAAAGAACAGGGGCTGGAGGTGAAGCGCGGGGCCTTTGCCGGGCTACGTTTCCCTTCACGGGCGCTCGGCCACACGAATTACCTTTCGGCCAAGTTGATGGGCGTATATGAACCGGATGTTGTGCAGTTTTTGAGCGATCATGCCGGAAAGGCGGAAGTGTTCGTCGATCTCGGATCCGGGGACGGGTTTTTCTGCGCAGGCGTGGCTCGAAAGGCTTCGCCAGAGGTGATCGGCTTTGAAACGAATCAGTTCGAATGCAAGTTGGCACACGAGTTGGCCAGAAAGAACGGGGTTCAGATCGAAACCCGCGGATTGGCAACTGAAGACGGGCTGAACGATCTCCCCAGAGGAAGGCTGCTCCTGCTTTCCGACGTAGAGGGACTTGAGGAGGATCTCATCGACCCCGAGATTGTTCCCCGGCTCAGAGAAGCGACCATGGTGATCGAAACCCACGAACAGTTCCGCCCGAACGTAATCGAAAAGTTGAACGAACGGTTCTCTGACACCCATGACATCTCCAGGATCTTCAAAGAAGTACCCGGGCGAAAGTCCTGCCCGGAAGTGAAGGACTGGAGTGACGGAGATTTCGAGATTGCAGCATACGACGGGCATCATTCCGGTGACAGTTGGATGACTCTCGTGCCGAAGAAGCCTGGATGATCCCGCAGGATGACTGCCCGCCCACGCTTCGGTCGCATGATCGGACTTGCATCGAGTTAGGGTTAGGGCATGAACCGGCGTGAACAGATCGAGATGACCCAAGAGGAAGCCGAGGCTTTTCTACTTGAGCGCAAAGTGGCTGTCGTGACCAGTTTCGGCCCTCGGGGCTGGCCTCATTCGATGCCGCTCTGGTACGTCCCGAACGGGGACCGGATCAGGTCCTGGACTTTCGCCAAGTCCCAGAAGGTCAAGAACCTCGAACGTGATCCGCGCGCGACCGTGCTAGTCGAGGATGGCTACGACAATTATTCCGAGCTCAGGGGCGTGATGATGGAGACCGAGACGCTCATACATCGTGATCCCAACCTGGTTACCGCATACGCGGAGAGTTCGGTTGCCCGATATACGCCTGAAGGGGTCGAGCTCACCACCGAAATGCTCGAGGCGTTTCGTAGTCAAGCGCCAAAGAGGGTGGTCCTTGAGTTCATTCCAGTCAGAGTTCTGACCTGGGATCATCGGAAACTGGGAGGAACCTACTGACCGGTGGATCGGTTGCGAGATTGGGCAAGTGAGCCACAGTGGAGCTCAGTAACGTCGGCGATTGAGCCGCACCCGCATGTGACGACGCAAGCTGGGCGGTTCGAGCAGCTCAAAGGGGGGGTCGATTGGAACGATGTCGCGCCCCGCTTGCCAGCCTTCAATTCGGCCGTTAAGGCCAGCTGCAGTCCGGTCGTGAAGCAGTTGGGCGAGGCTGGCCGAGCCATCGCTGATGAGGGTCATGATCGCCAGTCCTGGATGAGCCATGATCCCGTATTTCCTCAACAGGTAGCCGCGGCTGAAGCCGGTCCGTCGGTACTTGGCGGCAGCCCTCCGGCCTAGGGTCGCGGAACTCTCGTGGGTCGCCCTCGCCGCTCTTGCCAGACGGCAGGAATAGCCTGCCATACGCATTCGCAGGGCAAGGTCGAGATCCTCGTAGTAGAGGAAGATTCGCTCATCAAACCCCCCAATCGTTTCGAAAGCGACCCGGTCGAAGAGGGCGGCGCCGCCGGTCGGGCCCAAGGGGTCCGACGCGACTTCCAAGCGCGTTGCCGGTTCTCCAGTCAGATGATCCCAGGCAGTGAGGGTCCTGTCGCAGCGGATTCCGGCAGAGTCCACAACCGTCGGGCTGGAGGACTTGAGCAGCACCCCCGCGACCATCGCGGTTTCACCTTCGTTCCAACCGACCAAGAGATTCTCGACGAAAGCGGAGTCCGGAACAGCATCATCATTGAGAAAGATGATCGGACCTTGCCCCTCCGTTGTTACGGCCCGGTTCAAGGCGGTCCCGAAACCCAGATTGTGGCCCCCAAACGAGACTCTTGTCACCGACGGAAAGCTTGACTTGAGCAGTTCACTGCAACCCTCTCCAGGCCCATTGTCAGCCACCACGACTTCAATTTCGACGCTCTGGACAGAGAGTGCTTCTAGGCAGGCGGCTAGGTTTTCGCCGCCATTCAGGGTCGGGACGTAGACGGTGGGGGTAGTCAGATCCATTGAAGGATATTCTTGACCATTCATGACCGAGATCAAGGGCTTGATTCTTTCGGGCGGTTCGGGAACCCGCCTACGGCCGATTACCCACACATACGCCAAGCAACTTGTGCCGGTGGCAAACAAACCCGTGCTTTTCTATGGAATCGAGGCCCTCGTTCAGGCCGGAGTCGAGGAAATCGGCATCATCATCGCCCCCCAGACCGGTGACGAGGTGCGGGAGACGGTTGGGAATGGATCGGATTTCGGGGCCCGTATCACCTACATCGAGCAGGACCGGCCGGCCGGTCTCGCCCACGCGGTGCTGACTGCCGAAGAGTTTCTCGATGGTTCGTCATTCGTCATGTACCTCGGTGACAACCTGCTCCGCGATGGCGTGCCCGGTCTGGTCCAGCGCTTCCGCGACGAATCGCCCGACGCGATGATCCTGCTGACCCAGGTCGACGATCCCAGCGCCTTTGGCGTCGCCGAGCTCGATGAAGGCCGGGTGGTTCGGCTGGTCGAGAAGCCTGAGAACCCGCCCTCGGACATGGCCTTGGTCGGCGTCTATCTCTTCTCTCCGGCGATCTTCGAGGCGGCCCGGCAGCTTGCCCCATCGGCCCGCGGCGAGCTGGAGATCACCGAGGCGATCCAGACACTGATTGACGATGGCCACGATGTTCGTTCCGAAGTGGTCAGCGGCTGGTGGAAGGACACCGGTCAGCTGGTCGACATGTTGGAAGCCAACCGGCTGGTACTCGATGACATCGGCAGCCGGCTCGATGGGACCATCGAGGATTCGCGGGTTGAAGGCCGGGTGATCGTCGAAGAGGGTGCCGTGCTGAAGAACTCGGTGGTCAGGGGGCCGGCGGTGATCGGTGCCGGAGCCGTGATCGAAAGTGCCTACATCGGCCCCTACACCTCGATCGGGGACGGGGTCCGGGTCGTCAACTCCGAGATCGAGCATTCAATCCTGCTCTCCGGTTCCTCGGTCGAGAACCTGGGCGCCCGGATCGAGGCGAGCCTGCTGGGCCGGGAGGTCCGGGTCACCCGCAGCGATTCCCTGCCGAAGACGATGCGGCTGTTGGTCGGCGACCGGGCCGAGATCGAGATCGTCTGATGAAGATCACCGTGCTCGGAGCCCGCGGCATGCTGGGCAACGATGTGATGCTGGCCGCGGAAAACGAAGGCCACGAGGTCCACGGCTACGGTCACGCGGAGGTTGACATCACCGACCCCGATTCGGTCGCCCGACGGCTCCGGCTCGATCGCCCCGACGCGGTCGTCAACTGCGCCGCCTGGACTGATGTCGACGGGGCCGAAGACGAGGCCGAAGGCGCGCTTGCGGTCAACGGAACCGGCGCCGGGATCGTCGCGGAAGCAGCGGCGGCGGTTGACGCGAAGGTGCTCTATGTGTCGAGCGACTATGTCTTCGACGGCAGCAAGACCACGCCCTATGTCGAGACCGATCAGACCGGTCCGGTCTCGTCCTACGGCGTCTCGAAACTGGCCGGCGAGGTCGCGACCCTGAACGCGAACCGGCGCTGTTTCGTGGTCCGCTCCTCCTGGCTTTTCGGCATCAACGGTGGCAACTTCGTCGACACTATGATCCGGCTCGGCAAGACCCAGAAGCAGGTGCTGGTGGTCCGCGATCAGGTCGGCTGCCCGACCTACACCTGGCATCTCGCCTATGGGCTGGTCCGTCTGCTCGACTCCGATGCCTACGGCATCCATCACATGGCCGGGGGCGGGAACTGCTCCTGGTACGACTTCGCCAAGGAAATCTTCAAACTGTCGGAAATGGAAGTCACCACCCTTTCCGCGACCACCGAGATGTTCGCCGCCAAGGCGCCCCGACCAGCTTGGTCGGTGCTTGAAAGCGGCATCGAACACGCGATCACCCTGCCCGACTGGCAGGACGGCCTTGCCGCCTACCTCGAGCAGCGCCGCAGCCTCGAAGGGACTGGCTCGTGAAGCTGCTGGTCACCGGCGGGGCCGGCTTCATCGGCTCCAATTTCGTTCATCACATGGTCGAGTCCGGCAAGGGCGACGGCCTCGTCGTGCTCGACAAGCTGACCTATGCCGGCCGGCCGGAGAATCTCGAAGGGCTCGACGTCGAGCTGGTCGAAGGCGACATCTGCGACCGGGACCTGGTCCGCGGTCTGGTCGACCGGGTGGACGCGGTGGTCAACTTCGCGGCCGAATCCCATGTCGACCGCTCGATCGAATCGCCCGGCGAGTTCATCACCACCGATGTCTTCGGCACCTTCGTGCTGCTTGAAGCGGCTCGCGACGCCGGTATCCGTCATCTCCAGATCTCGACCGACGAGGTCTATGGGTCGATCGACGAGGGCTCCTTCACCGAGGCTTCCCCGATCGTCCCCTCCTCGCCATATTCGGCCTCGAAGGCCGGTGGCGACCTGATCGTCGGCGCTTTCCAGCACACCTACGGAGCCGACACCCTGATTGCCCGGGCCTCGAACAATTACGGCCCGCAGCAGCATCCCGAGAAGCTGATCCCGCTGGCCATTCTCAACGCGATCCACGATGATCCGATCCCCGTTTACGGTGACGGCAGCCAAGTCCGTAACTGGCTGTTTGTCCGCGACTTCTGCGCGGCGATCGAGCAGGTGCTCGACCAGGGTGAGGCCGGTCAGGTCTATAACGTCGGGGGTCCGGATGAGCTTCCGAACATCCAGGTGATCCGGACCATCCTCGAGCTGACCGGCAGGGACGAGTCGCTGATCACCCATGTCGGTGACCGGCTCGGACATGATGTCCGTTATTCGCTCGCCTCGAAGAAGACCGAGGGTCTCGGCTGGGAAGCCGCGGTCGGCTTCCGCGAGGGGATCGGGAAGACGGTCGACTGGTACCGGGAGAACAAGTGGTGGTGGGGCCCGCTCCGCTCCGGCGAGTACCGCGAGTACTACCAGCGGCAGTACGGCCAGGCGCTCTCCGAGTAGGCGTGGCCCGGCGACTGGACACCGGCCTCGAGGGCCTGGCCCTGATCGAACCTCAGGTCTTCGGGGACGAGCGCGGCTTCTTCGTCGAGACCTTCAGCAAGGTCGCCTGGCGGGAGCTCGGGGTCGAGGCGGATTTCGTCCAGCACAACCACTCCCGTTCCTCTAAGGCAACCCTGCGCGGTCTTCACTTCCAGACCACTCCCGGACAGGCGAAGCTGCTGCGCTGCCCGCGGGGCAGGATCTTCGATGTGGCGGTCGACCTGCGCCGCGACTCGGCCACCTACGGTCAGTGGGAGGGCTATGTCCTCGATGATGAAAAGCACCATCAGCTCTATGTGCCGGTCGGCTTCGCCCACGGCTTCTGCGTGCTTTCCGACACCGCTGATGTGACCTATCTGGTCTCAAGTCTCTATAACCCGGAGACCGAGTCCGGAATCCTCTGGAATGACCCCGGGATCGGGGTCGAGTGGCCGGTCGAGGACCCGCTGCTCTCGCAGCGGGACATCGAAGCGCCGACTCTCAGCGAAGTCGCAGCCGACCTGCCCTGGTAGGGCCGGTCCCCGATCAGCCGAAGGGCGGCTGGTAGATGTCCTTGGTCTTCCAGAGACCGAACGGCACTGCGCTTCGCCCGCCTCTCACTTTGGCGTAGATGGAACCCTTTGCGGTGAAGCCTCGCTTTCGAATCAGACCGGTGAAGATGCCATTGACGTTCGCCTTGACCGACCCGATCCTTCTGAATCCGCCCTTGGCGCCGCGGCGACCGAAGAGGTCGATCGTTGCCGCCTGGCTGTCCGGAGTGCGCCCCCAAATTCTGACTCCGGCCTTACCGGCGAGCTGGGCGTAGAACGGGAAACGAAATGCCTTCAATACCTGCTTGGGTCGGTCCTTGGCAATCGTTGCGCCGCGCAGGTAAAGACCGGATTGGAAGGTGTAAGACCAGTTTTCTCCCTTGGGTTGGTCCCGCAGACCGAACCAGAGCATGGTAGAAACATTGGCCCTGTACATGAGGTACATGGCCTGCGCCACCCAGCGGGTCTGCAGGGCCCACGGCACTCCGCCCGGGTCCGGCGCCTTTGAATCCCAGCTGAACTCGGTGACCCACAGCTGCGTGTGGCCGCCCGCGCCGGAGAGCCTGCCGGCCCTGGTCGCCGCCTTGAGCAGCTTCTGCAGGCGGGGCAGGGCGGCAACCGACATGTCGTTGCCGTTGGCGGGAACGTGGGTCGGACCGCCGGTCGTGTACGGGTGAACCGCCCAGGCGTCGGCCTTCACCTTGAACTTGCAGCCGGCGATCGGGCGGGGATGCTTGTAGGAGCCGGTCATGCAGAGGGCGCGACGGGTGAAATCGAGGGGCGAGATCGACTTGCCCTTTTTGCCGTTCGGGGCGAGCCCGGCAGCGATTACGACGTTGCTGTTGTCAACCGCGTGGATCGCGCCGTAGAAGGCGTTGAGGATCTTGCGGTACTCGTAGGGAGCAGCCGGTGCCCCGTTGGGCTTCAGCAGCGGCTTGTAGAAGAGGTAGAAGTTGGGCTCGTTGGCGGCCTGCCAGAACCTCACGCGGGGCAGGACACCGTTGCCGTCACCGGGGTCGAAGGTTCCGTCGTAGCGCCTGGCAGCCGCGGTCGCGAAATCCGCGTAATCGGCGGGCCGGGGCGAGCAGACACCGGAATCGGCACAGGACGAAATCCGTGCCCAGCGCGGAGGGCTGACGATCGAGAAGACCATCTGGAGCCCGCGGGCGGCAGATTTGCGAACCATGCGGTCATAGACCCCCCAGTTGTAGTAGGGGCTGCCGGGGTCGGTCGCGTTGAAAGGCTGGCCCTCGGATCCCGGGCGATCGGCCGAATCGCCGTTGGCGACCATGTAGGTCCAGTAAAGGTTGCTCCTGATCAGCGTTGCGCCGCTGTCGGCGGTGCGATCGAAGGCCTCGTCGTCACCGTGGTCATACACGCTGCCATCAAAGATCCCGGTCTGGAAAGAGCGCGCTGCGTCGGCCTTTGAGACAAAGGTGGTCAGGCCGAGAAAGCTGATCAGCAGTGCTGCGAGCAGCATTCCGCGATTCGAGATTGCGTGCAAGGGATCCTTTCGGAGGGTCAAACTTCGCTCGAGGGCGCGAAGTCTCGGGTGGCGCTTGTGTACTTGAACATCGCCAAAGGCAGAAAGTAGCGAACCGGCGAGTTGGGGGTCAGGAGGCCAGCTCCTGAATCTCCCTGAATGAGTACTCGGAGAAGTAGAGCGGATTGATTTCTCGCAGGCGCGCGTAGTCGGCCCGGGCCGCCTGCAGCTTCCCTGCGTGGTAGTTGAGTCCGAACCGCAGGACCAGGGCATGCCAGTTCTCCGGCTCAAGTTCGATCGCCTTGTTGTACTCGGCAAGCGCCAGGGCATACTGGCCCCGCCCTTCGGCGATCGTGCCCAGCTGCATGTGGGGGTCGGCCGAGAAGGGTTCCAGCCTTGAGGCGGCTTTCGCCTGGTCGTATGCGCGGTCGACGTTGCCTGCCCGGACCGAATCGGCGCTTGCCTCAACGTAGTGGTCGGCCAGTGCCGGAACGGCCAGGATCACGATCGAGACCCACGCGGCGAGCAGGCCGGCGACCTTGAAGCCGGTACCGGCACCGGTCTGCGGGCGCTCCGGGTCCACCGCCTCGGCCGAGGCGATCCAGGCGGCGAGGCACATCAGCAGGGCCGCGGTGACCCCGAGTTTCCAGAACCAGTCGAAGGCCAGGGAGAAGAGCAGTCCGGCAGTCAGGGCGAGGATCACCGGAGCTTCCCTTCCCAGACGCCGGCGAAAAGCCCAGGCCGCCAGGGTCAGCAGTGAAATGACCAGGGCGATCGAGATCAGCCCGCCCGGGATGCCGAGCTCGGCCAGGTTCTCTAGATAGAAGGAGTGGGCGTCCTGGGTGATCACCGGCACCTCGCGGCGGCGGGACCATTCGATCGGGTAGGTGCCGGCACCGGTTCCGAGAACCGGGTTGTCGGAGAAGGTGTCCAGGGCAACCCGGTTGAACTCGTATCGCCAGGATCCCGAAAGTTCCGTGAAGCGTGAGCGGGCATCGGTCGGGACGGGAACGTCATCGTCGGTGAACTGATCCCAGACGTTCTGGCCGAACGCGAACGAAAAGACGATCAGCAGGGTGGCTCCGGCCCCGATGATGCCGATGAGCACCCTTCGATCCCGGGAAATCTCGCGGGCTCGCTCTGTCACCTCCGGCTGACGGCGGCCGAGCCCGAACAGACCTTCGAGGACTGCTGCCGCGAGCAGTGAGGCCCCGAGGGCGACAAGGATCACGATCAGGCTCTCTCCGAGGGAGGGGTCACCGAAGCTGTCGCCGGAGATCTCCGGATAGAGATTGACCGTGAGCAGGATCGGGACCGTTCCGGCGACCACGACCGCCAGGGTGGCCAGGACCCGGAGCCGGCGCGGGGTGAGCAGGCAAAGCAGGATGGCCGCGATCACGGCGAGCAGCAGGCCGCCCCGGGAGTAGGTGAGATAGAGCGCGGTTCCGGAGAGCATGGCCATGGCCACGGATCCGGCCCGCCACCCTTTCGACCTGGTCACCGCGGCAAACCAGGTGAAGAGGACAAGGGCCGTGGCGGCGCAGACGCCGTTCGCGTTCCAGTAGCCGAGCGGGAAGCTGAGACGGTCGATTCCGGGAACGACTCCGGGCTCCCCTCCGGGCAGCAACCGGTCGCCGAGCGCCAGCAGGACGATCACCGCCAGGCCGGCCGCGATGCCCCGGGCGAACCATTCGCGCTGTTTCGGGGTTCTCATGGTGAGGTAACTGGCTGTAAAGAAACCGAGATAGCCAATGACTCTCTCGGCTTCGGCCAGGCTGACCGAAACCGAACTCGACCAGATCGACGAAAGCGCTGAAAGAATTGCCAGCAGAAGAAGCAGACCGCCAATCAGGGCGAGCGACCGGCCCGGGCGGAGCCGGTCCGGCCAGGGTCCGAGCAGCAGCACGGCGACGAGGACCCAGGCGAGGATTCCAGCCAGGTGACGAGCCAGAAGGTCATAACCGCCGCCACTCAGTGCCAAACCGACGAGGAGCAGGAATGGAACCAGAAACGCGATCAGATCGGCTATCTTCCGTGCGTATGAACGCTCCTGCGACAAGTTCCGCTTCCGCGCGGCACCTGCTCTGCCTTGCGGCATCGATCTTGGGGCTGATGGTCCTGACATTCAGTGTGGAACCGGGGACGGTACTTGCTTCGTCAGCTACGGACGTCTACACGGAAGAGCCGCCACCCCCCACCCCCGGCAAGAACGACAACAATGTGAACAACGCCAACAACGGCAACGGTGGCAGCAGCGGCAACCAAAACAGCGGCGGAGACAGCGATTCAGGCAGCGGTGACAGCAGCGGTGGATCCACGGATACGAGCAGCTCCGGTTCCGGCGACAGCACGGGATCCGGGAGCGACACTCCGACCCAGACCCAGCAGTTCAGCAACGGGCAGTACAACCCGGCCACCGATTCCGATACGTCAGGCTCCACCGGGGCGACCGGTTCCAGCGACAATTCAGAGTCGGATGATTCGACGATCACCGCGACCCCGGCATCCGGTGGTGACGACGGCAGCGGTGGTGGCTCGGCCCTGCCCCTGATCATCGCCCTCCTGATTGGCGTGCCGCTGATCGCGGGCGGCGGCTACTACGCCTGGACCCGTTACCGCGTGCGGGACGAGGACCGCGACCGCCTGAAGACGGCGCTCAGCGATCGCAAGCCGACCGGATCCTGATTACCGGTCCCTGGACCCGCCGCCGGCGGTGATCAGCAGGCTGATCGCGAGCTTCGCGGCGATCCCCAGATAGACCGCGAGGTTGACCAAGCCCGGGTTCTCCGGCGCATCGAATCGGCGATAGAACCGGCCCATACCCCGATGGAAAGCGATCTCCTGCTTCGGCCGGCGCCGTTCCGGGCTCGACCCGCCCTTGATGTGCAAGGCCTCGCCGGCCGGTTCATAGAAGACGGTCCAGCCTGAATCGTTGAAGCGTCGGCACCAGTCGAGATCCTCCATGTAAAGCCAGTAGCCCTCGTCCAGCGGGCCGACCTGCTCGACAGCTTCCCGCCGGACCAGCATAAAGGCTCCGTTCACGGCGTCGACCTGCCCCGGATCGTCTTCCTCAAGCCAGGTTGCCCGATACTGAGTCAGCTGCTTCGGGGCGCCCATCATGCGGCCGAGACCAGTGAAGTGCGCGAGCGCCGCCAGCGGGGTAGGGAAAGCCCGCTTGCTGGCGTGGTCGAAGGAACCATCGGCTGTTACCAACCGGACCCCGACCATGCCGATCTGTCGGTCGGATTTGAGGCGCTGGACCGCCGCATCGATCGTCCCCGGACGCACTTCGGTGTCGGGGTTGAGCAGCAGGATCATGCAGCAGCTGGCTTCGTTTGCGGCCTCTCTCAAGACCTCGTTGTTGGCAGCGGAGAAACCGACATTGGCCAAACGGATCAGGCGGACCTCGGGAAACTCGCTTTCGACCATAGTGGGCGTTTCAACCGGCGAGCCTGAATCGACTACGGTGACCCGCATCCGGACCGAAGCCGGGTACTCCTTCAGCGAATTCAGGCAGTTTCGAAGCAGGTCGGTGGCACCGTGACTGACTACCACTACTTCGAGGTCGAACTTCAAAAAGTACCTTCGCCGCGAATTACGGCGCGAGGAGTCCGGAGCAGGATCCTGAAGTCACCGGTGATTGTCAGGTTCTCCACATAGTCCCGCTCAAGCGCGAGCCGTTCCTCGAAGGTCAGACCGCCGCGTCCGGCCACCTGCATCGGCCCGGTCAAACCGGGCTTGACCCGGAGCCGCTGGCGCTGTCGCTCGTCGTAAAGCGCAACCACCGCCTCCTCCTCGGGCCGCGGGCCGACCAGCGACATGTCGCCCTTTAGCACGTTGATGAACTGCGGCACCTCGTCGAAGCTGGAGCGGCGCAGCCACTTGCCGATCCGGGTGACCCGCGGGTCGTTGGCGATCTTGAAAGCTGGCTCATCTAGCGCGTCGAGGTCAATCAGGGAGTCGAGCTGTTCCTCGGCGTCGGCGGTCATGGTCCGCAGCTTGTACATCGTGAACTGGTCGCCATCGCGCCCGATCCGGACCTGGCGGAAGAAGACAGGTCCTGGGGAGTCGAACCGGATCATCGCCGCGGCAAGGGCCAGGAAAGGTGCGGTCAGGGTCAGCATCGAAACCGAGACGACAAGGTCCGTGGCCCGCTTGATCGCCATGGTCGAGCGGGGTGGATCGCCGAACTGGAAGTCCAACATCGGCACTTCGGCGATCCGGTTCAGTTCGGTTCCCGGCCCGAGCACGGTCTGGTTAGCCGGGACCATGGTCACCGAGACCCGGGCACCTCGGCAGGCGGCGATGATCTCACCGGCGGCGCGGGAACTCAGCTCGTCGTCGGCGATCACCACGCGGTTGATCCGCTGGTCAGTTGCGATTAACCCGATTTGATCGGGCTGGCCGAAGTAGCGGGCACCGGCGCTGGCCGGTCCGGAGATGTCGCCGCCTTCCGAATCGCCGACATAGCCGACCAGTTCGAGATGGTCGCCGCCCTGGACGATTAGCCGGTTCGAGACCAGCCTCGCCTTCGGTCCCGAGCCAACGATCAGGGTTCGCTCCGGCGGGGCGACCTCGCGGTAGAGCCAGCGGACCAGGCTGCGCAGAACGATCGCCACGAAGAAGGCGACGGTCCCGATCACGACCATGACCGAACTGGTCAGGTGAGCATCGAGCAGCCCGGTGATCGCCCAGGCGGCGGCGATCGTGATCGCTGCGGTGGCCAGCAGTTCCGGCAGTTCGTCAAGGGTGGAGTGACGGATTCGGCGCGGGTCGCGGTCGTAGAGGTTGTCGACCTTGGCGACAAAGATCCAGATCGGGATCGCGAGCAGGGCCCAGATCGTTTCGCCGCTGTTCAGTGAACTCCACTGATCGGCAATCAGAACGCCGATCCCGATTGCCGTAGCGTCCGCTACGGCCAGCCCCCAGCGGCGGAATCTCTGGAGCTGGCGGACCTGATCGACTGTGGCCGGGCGCACGGCAGCATTACCTGCCGTCACTTTGGAGGTAGCTGATTCTCCGTGTTCGGTTCTGGAGCCGGACTGGGTCACTGTCTATTCAATTCTCCCAGACCAATAAACACCAAACAGGCAGAAGGATGCGGTTTCCAGGTCCGGGTGGGCGGGGGCGTACCATCAAGGGTTTAACGATGTCTGCAAAGCCGACCATGAAATCAGCTCTCGAGGATCCTCTCGCGCCCTTCAGTGACGATGTCCGGCGCTGGTTCTCGGCTTCGTTCGAGGGCGCGACGCCAGCCCAGGCGCTCGGCTGGCAGTCGATCTCATCTGGCTCCGACACCCTGATCTGCGCCCCGACCGGTTCCGGCAAGACCCTGGCCAGCTTCCTCTGGGGGATCGACCGCCTGACCCGCAGCCGCCGGGCGGTCGCGACCGGCGAGATTCCGGAGCCGGAGCCGGCTGTGCGACTGGTATACGTCTCACCGCTCAAGGCCCTTTCCTATGACATCGAGCGAAACCTGAGGGCGCCCCTGAAGGGGATCGGGGTCGATCTCTCGGTCGGGATCCGCACCGGTGACACCTCCCAGACCGACCGTAACCGGATGCGACGGGAACCGCCCGAGATCCTGATCACCACCCCGGAGTCGCTCTATCTGATGCTCTCCTCGGGCGCGAGAGACATCCTGGCTTCGGTCGAGACGGTGATCATCGACGAGATTCACGCGGTCGCGGCGACCAAGCGCGGGGCCCACCTCGCCCTGACCCTGGAGCGACTCGACCACCTGGTCCGGGAAAACGGCGGCGAGCAGGTCCAGCGCATCGGTCTTTCCGCCACCCAGCGTCCGCTGGAACGGATCGCCGGTTTCCTTTCCGGACCGAGCCGGGAATGCGAGGTGGTCGACCCCGGCCAGCGCAAGGAACTCGACCTTGAGATCGTGGTCCCGGTCGAGGACATGACCGCTCCCGAGGCCGACAAGCATGACGACGGCTCGGCGGATGACGCACCGATCCGTTCGATCTGGCCGGCCATCTATCCGGAGCTTCTGGAGCAGGTCCGGGCCCATACCTCGACCATCGTCTTCGTCAACAACCGCCGCGCCGCCGAGCGTCTGGCCCAGCGGCTGAACGACCTCGATCAGGAAACCGGCGAGGTCGAGTCACCGAACCGGACCGCGACCGAGGGGCCGCGGCCGGAACAGACCGAAGCGGTTCGTGCGGACGAGGTCGAGGGCCTGCCCCTGGCCCGGGCCCATCACGGTTCGCTCTCCCACGAGGAGCGGACCGAGGTCGAGGAGCAGCTCAAGTCCGGTCTGATCCCCTGCCTCGTTGCCACTTCTTCACTGGAGCTCGGGATCGACATGGGCGCGGTGGACCTGGTCGTCCAGGTCGAATCACCGAAGTCGGTGGCCCGCGGTCTCCAGCGGATCGGCCGGGCCGGACACGGTCTGGGGGAGACCTCGAAGGGGCGGATCTTCCCCAAGTTCCGCGGCGACCTGCTCGAAAGCGCGGTGGTCACCCGGCGCATGCGTGAAGGCCTGATCGAGGAGACGGTTATCCCATCGAATCCGCTCGACGTGCTCGCCCAGCATCTGGTTTCGATGGCGGCGCTCGATAAATGGGACACGACCGAGGCCTTCGAGCTGGTCCGGCGGACCACCCCCTTCGCCGAGCTTTCGATCGAGCAGTTCGACAACGTGCTCGACATGCTCGACGGCCGCTACCCGTCGGACCGTTTCGCGGAGCTACGGCCCCGTCTGGTCTGGGACCGGACCGGCAAGACGATCGAGGGCCGCAAGGGCGCCCGCTCGCTGGTCGTGACCAACGCCGGCACGATTCCCGACCGCGGTCTCTACGGGGTCCACCTGCCGGACGGCCGCAGGGTCGGCGAGCTCGACGAGGAGATGGTCTACGAGGCCCGGGCCGGTCAGGTCTTCCTGCTCGGTGCTTCCAGCTGGCGAATCCAGGAGATCACCCGCGACCGGGTAATCGTGATCCCCGCACCCGGGGTTCCCGGGGCGATCCCCTTCTGGCGCGGCGACGGGATCGGCCGGCCGGCCGAGCTGGGCGAAGCGATCGGGGCCTTCGCCCGCGAGGCCGTCAATGCCGATCCGGCCGAGCTGGAGAAGACCCATGACCTCGACCCGCGGGCGGCCCGCAACCTGATCGCCTACCTCAAAGACCAGCAAGACGCAACCCGGGTCGTGCCCTCGGATCAGACCGTGGTGGTCGAGCGATTCCGCGACGAGATCGGGGACTGGCGTCTGGTCGTGCTCACCCCCTGGGGCGGGCGGGTCCACGCCGCCTGGGGTCTCGCGATCGCCCGCAAGCTTCGAGACCATCACGGTCTCGAGGCCGACGCGATCCACTCCGATGACGGCATCGCCGTTCACCTGCCCGACGCCGACGAGCCGCCTTCTGCCGACCTGGTCCTGATCGAGCCGGATGAGCTGGAGGATCTGGTCGTGCGGGAGCTCGGCTCCTCGGCCCTGTTCGGGGCTCGCTTCCGTGAGAACGCGGCCCGCTCGCTGCTGATCCCCCGCGCCTACCCGGGCAAACGGACCCCGCTCTGGCAGCAGCGCCTGAAGTCCCAGAGCCTGCTCGAGGTCGCCCAGGACTTTCCCCGCTTCCCGGTTATCCTCGAGACCTACCGGGAGTGCCTGCAGGACGTCTTCGACCTGCCCGCGCTCGACAAGCTCCTGCGGGGAATCCACTCGCGGGAGATCTCCCTGGTCGAGGTCGAGACTCAGACCGCCTCGCCCTTCGCCTCCTCGCTGCTCTTCGACTATGTCGCGACCTACATGTACGAGGGGGACACCCCGAATGCGGAGCGCCGGGCCACCGCGCTCTCGCTGGACCGCGAACTCCTGCGCGAGCTGCTCGGCCAGGACGAGCTGCGGGAGCTGATCGACGAGGAGGCCCTGGCCGAGGTCGAGGCCTCGCTCCAGAACCTGACCGAACAGGGCCAGGCCTCCGATCGCGACGGCCTCCAGCAGATCCTCCGCCGACTTGGTGACCTGACTGCCGCGGAGGCCGAGGCGCGGGTCGCGGAGGGCTACTCCGCCGCCTCGATGCTGGAGAACCTGATCACCGAGCGCCGGGTGGCGAAGGTCAGGATCAACGGCGAGGAACGCTTCATCGCGGCCGAGGACGTCGGGCTTTACCGCGATGCACTCGGCGTCTCGCCGCCGGGCGGGCTGCCGGCCGAATTTCTTGAGGAAAGGGAAGACCCGATGGTCACCCTGCTTTCCAGGTATGCCCGGACTCACGGTCCCTTCCCGACCGGCTGGCCGCGGGAGCGTTACGGAGTCGACCCGACCCCGGCGCTCAAGGAGCTCGAATCCGGCGGCACCGTGGTCCGGGGGGAGATCCGGCCGGGCGGGACCAAACGCGAATGGTGCGACGCCGAGGTGCTGCGCCGGGTCCGAAGGGCCAGCCTCGCCCACCTCAGGCAGGAGGTCGAGCCGGCAGACGGTGCCGCTTACGCCCGCTTCCTCGCCTCATGGCAGGGGATCGACCGGCATCGGCCAATCAGCCGAAACGCCCGGCCCGGGGCGGGCACCG
>JAIBCJ010000109.1 GCA_019694145.1 Solirubrobacterales bacterium | reverse complement strand
CCGCTTGGGGAGTGCGTTAGGGGTGCCTAATGGGGGGTGCCGGTGGGGTTGAGTCGGTAAGATCTAATTCCTAGCCGCATTGTCGGCTTATTGTCCGGGTTTATCCGCAGCTGGCCTTCTGCCGAGCGGCTTGCCGGACCCCCTCCCAATCACCTTATGAGCACAGAAACCACAAAGATTCCCGTCTGCCCGGTCTCCGAACTTGAGCCCGGTGACCGCCGCATCATCGAACACGAAGGCGAGTTTCTCGCGGTCGTGAACTGCGATGGCGAGCTGTTCGGGATCGAAGACCGTTGCTCGCATGATGACGGTCCGCTGGCGGAGGGCGAGATCAACCAGGCCGAATGCACCGTGGAATGTCCGCGGCACGGCTCCCTCTTCGACTTGCGGACAGGCAAGCCGAAGACCCTGCCGGCCTACCAGCCGGTCAAGACTTTTCCTGTCGAGGTAATCGACGACACCATCACGCTGGAGGTTTGAACGTGGCTACTGCCGAAGTACTCGCCGAAAAAGAGAAGGTCCAGGGGATCAATGCTGACTACGCCGAGAAGTTCGGCTTCAGCGATCCCGAAACCGGCTACGCCTACAAGGCCCCGAAGGGGCTGACCCGCGAGATCGTCGAGCAGATCTCCGAGTACAAGGACGAGCCGCAGTGGATGCGGGACTTCCGGCTCAAGGCGCTGGAGATCTTCGAGAGCAAGCCGACCCCGCAGTGGGGCGCCGACCTCGACCAGATCGACTTCGATGACATCCATTACTTCGTCCGCGCCTCCGAGAAGAACAGCCGCGACTGGTCCGAGGTCCCCGAGGACATCAAGAACACTTTCGACCGCCTGGGCATCCCCGAAGCCGAGCAGAAGTTCCTCTCCGGCGTCGGTGCGCAGTACGAATCCGAGGTCGTCTACCACCAGGTGAACGAGAAGCTCGAAGCGCAGGGTGTGATCTTCACCGACATGGACACCGCGCTCCGCGAGCACGAGGACATCATCAAGGAGTACTGGGCGACCGTGATCCCGGCCAACGACAACAAGCTGGCCGCGCTCAACTCTGCGGTCTGGTCCGGCGGCTCCTTTGTCTACGTGCCGAAGGGCGTGAAGGTCGAGATGCCGCTCCAGGCCTACTTCCGGATCAACACCGAGAACATGGGCCAGTTCGAGCGGACCCTGATCATCGCCGAAGAAGATTCCGACGTCCACTACATCGAGGGCTGCACCGCCCCGGTCTACTCGACCGACTCGCTTCACTCCGCGGTGGTCGAGATCATCGCCAAGCCCGGTGCCCGGGTCCGCTACACGACCGTCCAGAACTGGTCGCAGAACGTCTTCAACCTGGTCACCAAGCGGGCGATCGCCGAGGAGCGGGCGACCATGGAATGGGTCGACTGCAACCTCGGTTCGAAAGTCACCATGAAGTACCCGGCGATCTACCTGCTCGGCGAAGGCGCCCACGGCGAAGTGCTGTCGATCGCCTTCGCGGGCGAAGGCCAGCATCAGGACGCCGGCGCGAAGATCATCCACGGTGCCCCGAACACGACCTCGTCGGTCTTCTCGAAGTCGATTTCCAAGGACGGCGGCCGTTCCACCTACCGCGGACTGCTCGAGGTCGCCGATGGTGCGACCGGCACCCGCTCGAAGGTGGTCTGCGACGCGCTGCTGCTCGACGAGAAGAGCCAGTCGGACACCTACCCGACGATCCGGATCGGCGAGTCCGATGCCGACATGGGTCACGAGGCCACCGTTTCCAAGGTCGGCGACGACATGCTCTTCTACCTGCAGAGTCGCGGGCTCTCCGAGGAAGAAGCTTCGAAGATGATCGTCAACGGGTTCATCGAACCGGTCACCAAGGAACTGCCGATGGAGTACGCGGTCGAACTGAACCGGCTGATCGAGCTGCAGATGGAGGGTTCAATTGGCTAGCGCCGAGCTGGCAGTTGACGCACCCGCCTGGCTCGTCGAGCGGCGGGAAAAGGGCGCTGCCCTGGTCGAGACGATCGAACTCCCCCACGCCAAGACCAAGGGCTGGGAGTTCACCGACATCTCGCGGCTCGATCTCGACTCCTACGAGAACTCGCCGGCCGAGGTGACGATCAGCGGTGGCAGCGACGAAATCATCGTCCTGCCGCTGAGCGAGGCGTTGGCCTCCCACTCCGATCTGCTCGCCGAAAAGCTTGGTTCGCTGGTCTCGATCGAGGACCCCTTCGTGGCCCGCAA
Source organism: Solirubrobacterales bacterium (assembly GCA_019694145.1). Classification (GTDB taxonomy): domain Bacteria; phylum Actinomycetota; class Thermoleophilia; order Solirubrobacterales; family 70-9; genus 67-14. Next base: position 5,594 of record JAIBCJ010000109.1, on the reverse strand, counting down.
CGAGGCCACCCTGAATGACGGCGTGCTCGTCTACGTGCCGAAAAACGTTGAGTGCGAGGAAGCGATCAAGGTCGATCTGAAGCTCGACACCGACGGCGCTGCGGTGAACTGGCGCACCCTGGTCGTGCTCGAGGAAGGCGCCAAGGCCGAGGTCTGGGAGCACTACGGCTCCGCCTCCGACGAGACCGACGCACTGCTCAACACCGTGGTCGAACTGGTCGTCGGCCAGGCCGCCAACCTTCACTTCGTCGCGACACAGGACCTTTCCGAGAAGGCCTGGCTCTTCTCGACCCAGCGGGGCGAGGTCCAGCGGGACGGCTCGCTCGACTGGGCAACCCTCGGTTTCGGCGGTGGCGGCGGCAAGGTCCGCATGACCACCAACCTGGCCGGGCCTGGCTCCGATGCCAAGGTCACTGGCGGATACGCCGGCGGCAACTCGCAGCACATCGACTACGACACGCTGCAGGAGCATGCGGCCGAACACACCACCTCGGACCTGGCCTTCCGCGGCGTTCTGGCCGACAAGTCCTCGGCTGTCTGGCGCGGCATGATCAAGGTCGACGAAGGCGCCCAGCAGACCGACGCCTTCCAGGAGTGCCGCAACATGCTGCTCTCCACCGACGCTCACGCGGACGCGATCCCCGGGCTCGAGATCCTCGCCGACGACGTCGCCTGCACCCATGCGGCGGCGATCGCCCAGGTCGACAAGGACCAGCTCTTCTACCTGGAAAGCCGCGGCCTCAGCGAGGAAACCTCCCGCAGCCTGGTGGTTGAAGGCTTCCTGCAGTCGCTGGTCGAGCGGCTCGGCGAAGGCCCCGTCCGGGACGAGATCGCCGAGCGGCTGGAAACCCGCCTGGCCGAGATCCTCTGAAGCTGCCGCCTGAAATCACCACCGTCATCTTCGACATGGACGGGGTGCTGATCGACACCCAGGCGGCCGTTCACGACGCATACACCGCCTGGGCCGGGGAGAACGGGCTCGACCCGCAAGAAGTCCTCGCCATCATCCACGGCCGCCGTACCGTCGAGGTCGCGCAGATCTTTGACGTGGACGAAGACGTCGAAGCGGAAGCGGACCGAATCGAGAAGGCGATCGCCGAGCGGGCCCGGGCCGAAGACGGGATCGAACCGGTTTGCGAGCTCTACCGCTCCCTTGACCGCGGCCGGGTTGCCGTCGCCACCTCGGCCCGTCTCGAAACTGCGCTCACCAACCTGCGGGTGCTCGGACTCGAGCATCCCGAGGTTCTGGTCACCGGCCAGGACGTCGAATCCGGCAAGCCCTCCCCGGACCCCTACCTGCTCGCTGCCGAGCGGCTGGGCGTCGAGCCGGCCGAATGCGTCGTGGTCGAGGACGCGCCGGCCGGAATCAAGGCGGGAAAGGCCGCCGGCACCTTCGTGGTCGCATTGACCACCACCCACGAAGCGATTGACTTGGGCGAAGCCGACCGGGTGATCGCCCCCGGGCAACTCGAAGACCTGTTCACATCGGCTGAGCCTTCAAGCGGCGCCTGAAGCGCTCTACTTGACCTTGCCGGTCCGTTTGAGGTTGATCTTCAGCACCGACTCCCCGGCGGTGCTGGTACTGACCACCTGAACCGCAAGGCTCTTCAACCCCTTCTTGCCCTTCTTGCCCTTCTTCCCCTTCTGGTCCTTGAAGAGATTGCGGGCCGCGACGGTCATCGGGATCGAGACCGTCTTCGACTTGCCGGGGTTGACCGTGACGCCGGTGACCATTCCGATCAGCACCCCGGCCCCGCGGGCCTTCTGGTTCTTGGGGGCGCCGTGGATGTCGATCCGGGCCTTGGCGCAGGAGGCGGCGCTGGCCGGGCAGCTGACCTTGACCGTGGCCTTGGTGCCCTTGGCCGAGACCGGACCACTGACCTTCAGCTTCTGAACGGTCGGGGTCGGGTCGGGACCGGGCCGACTCGCAGCCCAGTCAGCCATGGTCTGCGAGCTGCTGTAACCGGGGGCGAGGTCAACCGACCGGCGGTCATCCGGCAGGATCTTCGCTGCCGGGGCCTTGACCAGGCCACCGAGCCCGCCCGGGCTCTCGATCACCGGCAGCCGGAGGACGAGGTCATGGACCGTGATCGTCTGCTGCATGTCGGAGGGTCGCCCGTAATTGGACAGGTTGAGTGACGAAGGCGGCGTGCTCGCGTCCTTCGGCAGCAGCTCCAGCCGGGCGATATGACCCTCCTTGAAGGTCCAGGCGCCGGGATGGAGCTGGAACACCTGGTAGCCGCTCGCGTTGGGCCGGTAGAGCTGGCGGGCCACGAGCTGCTTGGTGTTGTCGGGCGCGACGTCAACCAGGCGCGCGGCGATCTCGGATTCTCTGCCGCCCCCTTCGAAGTCGGCGATCACGGTCGGCGAGCCGAGCAGAGTGAAGCCACCGGCCGGTGCCGGGTCGGATTCGTAGTTCGCCGTGCCGGGTTCCCTGGCGCCGCTCGGGCTGGCGCAGGCATTGTTGGCGATGACCCCGTAAGCGTTGGCGACATCGGCACTGCCACCATCGGGCTCAATCGTCTGGTCTGCCTTGCCTCCCTCGACCGTGATCTCACCCGGGGCGAGCGAAGCCCAGTTGGCGGCCGTGTACGGACCGGCCGAGGGTTCTGCGTTGGGGCAGACCTCGGTGTAGGCGGTCACGTTGTTGGCCGGCTTGGCGCCAGCCCCGGTCAGGTAGTAATCGATCCACTTGTCCTGGAGGCTGAACACGGCGGCACCGTCCGCCGCCTTGTTCTGAGCCCGCTGATGGCCGACGTCAGCGGCCATGAGTGCGATGTCGGCGTCGGGGTAGGTGGCGAGAGTCCGATTGATGTACCTGATTCCCTCATCGACACCGAAAATGTCATCGGTGAAACCCAGGGAGATCAGCATCGGGGCCGGCTTCACGCTGTCATCGATGTAATAGGACGAGTGATAGGTGGTGATCTCGCTGAGCATTGCGCTGAAAGCCAGGTCGCTCTGGTACGGCTCGCCCTGGTCCATCATCAGTCGCCACCCGGTCATGTCGGCCTGGGGATAGGTTCCGACCGGCGCGTATCTGCCGATCGCGTTGCCCGAGAGGTACAGCCCGTTGATGATCGACGACTTCATGATGCCGATGTGCTCGGGGTCGTAAGGATTCTCGCGGAGATAGTCCAGGACCCTGCCGTTGGGCGAGAGTGAATAGGCGAGGTCGGTCCAGGGGACCAGCGGAGTCGCCACCGCCAGGCTGATCGGCGTGCCGGCTGGACTCTTCCAGGGCACGAGGAAACCGTTTGGCAGCATCGTGCGGTCCTTCAGCGCGGCCAGCGCCATCGACATGCCACCGCCGTACGAACCGCCGGTTGCGGCGATCCTGGCTGGATCGACCCAGCCCTCGTCGACCAGCTCCCCCGCAAAGTACTGGGCGTCCCGCACTTCATAACGGTCGTCCAGCATGTGGATGTACTGGCCGTCGCAGCCATCCGGATCGGCTGCGACCGAGGCGACGCTGCCGCAGGACTCGGCCATGCCGCGGTCGCTCATCGTGAAAGCCGCGTAACCCTTGTCCGTGTAGTGGGCCATCTGGGCGAAAGGAAGCTTGCTCTGGCCGTAGCCGTGGAACATCATCACCAGCGGGTAGGGCCCGGTGCCGAATTCGGCGGGGTCGGGCAGGGCAATGTTCACGTCAATCGGCGTTCCGTCCCAGGTCTCCGCCGTGCTGCGCGGGCTGGTGCTGCCGCATTGGAGCGAGTTGTCCCCGGCAACCGTGCACGAGATGCCGAGCGGCGGCGGTGCCGCGGCAGCCGAACCGGCTCCAATCAGGCCGATCGCTGCGAACGCGGCGAAAAGCAGAACAAGCTTCCTGGTCATCGGGTCTCCTCCCGTCAATGGAGGAGCCCCTCGCTTCCTCCACTACCCAAACTTATAGCAGGCAGTCCTGCATTTATCTACCAAGGTGAATGCAAGAACAGACGCGACGGCATCCCGGGGGCACCACCACATAGGCTGCCCGGAATGCCAGCGGTCGTGCTCGCCCTTCTCTCCAGCGTTTCCTACGGTTTTTCCGACTATCTCGGCGGACTCAAGAGCCGCAACATCCCGGTGCTCACGGTGCTGCTGGTCTCACAGGCTGCCGCCCTGGTCGCGATCACGGCGACCCTCGCGCTGGCGGTCGGTGACATCCCCGGCAACCGGTACCTCGCCTACGGGGTGCTGGCCGGGATCGCGGAGGTGGTTGGTCTGTCTGCCCTCTACCACGGGCTTTCGGTCGGGAAGATGAGCATCGTCGCCGCGGTCGCTGCGACCGCGCCGGTGGTCCCGGTCATCGCTTCGGTGATCAGCGGCGACGCTCCGGGTGCGCTGCAGTGGTTCGGAATCGTGATCGCGATCGGCGGGGTAAGCCTGCTCGCGCTCGGCAGTGGTGGTGAAAACGAGCCCCATGCCCGCAAGGCACCGTCGGTCAGCATCATCTTCGGCCTGCTCACCGCGGCCGGGCTGGGCTGCTTCCTTTTGGCGATGGATCACTCGGCCGAGGGCAGTGCCCAATGGGCACTTATCACCGCCCGCGCAACCTCGGTCGGCATCTTCACCCTCGCCTTCCTGGCGATCCGGCCGGAAGGTGAACTGAAGCTTCAGCAATGGGGCTGGCTGATTTTGATCGGACTGCTGGTCATGGTTGCCGACTCCTTTTACGCCGTGGCCACGGTCAAGGGCGTGCTCAGCGTGGTCGCGGTCCTGAGCTCGCTTTATCCGGTGGTCACCATCCTGCTGGCCCGCTTTCACCTGCGCGAGCATCTCACCCGCCACCAGATCGCCGGCATCGCCGTGGTGCTGGCTGGCGCGGCCGCCCTCTCGGTCGGCTAGCCCCGACCAGGCGGCTTCAACCCGCGGCGGACCGGCCGATCAGCCGAAGGCGCCTCTGGTCCAGCGGTCGCGCATCGCGATGAGGATCACCACCGCGACGGCGAGCAGAATCAGCGAAAGGGTGAGGGCCGCGTCGGGGTCGGTCTGCATGGTGGTGTAGGTCGCGATCGGCATGGTCCGGGTGACACCGGGGAGATTTCCGGCGAAGGTGATCGTCGCGCCGAACTCGCCGAGGGCCCTGGCGAAGCAGAGCACGGCCCCGGAAAAGACGGCCGGTCGAACGATCGGCAGGATGACCAGCAAGAAGGACCGGGTCGGTGTCGCCCCGAGGTCCAGCGCCACTTCATCGAGGCTGCGATCGATCGACCGCAGCGCCCCTTCCACCGTGAGCACCAGGAAGGGCAGGGCCACGAATGCCTGGGCGATCACGACCGCGGGAGTCGTGAAGGGCAGGGTGATGCCGGTCAGGTCGTTGATCGGGCCGCCGATCACCCCCTTTCGCCCGAGCAGCATCAGCAAGGCCACCCCGCCGACCACCGGGGGCAGCACCAGCGGGACCAGGACGAGAGTCCTGGTAAGGCGATAAACCAGGCTGCGGGGTGAGCGGCCGAGCCAGTCGAGCCACCAGGCCAGGGGTACTCCGAAGATCACGCAGAGAACGGTCGCGACCGACGCCGTGCCGAGCGAAAGGGCCAGCGCCTCGACGGTGTCGCTTCGGGTGAGGATCTCCCCGACCGAACCCCAGGGCAACCTGATGACCACCGCCG
>JAIBCJ010000108.1 GCA_019694145.1 Solirubrobacterales bacterium | reverse complement strand
ACCGGGCCCCGTGGAACCTTGGGCCAGCGCCGGCCCCATGTAGTCGTGGGGTCGGGTGGGGGTCGTCCGGGACACTCCAGGACCAGCGCGGCTGAATGCCGCGCGTGCGTCCGTCCCGGCGATCCTCACCCGACCCCGCGGCGCAACCACCGACCCCGCGGCGTGACCACCGCGGCCGGGAAAACGGGACTAGGCGGTGCTGGCGATTTCGAGGAAGGCGGTTACGCGCTCGAGGTCGCGCTCGGCGACTTCACGGGCGGCTTCGCCGGTCGAGTCGTCGGCAAGGCGGGCTTCGGCGTCGGCCTTCTGCTCTTCGAGCGCGGCGACGTCGAGGTTGGCGGGTTCGATCGCTTCCTCGAGCAGGACCTGGGCGTGGTTGGCGAAGACCTGGAGCATGCCGTGGGACTGCGCCCACTCCTTCTCTTCCGAGTCGGAGACCTTCAGCCGCAGCAGGTTCGGCTTGAGCGCGGCGAGGATCGGCACGTGCCGGGCCAGAATGCCGATCTCGCCGGTGACGGTCCGGGTCGAGAGCTGGATCACCTCGCCGCCAAAGACCTCACCCTCGGGGGTGAGGACCTCAACCGTGAATGTATGTTCGCCAGCCAACTTCCTAGAAGCCCTTAGCTCTTGCCCTGCTCGATGACCTGGTCGATCGAGCCCTTCATGTAGAACGCGCTCTCGGCGTACTCGTCCATCTCGCCGTCGAGGATCATGCGGAAACCGCGGACCGTTTCGGCGACCGGCACGTACTGGCCCGGAGAACCGGTGAACTGCTCGGCGACGAAGAACGGCTGCGAGAGGAAACGCTCGATCTTGCGGGCGCGGTACACCAGCACCTTGTCCTCGTCGGCGAGTTCGTCGATGCCGAGGATGGCGATGATCTGCTGGAGCTCGCTGTAGCGCTGCAGGACCTGCTGGACCTCGGTCGCGGTGTTGTAGTGCTCCTCGCCGAGGATGTCCGGCTTGAGGATGGTCGACGACGAGTCGAGCGGATCGACGGCCGGGTAGATGCCCTTCTCCGAGATCGCCCGCGAAAGCGCGGTGGTCGCGTTGAGGTGGGCGAAGACCGAGGCCGGAGCCGGGTCGGTGTAGTCGTCGGCCGGGACGTAAATCGCCTGGACCGAGGTGACCGAGCCACGGGCGGTCGAGGTGATCCGTTCCTGGAGCTGGCCCATTTCGGTTTCCAGGGTCGGCTGGTAACCGACGGCGGAAGGCATGCGGCCGAGCAGGGCCGAGACCTCGGAGCCGGCCTGGGTGAACCGGAAGATGTTGTCGATGAAGAGCAGCACGTCCTGGCCGCCGGCCTCGCGGTAGTACTCGGCCATGGTCAGACCGGACAGCGCGACGCGGAGACGGGCTCCGGGAGGCTCGTTCATCTGGCCGAAGACCATCATCGTCTTGTCGATGACTCCGGACTCGGTCATTTCGATGTAGAGGTCGGTGCCCTCACGGGTCCGTTCGCCGACTCCGCAGAAGGCGGAGAGTCCGCCGTGCTCCTGGGCGATGTTGTGGATCAGCTCCTGGATCAGAACGGTCTTGCCGACGCCGGCGCCGCCGAACAGGCCGATCTTGCCGCCCTTCACGTACGGGGCGAGGAGGTCGACGACCTTGATCCCGGTTTCGAGGATCTCCTGGTTCGGGGTCAGGTCGGTCGCTTCCGGGGACGGACGGTGGATCGGCCAGCGCTCGACGTCGGCCGGCAGCGCGTCGCCACCGTCGATCGGCTCGCCAAGGAGGTTGAAGATGCGGCCCAGGGTGACGTCGCCGACCGGAACGGTGATCGGTCCGCCGGTGTCGACCACGAGGTCGCCGCGACGCAGACCGTCGGTGGCGTCCATGGCCACGGTGCGTACCCGGTCGTCACCGAGGTGCTGCTGGACTTCGCAGATCAGGTTCTGGTCTTCGCGGCCCTCGCTGGCCTTGACCTGGATCTCGACGGCCGAGTAGATCTCGGGCAGTTTGTCGGGGAAGAGCACGTCGACCACGACGCCCTGAATTTCCTCGATTCGTCCGGTGTTGTTGCCGTTGCTTTCTGACATATCTCCAGTTCCAGTTTCAGTCGGTAGCGTCGCGTTAACCCAGCGCCTCGGCGCCGCCCACGACTTCCAGAATTTCCTGTGTGATCTCGGCCTGACGGACCCGGTTCATCTCCAGGGTCAGGTCGTCGATCATTGTTTCCGCGTTCTCGGCCGCGCTGCGCATGGCCGTCATCCGGGACCCGAGTTCGGATGCTGCCGACTCGAGAAGGTTGCGGTAAAGCGAAGTGTTCACGTAATCGGGGATGACCGTTGCGAGCAGTTGCTCGGCTTCCGGCTCGTATTCCCAGGAGGAGCGGGCGTGGGCTTCTGCGAGCTCGCCGCCCTCTTCTTCCCCGCCTTCGTCTTCGGTTCCTTCACCGATGACTTCGGCCTCCTGGACCGGCAGCAGGATCAGGCGATGGACGTGCTGTGTGAGGGGCGAGACATAGCGGTTGTAGATGACCTCGACCCGGTCGACCTCGCCGTCGACGTAGGCCGAGGCGAGCGTCTCGCCGATCTCGCGGGCGTCCGAGAAGGCCGGACGGTCGGTGAAACCGGTCCAGGACTGCTTCGGCTCCGCCTTGCGGAAGGTGAGGGCACCGTCGCCACGACGGCCCACCGCGTAGAAGACCGTCTCGATTCCTTCGGCCTTCAGCTCGTCGCGGCGGTTGAGCCCGTCCCGGAGGATGTTGGCGTTGAAGGCACCGGCCAGACCACGGTCACCGGTGACCAGGAGCAGGGCGACGCGCTTGACGGTCTCCCGCTGCTCGAGGATCGGCACCTGGGTGACCGCCCCGGCCTGGTCGGCCGCACGCTGCGTCATGCGCCGCATCGCCTGTGCGTAGGGGCGCAGATGCTGGATCCGCGTCTCCGCCCGGCGCAGCCGCGCGGCAGCCACCATCTCCATCGCGCGCGTGATCTGGCGGATGTTCTTGACGCTGGTGATCTGGTTTGTGACTTCTTTGCGGTTTGCCATCTAGTGCTTCCGTATTGCCGTGAGGCGGAAAGGTCCGTTTCCGCCTAGGCGGCGGAGGGAGCCTCCTCGTTCTCGATGACTTCTTCCTTGCCGGCCGAGTCGGGCTCTTCGGCGAAGGCCGAATCAACCCGTACCGACTCGCCCTCGGCAAGCGCTTCGCCGTTCTCGTCGAAATCGGGTCCGAAGTCGTCGACGAAGTTGCCGATCGCGTCGCCCAGTTCCTTTTCGTCTTCTTCCGGGAACTGGCCGGTTTCGTTGATCCGGTCGAGCAGGGCCTTGTTGTCCGAGTGGAGCCGGGCCAGCAGGTCGACCAGGAAGTCCTGGACGCGCTCGGTCTTGATCAGGTCGAGGTAACCACCGGTGCCGGAGTAGATCGAAGCGACCTGGTCGGCGACCGAAAGGGCATCGCGCTCGTTCTGCTTGAGCAGCTCGACCAGACGCTCGCCGCGGGCCAGCGTGCGCTGGGTTTCCGCGTCGAGTTCGGAGCCGAACTGGGCGAAGGCGGCGAGGTCGCGGTACTGCGACAGCTCGCCCTTCATCTTGCCGGCGACCTTCTTCATCGCCTTGGTCTGGGCGTCACCACCGACCCGCGACACCGAGATGCCGACGTTGATGGCGGGGCGGACGCCCGAGTTGAAGAGGTCCGACTCGAGGAAGATCTGGCCGTCGGTGATCGAGATGACGTTGGTCGGGATGTAGGCCGACACGTCATTGGCCTGGGTCTCGATGATCGGCAGCGAGGTCAGCGATCCGCCGCCCTCCGCGTCGCTCAGCTTGACCGCCCGTTCGAGCAGGCGCGAGTGCAGGTAGAAGACGTCGCCGGGGTACGCCTCGCGTCCCGGGGGGCGCCGGAGCAGCAGCGACATCTGACGGTACGCGTAGGCGTGCTTGGTCAGGTCGTCGTAGATGCAGAGAGCGTGGCCGCCCTTGTAGAGGAAGTACTCGGCCATTGCCGTGCCGGCGTAGGGCGCGATGAACTTGATCGGGGCCGCCTCGTCAGCGGGAGCGGCGACGATGATGGTGTTGTCCATCGCCCCGGCCGCCTCGAGCACCTCGCGGACCTGGACGATCGTCGACATCCGCTGGCCGATCGCGACGTAGACCGAGATCACTCCCGAGTCCTTGTTGTTGATGATCGAGTCGATCGTGACGGCGGTCTTGCCGGTCTGGCGGTCGCCAATGATCAGCTCGCGCTGGCCACGGCCGATCGGGATCATGCCGTCGATCGCCTTGATGCCGGTCTGCATCGGCTCACGCACGGGCTGGCGGCTGATAACGCCGGGCGCCTTGAACTCGGCCGGTCGGGTCTCGGTCGACTTGACGTCACCCTTGCCGTCGAGCGGACGGCCGAGCGGGTCGACCATGCGGCCGAGGAATTCCTCGCCGACCGGGATCTCGAGCAGGCGGCCGGTGCGCTTCACCGTGTCGCCTTCGACGATCTTGTCCCACTCGCCGAAGAGCACGGCGCCGACGTTGTCGGCTTCGAGGTTCAGCGCGAGTCCGGTTACCCCGTGGGGCAGGTCGAGCATCTCCAGCGCCATGCAGTTGTCGAGCCCGTGAATACGGGCGATACCGTCAGCGACCGAGAGCACGGTGCCGACCTCGGTCAGGTCGGCGCTACCGGGGTCGATGCCCTCGATGCGCTGCCGCAGAATGCTGGCAATCTCGTCTGGCTTGATCTGCATCTCGGTCCAAATCCTCCTTAGGCCGCCTGAGCCACGCTCTGGCGGAGTTTCTCCAAGTTGTTGCGAATGCTGCTGTCGAGAACCATGTTCCCGACCTGAAGTACGAGTCCGCCGATGATCCCTTCATCGACGCGGCTGGTCAGATCGACCTGCTTGCCGGTCTGCTTTTCAACCGCGTCGGCGACTTCCCGGGACACGGCCGGATCGAGCTCGACCGCACTGGTCACGGTCACTTCGATCCGGTCGTTTTCCTTCTTCCAGAGGTCATCGAAATCGCGCCGGATCCGGAAAATCGCCGGCATCCGGTGCTTTTCGATGAGCAACTCGAGGAAGTTGCGGAATTCGGGCGTGGTCCCCTCGACCGCCTTGTTCAGGCCGTCGAGCTTCTCCTTCGAGGAGAAGTAGGGACTGAAGAAGAAGACCGCGAGCTCGCGGTTTCCTTCCAGGGCATCGCTGAACTGTGCAAGCTCGGCCTGCACTTCGTCCAGGTTGCCCTTCTCCCTGGCTACGCCAAAGAGGGACTCGGCATATACCCGAGCCAGTTCTTCCATCAGTTGTTCCGTTCCTCGCCGGCCAGGGCGGAGAAGTCGACTTCGCGCAGGGCGTCCTCGACCAGTTCCTTGTGGGCGGCATCGTCGAGCGACTTGCGGGTGACCCGCTCGGTCGCGAGGACGGTCAGGTTGGCGACTTCCTTGCGAATGTCGTCCAGGGCCTTGGTCTTCTCGGCCTCGATGTCCTTGCGGGCGGCGTCGACCAGCTCTTCGCGCTTGGCCTGCCCTTCCGCACTTGCTTCGGACTTGGTCGTCTCGGCGGCCTTGCGGGCCTTGGTGACGATTTCGTCGGCCTGCTCACGGGCTTCGGTGAGTCGCTGACGGTAATCGGCCAGCAGCTTGTCCGACTCTTCCTTCTGCTTTTCGGCAGCCTCGATGCTCTCGCGGATCGTTGCCGCGCGCTTGTCGAGGGCTTCGCCGATCAGCGGGAAGGCGAACTTCTTCAGCACCCAGAAGGTGAAGCCGAAGAGCACCAGGGTCCAGATCATCAGACCCAGCCCCGGCGTCACCAGGAAGCTGCCGCCCTCTTCCTCGGCCGCTTCGGCTGCCAGAGGCAGCACGGTCGCGATATGTGAGAGAACAGGCTCCACGGTCGGCCTACAGGAAGAACGCGATCAGCGCGAAGATGAAGGTGTAGAAGGCGACGGCCTCGGTCAGAGCGAAGCCGAGCCAGCGGATCGACTGGAGCTCGGAAGCGAGCTCGGGCTGACGGGCAACCGACTCGATCTCCTTGCCGAAGATGAAGCCGATGCCGATGCCGGCGCCGATCGAACCGAGTCCGGCGCCTACGCCGAGAGCGATCGCCTTGCCGGCGTCGGTGACGTCACCGGTGACTTCGGCGAGGGGCACGATGGAACTGGGATCCATTACTGGGACTCCTTTTGGTTAGTGACTTTCGGCGGTTGCTCCGCCGATGTAGATAGCGGTCAGGATGGAAAAGATGAATGCCTGCAGGGTGGCCACGATGCCGACCTCGAACACGTAGAAGGCGAAAGCCATCGGGTAGGTCAGGACGCCGAGAGCGGCGATACCGAGCAGGACTGCCAGGCCGCCGCCCATGAAGAGCAGAAGCAGGTGGCCGGCGAGGATGTTGGCGAAAAGTCGGACCGACAGCGAGATCAGGCGGACGAAGTGGGAGACCACTTCGATCAGGAAGATCGCCGCCTTGCCGAAGGGGTTCATGTCCTCCAGGCCGGAGGGCAGCCAGCTGGCCAGGTACTTGATGAAGCCCTTGGCCCGGATGCCTTCGACGTGGTACGAGACCCAGACGATCAGGGTCAGGACCAGCGGGATCGCGATGTTCGCGGTGGCCGCATACAGGGCAAAGGCGGGAATCTCGAGCCCGAAGATGTTGATCGACTCATGCGTATTGGTCGGCAGCGGCAGGTAGCCGAGCATGTTCGAGAAGAAGATGAAGAAGAAGAGCGAGGCTAGGAAGGGGAACCACTTCTTCGCGAGCCGCTCGTCATCGATGTTGTTTCCGGTGATGTCGTTCTTGGTGACGTCGTAGGCCACTTCGATCGCGGTCTGGATCCGGTTCGGCTTCTGCTGCATCTTGCGGGCGATCCAGACCATCACGGTGATGGTCAGCATCGAAGCGAGGAACAGGTAGAGGACCGCCCGGTTGATCGAGAGGTCGATGCCCCCGAGCTTGATGTTGATCCAGGGATCGAGCTTGAACTCGTTCTGCGGCTTGAACTCCTCGTTCTTGCCGGCGGAACCGAAGATCAGGCCGAAGGCGATCGCAACGGCGAGCCAGATCCCAATGCCGAAGAAAACCTTGGCCTTGGTGCTGAAGCCCGTTTTCGTATCGGGCATCTGCTCGTGGGTTGCGACTTCGCTCATCGGGCAGCTTCCTCCGGCTTTTCGTCTTTGCCGAGCAGGAAAGCCAGCCCGCGTGCGGCGAGGTTCACGGTAAAGAGAATGACCAGCAGGGCCGCGGCGTACAGACCGGCCTCGCGGTCGACGATGCAGGCGACCAGCACGACCGCGGACATCAGCCAGGGCCGGGCCAGCGAGGTCGAAGCGACGAACCCCATCGCCCGGGTGCGCTCCCCGGCGGCCAGCTTGTGCCTGGCCTGCCGTTCGGCCCAGACCTGAATCAGACGCTGGGCGGACCAGACGACGGCGGCTACCGCGTAGCCGGCCAGATCGAATCCCGCAATGACGAAAACGGGAAGCGCGAGAACCAGAACCAGAAGGTCCAGATTGGCGATCAAGGAGTTGCTGCGGTTACCCATTTCCCCCTCGAGGGATGTCTTTGCGGCATACGTCGTCAAGGGACGGCGACTATATCCAAGAAAGGCGGGTCGGCGCGGTGCGGTCCGGCAAAGTGACAGGTGCCACTAACCGTTTATCCAAGCCGAAAACCAGACTTCGTACTTTCTTGATCAATCTTCTCCGTTTTGCTCGTCGCGCCAGCGGGGTCGCTTGATGATTTCGAGCACAAAGGCGAGGTAAACGGTTACCGCCAGCGCAGCCAGCAGGACGACCGCCATGATCGTGGTCCAGAGCGGGTCGAAATTGCCCCGGTCATCGCTGTAGGGGACGAAGCGCAGGGCCAGGGCGAGCAGGGCCAGGACCAGGGTCCAGCCGTAGAGATAGAGCAGGGTGCG
>JAIBCJ010000020.1 GCA_019694145.1 Solirubrobacterales bacterium | reverse complement strand
ATAGCGCACCCAAGTCCGATCTCGAGCTGAACGATCAACCTGCCTGCTCTCGCGCCCACACTCCGTTCCGTGCACCGGCACGTTGCAGAATCGTCACACCTGTCGAAACACATGTGAGCTTTTCTTTGACACCGTCGGGCAATGAATGAGGATGCCCTTCCGTCGGTCAGCTCAATGGACGCGCTCAGCCGCCTCCGCCGCTTCATGGCCCCCCGCAAGTTCGTGTCCAGTCGCCGCGAGCTCACGGAGGCCGGATTCGACGCCTCCCGAATCAAGAACTGGCTTCGACACGGCCGTCTGGTCTTGCTGCTTCGAGGGGTCTACTCGTTTGGTCGAGACGTCGGGTCGCGGGAGTCGGCCTGGAGGGCAGCCTTGCTCGCGGCGGGGCCGGGCTCGGTTCTGAACGGCCGAAGTGCCTGCGAATTGTGGGGAATGATCACTCCGACCGGTGAGATCCCCCGCTACATCGAGGTGGCGGTGACGGCCGGCGAAGCTCGTCGGTTGCGAGGAACTTCTCCTGCTCTGAGCCGGACCTGGATCAACATCGTCAAGCGACAGTTCAGCCCGGAGGACATAAGTCGGGTGAACGGGCTTGAGGTCACCTCAGCCCTCGTGGCCCTGGTCGATTTTGCGGCGAAGGCTTCCCCGAGGGAAGTTCGATTCGCCTTCCTTGAAGGGTGTCGGCTCGGCCTGGTTCAGAAGCGGGATGTCATCCGGTTGCGACGGTTGATGCGGGGCCGAAGGGGCGTGGAGAAGCTGAACCCGCTGGTCGCCCTTTGGGACGAGATCCCGGGTTAGATCGAAGTCGGAGTTGGGTGCGCTATTCGGCGCAAAAAGGGATCTCGCGGGGAACTGTGCTGGAGGTCGTGAGGCAGCCCGGTTAGTTGGGTGCGCTATTCGGCGCCAAACGGGATCTCGCGGGGATTCGTGCCCGGAGACGGATCTCGCGGGGGTTCCTGGCCCGAGGTCGGGAGGTTGGGTGGTTAGTTGTCCGGTTGGGCTACTTTTCCGGACTTGGTCAGGCCGAGGTCTTGCTGCTTGTCTTCGGGGATCGGGCCGAGCTTGCGGCTGGGGACGGTCTTGTCCTCGAGGTTGTGGCGGTCGTTGTACTCGAGGGGCGTCATCGGCTGGTTGCTCATCGGCGGGTCGGGCTCCATCGCGTCGAGGCCGCTGTCGAGGTCGGCTTCGGTGACCGAGGCCGGGACCGGCACCGCGCGATAGGCCGGGACCGGCAGACCGAGGCGGAAGGCCAGCTGGCCGTCTGAATCGAACCCGTCGACCCAGGGGTTGTCACCCCAGGAGACGACCCAGCCGTCTCCCAGCGGGCGGAACGAGCCGCAGCAGTGGCTGCTCGGCGCTGCCGCCTTGTCGGTGAAGGCGCCGATATAGGTCGCGGTGCGGTTCTTGAGGTCGATCCGGTAGCGGAGGGCGCGAGGGGCACGGCCCTCGACGTGGGTGCCGTTGTCGTGAACGGTCAGGACGTCACCGACCATGCGGGCATCGTGGTTGCCGGAGATCGGGTAGTTCCCGTAGGGGTCGTCACCGACCACCTTCAGCGACTCGGGAGTCTTGACGCCGCCGAACTTCCAGACGATGTCGCCGGTCTTCTTGCTGATCCCCCAGATCGAATCGGTGTGACGGGTCGAGATCACGTACTGATCTCCCCAGGGCTCGATCGAGTTGAGGTGAAAATGGTCGTAGCGGATCTTGCCGTTGCGATCGAAATGAGGGTTGTTGAACTCGCGGATCCACCAGCGGTGGGGAGTGCCGGTGAGCGGAATGTGGTCACCGGAGTTCCAGGACCAGAGCACCCTGCCGTCCGGAGTCTGCTCCTGGAAGGCACCATCGAGCACGCCGCGGTCGGCACGGCCGCCGATCGGCCGCAGGTCGACCCCGTAGCGCGGGTCGTAGCTCATCACCAGCTGGTTGCCGTTCGGCAGCAGGTAGTACTCGTGGCCGTCGGTCGGGGCGCCGTCGAAGCGGACGGTCTTGACCAGGTTCCCGTCGAGGTCGCGAATGTCGGTGGCGGTGCGGGCGTCCTGGCCGAAGCCGTCACCGAACCCGCGGGGGAACTGGACCGTGCCGTCGTAGAGCACCTGGCCGCCGAGGGTGTTGTAGGGCGGGCTGTACCACCAACGGGGGGTGCCGTCCTGGTCGAAAACGATCAGCCAGACCCGGCCGGTCTTGCCGGGGGTCAGGTAGGAGCTGACCATGAACATTCCCTTGGGCGGCTTGCGCAGGCGCTTGTAACGCCAGGTCGGGAAGTTGGAGGGCAGGCAACGGACCTCATATGACTCGGCCTGACCGCCCTCGGGCATGATCCTGACCTCGAAATCCTGGCCGGGCAGGGGCCGGGCCTCGGCCGCGTAGCGTCCCGACTCGGCGGGATTTGCCCAGACCTTGACTTTGACTTCCGGATTCGAGCGGACCTGGACCATGACCCGCCCCGGAACGCAGCGGGTCACGTAGTAGTGCCGGTCGGGATTGAACTTCGGCCACATCGAGGTTGTGCTGAACTGGGCGTCGTACTTCGAGCCCGGGTCCCCGTTGCCGCTTTCGGTGCCGACCACCGGAGCGAGGGCGTTCAGGTCCTTGTTGCTGGGCTTGCTCTTGCCGGAGGCTTCGGCCTTGTCCTTCTTGTCGATCAGATGCTGACGGTAGATCAGCGCACCGGCGCCCAGGCCCACGAAGATCGCGGCCAGAATCACCGCGAGATTGAACGGCGTGAATTTGAGTTTGTTCTCGGAGGTTTCCATGCCGGGGAGGGTTTCCGGTTCGATCCCGTTCGGCCCGGTGACGGCGACACGATCCTCGCGTGTGTCATCCCGGCCACGCCTGGGCAGCTCTCTGGGGTCCGGGAACTATAAAGGCACTCCCTGCGGGTAGGGTGGGCGCCCATGACCGCTCCCGGCAAGTTCTCGATCCGCGATGCCTTCAGGGGAATGAGGCTGGCATTCGAGCAACACCGTCCGCTGCTGATCCGGGTGACCGTTCTGCTGGCCGCGCTGAACGCGCTGTCCAACCTCTTCGACCTGACCGGCGCTGCGCCCGGATTCGCCCTCGCGGTCGGGAGCTTCGTCCTTTTGGGCGCGGTCTACCAGGGCCTGATCACCGCTCTCGTGTGCCTGCCTGGGCGACCCGAGGGAATCGGGGAACTCTGGCAGGCGGTGCGCCCCGTTCTTGGCGTGCTGATCTGGGTCACGCTCGTCTATTCGGTGGTGACCGTGGCCGGGCTCTTCCTGCTGGTCATCCCCGGCCTCGTGATCTTCACGATCTGGTCGGTTGCCGGTCAGGCGGTCGTGGTCGAGCGGAAGGGCCTCTTTTCATCGCTTGGACGCAGCACGGAACTGATCAGCGGCAGGGGGCCCTCCGTGTTCGCGTTCCTTCTCTTGCTGGGCATCGTCGCCCTTTCGATTTCGCTGCTGGTGATCGTGGCAACCCGCCCGCTCGGCGACGGCGTGCTGGGGAGCCTGGTCACCCCGTTCCTCACCAACTGCCTTTCCGCCCCGTTCTTCGTGCTCGGGGTGGCCTCGCTCTACAACGAGTTGAGCGGGCGGGGCGTCAACCCCGAGGCGGCCCGGCCGCCGGATCCCGGTCCGGATCAGCCTTAGGCGCTTCACCCTCGTCGGCGAAGACCTCCTCCATCCGGCCGGCCGGCGAGCCGATCAGGGCGACCACGAAACAGAGCGCCATCACCCCGGCCATGCAGAGAAAGACGGTCTTGCTGGACTGCGCGAAAGCCTGCTGGACGCTGTGGTAGATCTCCTCGGCCTTGCCCCCGGAGGGCGCGCTCGAGGTGACCGCACCGCTGCCGGCCTTCGAGACCTCGTCGGCGATCTGGCTGGCCGTCCTGGCCGGCACCTTGCCGGCCAGCTCGGACTCGATGTTTGACTTGTTCTGGAGGATCAGGATCGTGCCGAGGACGGCCATGCCGACACTCGCCCCGTAATTCCTGACCGTCTGGGTGATGCCGGTCGCCTCGCCGTAGCTGGTGTTCGGCGCGCGGTTGACCGCATCGGTGGCAACCGGCCCGAGCAGCAGGCCGAAGCCGACGCCGGTCAGCACGATGAACGGCCACTGCGCGTTGGAGCCACCGGCCAGATCGGTCAGCTTCATCGCCCAGAAGACGAAACCGACCGAGGCGAGCAGGCTGCCGAGAATCACGGTCGGCCGGGCCCCGCGCGAGTCGAGGACGCGACCGCCGAACTGGGCCGCGGTGGCGAAACCGGCGAAGAAGATCAACAGGTAGAGGCCGGCTTCCGAGGTCTCCCAGCCGAGCGCAAGCTGCGCGTACATGCTGGCGAAGAAGAAGAGCGGGACGAAGGCGACCGAAAGCAGGAAGAGCAGCACGTTGTCCACCGCGAAGGCCCGGTCCTTGAAGATCGCCACCCGGATCAGGGGGTGTTCCTGCTTCATCTCGAAGCGGATGAAGAAGGCGAGGACGAGCAGGCCGCCGACGATGCAGATCCAGGTGACCGGATCACCCCAGCCCCAGGTCGAAGACTGCTGCAGCCCGAGCACGGCCAGTGCCATGCCGATGCAGACGAGGACCGCGCCCCGGTAATCGATCGGCTGCGGGCGCTTCGTCTCCTCCGGCTTCGAGATCCAGATGAAGATCAGGGAAAGGATCGCCACGGGAATGTTGATCCAGAAGATCGCCCGCCAGGTCCATTCCGAGAGGTAGCCGCCGGCCAGCGGACCGATCGAAGTGAACGCTCCCGTGACGCCGAAGAAGATCGCCATCGCCTTGCCGCGGTCCCGAATCGGGAAGGAGGAGATCACGATCGCCAGGGCGGCGGGGAACATCAGGGCGGCACCGGCCCCCTGAATGACGCGGAAGAAGATCAGCCAGGCCTCGTCGATGCTGCTGTCCGGCGTGAAACCGCAACAGGCCGAGGAGACGGCGAAGATCAGGACGCCGATCACGACCAATCGGCGATGACCGAAGACGTCGGCGAGCTTGCCGCCGAGCGCGAAGAGCGCGGCCAGCGACAGCAGATAGCCGTTGATCACCCACTGAACCCCGGTTGAAGTGAGGCTCAGGTCCTTCTGGATCTCAGGGATCGAGATCGAGACGATCGTCTGGTCGATGAAGGTCATCGACACGGCGAAGATCATTGCGACCAGGACGAGGTAGCCACTCTTCTGCTCTGCCATCTGACCCAACTTACCGAAGCGACCCGTCGCTCAAACAAAGTTGACACGCATCAGCTTCTACCGGATAGGCTGCCCGCATGGAAATCGTTCGCACACCCGAAGAACGCTTCGCGCAGGTTCCGGATTTCCCCTGGGAGCCGGTCTACCGGGAGTGGGAGGGCATGCGGCTCGCCCATGTCGACGAGGGGGAAGGCGAGCCGGTGCTGCTGGTCCACGGCGAGCCGACCTGGGGTTTTCTCTGGCGCAAGGTGATGGGCCCCCTGCTCGACGCCGGCTACCGCTGCATCGTGCCTGACCTGCCGGGCTTCGGCCGCTCCGACAAGCCGGTCGATGACGAGTGGTACAGCTACGACCGTCACACCGCCGCCCTGGTCAGCCTGATCGAGGAGCTCGACCTGAGTGGCCTGACCCTGGTCTGCCACGACTGGGGCGGCCCGATCGGCCTGCGGACCGCATCGACCGAGGTTCCCGAGCGTTTCTCCCGGCTGGTCGCGATGGACACCGGCCTCTTCACCGGCTACCAGAAAATGTCGGACAACTGGAATCACTTCCGCGACTTCATCGCTTCGCACCGGGACGTACGGGTGGCCATGCCGATCCGGGGCGGCTGCGCGACCGAGCTTTCGGACGAGGTAGTCGCCGCCTACGAAGCACCCTTCCCCGATGTCGATTACAAGGCCGGGATCAGGGCCTTCCCGCCGATGATCCCGGTCACGCCCGAGGACGCCGGCGCGGCCGAGGGTCAGGCCGCGGCCAGGTACCTGATGAAGGACGAACGCCCCTCGCTTCTGTTCTGGGCCGACGACGATCCGGCCCTGCCGCTCGACCCGGTCGGCCGCGCCGTCCAGATGCTCTTCCCCATGGCCGAGCCGCTGACCGTGATCGAAAACGCCGGCCACTTCCTGCAGGAAGACCACGGCGAGGAGATCGGCCGCCAGATTGCCACCTGGCTGGACCGCACCGCGGTCTGACCCGCAGACCGGCCCCGCCAGCCGGTGCGGCCGGAAGAGATGGTCAGGCGAGTTCGGTTGAGCGCAGCAGCATCCTGAGCAGGGGCTCGGCCCGGCGGGCGTCGGGCTCGTCGCCGGTGATCAGGTCGAGGTAGATGTAGCCGCCCATGACCCGCTCGATCACGTAGGCGAGTTCATGGGGCTCGACCCCTTCGGGCAGGGCCATGTTGCCGGCGTCAACCTGACGCTCGATCGATTCCTCGACCCAGGCGATCAGGCGCGGCTGATACCCCGAACCGGCCCTGGTCAGCAGCGACATCGCCGACTCCCCCTCGGTCGCCAGCCAGTGCTTCATGCCCGGGTTGCCGATCACCTCGTCGGCGAAATCGATCGTGACATCAATGATCCGGTCGGGCCCGGTCGCCTCGCATTCGCGGTCAAGCCGGCCCAGGCTGGTCGCGGTCAGGTGCCAGATCATCTCGACCAGAAACTGATCCCGCGACCCGACCCAGCGGTAAAGGGTGACCCGGTTGATGTCGAGCTGACGGGCCATCGCCGACATGTCGATCCGGTCCTTGGCCATGAAGTTGCTGATGCCGAGCCTGAGCGCCCGGAGCGGGCCGGAATCCTCGGGCTCGGCCGGGTCGCTCAGCGCAGCCTGGAGCTTTGTGGCTCGCGGGGTCACGGAACCGGCAGCATTTCGCATTTCGGGAAACCGCGCCCGATCGCGCCCGCGGCGGGGGCCAGGCTGCGCTGCGGTTCAGCTCGCCGGGGAGATTGCCTGCCCGATCGCCCGGCTCATCAGTTCGACTGGCTGGGCGCCGGAAAGCGCCGTTGAACGATCGAAGACGAAGGTCGGCACCGCGGTGATCCCGAGCATCCCGGCCAGTTCCTGTTCCGCCCTCACCTCGGTTGCGAACTCTTCCCCGTCAGCGACTTCGGCTGCCCGGCCCGGGTCTACGCCGGCCTCGCTCGCCAGCCGGGCCAGGTCCGCGCGGTCGGAGAGGTCGGCCGATCCGGTGAAATAGGCCTCGAAGAAGAGGTCGGCGAGCGCGCCGTCGAGCCCTTGCTCGGCAGCCAGCTTCAGCATGCGATGTGCGTCGAAGGTATTGACCGCTCTCGCGTTCTCGAAGTCGAACTCGACGCCGGCCCCGTGGCCCATCGAGATCACCCGGTCGTTCATCGCCCGGGCTTCATCCCGCGAGATTCCGAACTTGCGGGTGAGATGGTCGAGGAGATCACCTTCCGCCCGGCGCGGCGCTTCGGGATCGAGCTGGAAGCTCCGCCAGACGACCTCGACCTCGTCTTCGGGGAAAGCCTCCAGGGCTTCCGCGAACTGGCGGGTGCCGATGTAACAGAAGGGGCAGGCGATGTCGGAGAAGATTTCGACTTTCACCCGGATCAGACTAGTGAGCCGCTGGCACCGGCCATAGGATGCGGGCATGACAGCAAGTCAAGAGGGAGTCGCGCCCGGGAGCGCAACAAAAGCGGGGGGCGCACCCGAAAAACCGGCGGTTGTCCTGCTGACACTGATTCTGGTCGCGGCGGTGGCGAACCTGAATCTGGCGGTGGCCAACGTGGCCCTCCCGGACATCGGCAAGGACCTCGACGCCAGCCAGACCGGCCTCAACCTGGTCGCGGTCGGCTTCTCCCTCGGCCTCGCCTCCTCGGTGCTCTACCTGGGTGCCCTCGGCGACCGCTACGGCCGCAAGATGATGCTGATCATCGGCACGACCGTCTCGATCCCGGCGGCGATCCTGGCCGGTTTCGCGCCGAACGTCGACGTGCTCTTCCTCGCCCGGGTACTGGGCGGGCTCGCGGCCGGCATGGCGTTCCCGACCACGCTCGCCTTGATCACGGCGCTCTGGTCGGGGGCGAAGAAGACGCGGGCGATCGCGCTCTGGTCCGGCATCGGCGGCGGCATCTCGGCCCTGGGACCGCTCGTCTCCGGCGCCTTGCTCGAGCATTTCGACTGGGGGTCGGTTTTCCTCGTGACCCTGCCCCTGGCGGTGATCGCGTTGATCCTCGCGCTCAGGTTCGTACCTTCCCACGTCAACGAAACGACCGATCCGGTCGACAATTTCGGCGGCATCCTCTCGATCATCATGGTCGGCGGGGTGGTCCTGGCGATCAACTTCGTTTCAATGCCCGGCTACGGCGAGACCACCGCGGCGATGGCCTTGATCGGAGTGGCGGCCGGCATCGGCTTCTTCATCCAGCAGCGCCGGGAGGGTCGCATCGGCAACCCCCTGTACGACTTGAAGATCGCCGGTCGCCGCACCTTCTGGGTCGCCGGCACGGCCGGGATCATCGTCTTCGGGACCCTGATGGCGGCCATGTTCATCGGGCAGCAATACCTGCAGAACGTGCTCGAATACTCGACCCTCGGGGCTGGTGCGGCGATCCTGCCCGCCGCCCTGGGCATGATCGTGGCGGCGCCCCGCTCGGCCAGGCTGGTCGAGTCCCATGGTTCGCGCTTCACCCTGCTCTGCGGCTTCGTGTTCTGCCTGATCGGTTTCATCTTCATGCTCACGCTCTGGGATGAGGGTGCGGCTTACTGGCAGGTCCTGGCCGGCTACCTTCCGGTGGGGATCGGGGTCGGCCTGGCCGGCACTCCCTCCTCCAACTCGCTGACCAGCTCGGTTCCGGTCAAACGCGCCGGGATGGCCTCCGGGACCGCGGACCTGCAGCGGGACCTGGGCGGCGCATTGATGCAGTCGATCCTCGGGTCGGTCCTGACTTCCGCCTACGCGAGCTCGTTCGCGTCCCAGATCGCCGGCAATCCGGAAGCGAGCCAGAAGGTCAGCGAATCGACCCAGACCCAGCTCGAACGGTCCTTCGGCAGCGCGGTCACGGTTGCCGAGCAACATCCCCAATACGCGCCCCAGATCGTGCACGCGGCACAGACCGCGTTCCTGAACGGCAGCGACTCCGCCTATGTGGTGGGGATCGCCGCGATCGTCCTTGGTGCGGTCCTCGTCTTCTTCGCCTTCCCGAAGAAGGAGCAGGAACACGCGCTGCTGGCAGGATTCCATGCCGAGGACACGGGCGAGCCCGTTCCCGCCACCGCAACCGCCTGAGGGAGTTGGAGAGATGAACCGTACTTTTGTGATCGGGGTCGGAATGACCAGGTTCGACAAGCCCGGAACCAAGGAAGGCGATTATCCGGACTGGGCCGTGGAAGCCGGCCGGAAGGCACTTGAGGACGCGGGCATCACCTACGACGAAGTCCAGTGCGCCTATGTCGGCTACTGCTACGGGGAATCGACCTCCGGCGAACGGGCGGTCTACGGGCTCGGCCTTTCCGGGATTCCGATCATCAACGTGAACAACAACTGCTCGACCGGTTCCTCGGCCCTTTACCTGGCCCGCCAGTCGGTCAAGGGCGGCCTCGCCGATTGCGCCCTGGCGCTCGGCTTCGAGAAGATGGAGAAGGGCTCGCTTGGTGCCAAGTACACCGACCGCACCCAGCCGCTTGACAGGCATTTCATCGAGTTGACCCAACTCCGCCAGTGGGAAGACGCACCGCCCGCCCCGCAGATCTTCGGCGCGGCCGGTCGCGAACACATGGAGAAGTACGGGTCCAGGCCGGAGCATTTCGCCTGGATCGGTTACAAGAACCACAAGCACTCGGTCAACAACCCCTACGCCCAGTTCCAGGACGAGTACACGCTCCAGCAGATCCAGGACGCCCCCGAGATCTACTCGCCACTGACCAAGCTGCAGTGCTCCCCCACCTCGGACGGCTCGGGTGCCGCGATCGTCGCCTCCGAGAAGTTCGTCGACGAGCATGACCTGTGGGAGAAGGCGATCGAGATCACCGGCCAGGCCCTGGTCACCGACACCCGGGAGACCTTTGACGACGATTCGGCGATCAGCCTGGTCGGGTACGAGATGAGCCGGCTTGCCGCCGAGCAGGCCCTGAACGAGGCCGGCACCGGGATCGACGAGGTCGACGTGGTCGAACTCCACGACTGCTTCAGCGCCAACGAGCTGATCACCTACGAGGCACTCGGCCTGGCCGAGCGCGTCCACGGCCACGAACTGGTCGAGGCCGAAGCCACCACCTACGGGGGCAGCACGGTCGTCAACCCGTCCGGCAGCCTGATCTCGAAGGGCCATCCGCTCGGCGCGACCGGCCTCGCCCAGTGTTCGGAGCTCACCTGGCAGCTTCGCGGCGACGCCGACGCGCGCCAAGTCGAGGGCGCCGGCAAGGCCCTCCAGCACAACATCGGCCTCGGCGGCGCCGCCGTCGTCACCGTTTACGAGAAGCCCGCCGCCTGAGCCGAAAGCTGCGCATCGGGATGGCAGAAGTCAGTCGATATGACTGACCTTTGCCATCTCGATCAGGTTCCGGTCAGGGGCTGACCCAGGTGGCGCTGAGCTGGACGGCACCCGCCCCGGTGGAGACCAGGGTGTCCAGGCTGCCGCCCGATGTCTGGAAGCCGCCGAGCTGGATCCTGTCGCCGGCGTTGAAGTGGTCGATCAGGGAGACCGTCTGCCGCAGCGCCCCAGCGTTGAGCGGGCTGGCCGTAGCCACGTTGCGAACGTCACCGTTGAGGAGGATGCGCGTCTGGCGCGAGCCGTTGGCGTTGCCCTCCCAGGTCACCGCGCCGCTCACCACGTAGGTCCCGGGCACGGTGACGACCATGGCGTCTTCCGCGTTCGAGTAGAGACCGCCCTTGTTGTATGAAGTCGCATTCGCGGTGAAAATGATGTTGGTCGCGGTCGCCGTGGACTGCGGGACGTTGGTAATGGCCCTGGCCCCTGGTGCTGCCTGAAGCTGGGCGGCGCCGATCGCTCCGCTGGCGATCGCCGGGTCCGGATAGGTGCCGCTGAGCGAGCCGCCGGCCGGGGTGCCGGCGATCGGACCGGCCGGACCGGTCGCGCCCCGGGGAAGCTGGCCCTTCCGGAAGTCCTTGGCGAGCAGCGAACGGTTCCTGACCTTGGCCGAGTTGACCGAGTTCTTCCTCAGTTTCTTGACCGTCACCGCGTTCTTCTTCAGCTGTTTCGTTCCGACCGAATTCTTCGGCAGCTTGAACGCCGCATAACTGGTTCCGCCCAGCGCAACGATCAGGGCGATGATCGCCACCACCAGCGCCGGTGACGGTTTCCTGCCGCCCTGCCCGGCTGCCGGTCTTGCGTCCCGCATGGTCTCCCCCGATCCTCGCTTCAACAGAGCTTCCAGCCTACCCTCCGCGCCAGGCCACGGCAAGCGCCGGCGCAAACAACCCGGACTCCCCGAAACTCAACCCTCGAAAAAGCGCTGGATGCCGCTGAGCATCAACTGGATCCCGATCGTGGTGATCAGCAGGCCGCCGATCTTGGTCACGACTGACTCCGCCTGGTCGGAGAGGTTCACGTGCTTCGCGACAAGCAGGTGGCCGATCGGCAGGAGGATCACCGCCACCGCGACCGCGACCAGGGCGACGATCGTACCCTCGCCGTTTTCGGCCGAAGCCGCGATCGTGATCACGGTGGTGATCGCGCCCGGTCCGGCGATGAACGGAATCGCGTAGGGGACGACGACGCTGCCGTCGAAGCTCTCGGGCTGCTCGCGGGATTGTTCGCCTCCCTGAGCCCGGCTCGGTTCACCGCCGAAGAGCATCTCGAAACCCATCAGGGCCACGACCAGGCCACCGGCGACACCGAAGGCCCCGAGATTGATCCCCATTACGTCAAGCAGCTCACGGCCGACCAGCGCCGCTCCGAAAAGTGTCACGGCGACCACGATCGTGATTCGCCGGACGAACTCGCCCCGGCGCTCGGGCTCGTTCGCGGTCAGCTGGCGAAAGAAGATCCCCCGCGTCAGGGGATCGGTGATCACCACCACCGCGACGATCGACTGCAGGTAGAAGTTGAGATCGACCTCCATCCCTGCCCGCAGGGTAAAGAGCGACCCGGTCGCCCGGGTTGCCATCCGCGTGGGTCGGGGATAGGTTGGGGACAGTTCAAGTGAGGTGGAGAATGGAACGGCAGGTTCCCAATTCAGGTCAGTGGCGCATGTGCCTTCCGGTCATTGCGTTGCTGGCTGCGCTTCTGGCTCTTGCGGCAGCGCCCGCCCTCGCGCTCGCGGATGGGAAGCCCGACCTGTCCTTCGGCAAGAAGGGGACCTCTGCGTTCGATCCCGACCCGCTTTCGCTCCAGAGTCCTTCGGACATGGTCACCGACTCGAAGGGTCGGATCGTTATGGGCGGGACCACCTTCAACGGACCGGGCGGGAACATGGCCTGGTTCACCCGGCTGAACCGGAACGGCAGCGTCGACTCGACCTTCGGAACCGGCGGTTTCACAACGTTTCCGGTTCCAGCGCAGACGTACATCGCAACGGTCGCGGTCGATTCCGAGGGCAGGATCGTGGCCGCGGGAAACTATGACCTTCCGATGAATCGTGACATCTGGGTGCTGCGTCTGAAATCGGACGGGCACCTCGACTCAGGCTTCGGCATCGGCGGCGGAGTCGGTTTCGACTTTGGCAGTTTCGACCTCGGTTACGCCGCGGTGGTCGGCAAGGACGGCTTGATCTACGTGGCCGCTTCGACCGGTGACGGCGACTCGGACAAGGCCACGGTGCTCCGCTACACATCGGATGGGGATCCCGATTCCACCTGGGGAACCGGTGGTGCCGTCCGGCTGGAAGTCGGTGGTACCTCCTCCCGGGCGGAAGCGATCAGGCTCGACCGGCGTGGCAGGGTCGTCCTGGGCGGCGAGCGCGTCAATCCCGATGACAGCTCGGACTTCCTGGCGATCCGGCTCACCCGCAAAGGGGCCCTGGACAAGACCTTCAACGGGAGAGGGTTCAGGACCATCAGGTTCATGAAGGGCCAGCGGGCCGAAGTCAGCGACATGAGGGTCGACGGAAAGGGCCGGATCCTCCTGCTCGGGGCGGGCGACATCGCTCCCGACGGACTTCCGGACGGGTTGTTGGCCAGGCTCACGCCGAATGGCAAGCCCGACAAGAGCTTCGGACTCAGCGGCAAGGTCGTGAAGAGCATCTTCGGCACCCGCATGTATCTGGCTCACGTCAGGATCGACCGGGCGGGCCGGATCGTCACGGCGGGTTACGGGAGGGACCCGAGAAATGCCGAGCAGGCGTTGCTCATTCGCTTCGAATCGAATGGGCGCTCCGACCGAAGCTGGGGCAGGAACGGGGTGAGAAAGCTCACCTTTGGCCAGCCCGAAGGTGAAGGGACTGCGATGACGATCGACGGCAAGGGCCGGTACCTGGTCGGCGGGTACGTTTTCGACACGGGCCTGTCATATGTAACGCGACTTCTCGTCAAGTACCCGCGCCACCGGTAGGACGCACCGGCCGCCCGGTAGGGTGCCCTCCGTGGCTGACTACATCTTCACCATGTACCAGGTCTCCCGGGTCCATCCGCCCGACAAGGAGGTCCTCAAAGACATTTCGCTGAACTTCCTGCCGGGCGCCAAGATCGGCATCCTCGGCCCGAACGGTTCCGGCAAGTCCTCGCTGCTCAAGATCATGGCCGGCATCGACACCGAGTTCAAGGGTGAAGCGCGGCTGCGCGAAGGCGCCACGGTCGGCATCCTCGAACAGGAGCCGCAGCTCGACGAGAGCAAGGACGTGCGCGGCAACGTCGAGGACGGCGTGCGGGAGATCAAGGACCTGCTCGACCGCTTCAACGAACTGGCGGCCAACTACTCGGATGAGACCGCGGACGAATTCGCGAAGCTGCAGGCGAAGATCGATGCGGTTGACGCCTGGAGCCTCGACCAGATGCTGGACACGGCGATGGACGCGCTCAGGCTGCCGCCCGGTGACGCCGAGGTGGCCAACCTCTCCGGCGGCGAGAAGCGCCGCGTGGCACTTTGCCGGTTGCTGCTCTCGAAGCCCGACCTGCTGCTGCTCGACGAGCCGACCAACCACCTCGACGCCGAGTCGGTCGCCTGGCTGGAGCGCCACCTCGAGGAGTACCCGGGCACCGTCGTCGCGGTGACCCACGACCGTTACTTCCTCGACAACGTGGCCGGCTGGATCCTCGAGCTCGACCGCGGCCGCGGCATCCCCTTCGAGGGCAATTACAGCTCCTGGCTGGAGCAGAAGCAGGCCCGCCTCGCCCAGGAGGAAAAGCAGGAGTCGGCGCGGGCCAGGACGATCGCTTCCGAGCTCGAGTGGGTTCGCGAGAACCCGAAGGGCCGGCGCAAGAAGTCGAAAGCCCGACTCGCCCGCTACGAGGAACTGC
Organism: Solirubrobacterales bacterium; assembly: GCA_019694145.1. GTDB lineage: Bacteria > Actinomycetota > Thermoleophilia > Solirubrobacterales > 70-9 > 67-14. The sequence continues at coordinate 10,671 of JAIBCJ010000020.1, read as the reverse complement.
TGGCCGAAGAGAAGAACGTGCGCCTCGACCAGGTCCAGATTCACATCCCGGCCGGCGACCGGCTCGGCAACGTGGTGATCGACGCCGAGCACCTGAACAAGGCCTTCGGCGAGAAGCTGCTGATCGAGGATCTCACCTTCAAGCTGCCCCCGGCCGGCATCGTCGGGATCATCGGCCCGAACGGGGCCGGCAAGACCACCCTTTTCAGGATGATCGTCGGGGACGAAAAGCCCGACGGCGGCACGATCCGCCTCGGCGACACCGTGCAGCTCGCCTACGTCGACCAGTCCCGTGACGCGCTCGACCCCGAGAAGACGGTCTGGGAGGAGATCTCCGACGGCGACGAGAACATCACGGTCGGCTCGAACAAGATGAACTCGCGGGCCTACGTCGGCGGCTTCAACTTCAAGGGCTCCGACCAGCAGCGCAAGGTCGGCGTGCTTTCCGGCGGCGAGCGGAACCGGGTCCACCTGGCCAAGCTGCTGAAGACCGGCGGCAACCTGCTGCTGCTCGACGAGCCGACCAACGACCTCGACGTGGACACGCTCCGTGCCCTCGAGGATGCACTGCTCAACTTCGCCGGCTGCGCCGTGGTGATCTCGCACGACCGCTGGTTCCTCGACCGGGTCGCGACCCACATCCTCGCCTTCGAGGGCGATTCCCAGGTGGTCTGGTTCGAGGGGAACCTCGAGGCCTATGAAGAAAACAGGCGGAACCGCCTGGGGGCCGAGGCGGACCGCCCGCATCGCATCACTTACAAGCGACTGACCCGCTGAGCTTCAACCGGGATGGCAGAAGTCAGTCGTATTGACTGACTTCTGCCATCTGGGGTTGCCCCCGGCGGCCGGGAGTGGTTCAGACGTTTTGCGTGTAGGTCGAGTTGACCTTGTTGCTGCCCTTGCTGCAGGAAACCCCGACCGAGTACTGGACGCCGGGCACGGACTGACGCCGGCCTTCGACGCAGCGGAACCCGAGCACCTTGTGATTGCAGCGGCCGTTGGCGCCCCCGTTGGCGGCGCGGCAGGCGTGGTAGGCCCTGACCACCCGGCGGGCACCCCGGCAGGAAACACCGCGGGCGGCGATGCTGGTCACGTAGGAGGCCGGCGGGAAATTGCCCTTGGAGGAGCAGGCGGCCGAGGCCGACGCGCCGGAATTCGCCTGCGCGGCCGAACCGGTCCCGCAGAACACGGCCAGTGCCAGGATCATCGGGATTAGAAGCTTTTTCATCTTTTCCTTGCCTTTTTCGTTGTTTGTTCCGACCGGCGCTGGTCCTCGACTCAGTGCCCGGCCTTGGGGAAGAAGTTGTGGTCGGGCATCTCGCCGTGCCTTGCCCAGGGAGTTGCCCTTCGGGCGAGGCTCGCAAACGCATTGGCGCCGCTGAAGGTCAGGTGAGTTCCGTCCGGCTGGAACCATTCGCCGTGGCCCCGGCTGTAGCGGACCCAGTCGAGCAGGACGATTCGGGTCGGGTAACGACGAAAGGCCCGACGCATGCTCCGCGCGTCATCACCAGCCCAGCCGCCCAGCTCGAGCGGCGTCATCAGGGCGAGCACCCTCCGCGGGCCCAGCAGGTGAAGGGTGCGCCGGATCTGGGACACGGTGACGCTCCAGTCGGCGCCGAGGGCCATCAGCACCAGATGCGGGAGCCTGCGGTGCCGCTTTTCGGTGCGCAACACCTCGAGGCCTTCTTCCCATCCCCGGCATCCGCGCGCGTTGACGCGATAACCGGCCCGGGCGAGATTCGGGAGCGCGAGCAGCATCGTGGAATCGCCGATCGCCAGCGGCGCGTGGCCACCGGGGTTCACCACCCTTTTGGCGCCGGCGGTCTCGACCCCGCCACAACCCGCCCGGGCGTCGGTTGCCCAGATGAGCGACGCGATCCCCAGCACGACCACGAGGCAGATCCCCGTCAAAGCTCTCCCATGCGAAGCGACTTCCATGCACCCGTGAATTTACCGGTACCGGCCCCCTCTGGCTGCAGGTATCGGAAATAATCCGGTTTCCCCAGCGTGGATTCAGCTACCGGGGACCTCGTCCGATGCTCTTCCCCACCGTCGAATTCGCCATCTTCTTCCCCGTGGTCCTGGCGCTCTCCTGGCTGTTGATGCCGCGCCAGAAACTCTGGAAGCCGTACATCATCATCGCCAGCTACGTCTTCTACGCGGCGGCGAACCCCAAGTTCTGCCTGCTCCTGGCCGGCATCACCCTCGGCAACCAGGCCGCCGCGAAGCTGATCGCGGCCGCCGGAACCGAGCGGCGCCGCAAGTGGATCACCGGAGTGGCGGTCGGGCTCGACCTCGCCCTGCTCGGGGTGTTCAAGTACTACGCCTTCTTCGTCCAGGACTGGGCCGACCTACTCGACTCCTTCCACCTCGGGGCACCGCTGCCGCTGCTCACCATCGCGCTGCCGATCGGTGTCAGCTTCTTCACCTTCCAGGCGATCACCTACGTGGTGGACGTCAAGCGCGGTGACGCGGAGCCCGCCTCGACCACCGACGTCGCGATCTACCTCAGCTTCTTTCCGCATCTCGTTGCCGGGCCGATCGTGCGGGCCAGCGAGTTCCTTCCCCAGCTAAAGGCACCGCGGGATCCGAACAAGGTCGCGGTCGGGGCCGGCCTCGCCCTGGTCGGCCTCGGCGTAATCAAGAAGGTCCTGATCGCCGACTACCTGGCCCGGGTCCTGGTCGACCCGGTCTTCGCGGTTCCCCAGGCCTACGCCGCACCGGACGCCCTGCTCGCGGCTTACGGCTACGCGGTGCAGATCTACTGCGACTTCTCCGGCTACACCGACATCGCGATCGGGCTGGCCCTGCTGATGGGCTTCATCTTCCCGCAGAACTTCAATCGGCCCTACCGGGCGACCGGCTTCCGGGACTTCTGGCGTCGCTGGCACATGACCCTCTCCCGCTTCCTGCGCGACTACCTGTACATCCCGCTCGGGGGCAGCCGCGGCAGCCGGCTGTTCACCTACCGCAACCTGATGATCACGATGATCCTCGGCGGCCTCTGGCACGGCGCGGCCTGGACCTTCGTGCTCTGGGGCGCCTTCCAGGGCGCCGCCCTGGTCACCGAGCACGCACTTGACGGCCGGGTCGGGCGACGCACCCCGGTCTGGCTGCGCTGGTTTCTCACCTTCAACCTGGTCACCTTCGCCTGGATCCTCTTCCGCTCCCAGAACCTCGGGCTCTTCTGGGACTACCTCGGGCGATTCTTCGTCTCCGGGCCGGCGACGCTCTACACCCTGCCGGTGCTCCTCGCGATCATCGTGGTGATTGGCATGCAGCTTCTGCCGGAACGGCCGATGGAACGGCTCCAGGTCCGGCTCGAGCAGCTCAATCCCGCCCTGCTGGCCGTCATGCTCGCGGCTACCATCCTTGTCGTCGGCGCCACGGTTCCCAGCCAGGGCGTGCCGCCGTTCATCTACTTCCAGTTCTAGGGGTCATCGCCGTGACTGAACATCGAGACGACAGTGAAATGAGCCGCTTCGACCGCGAGGGCGTACGGCACTTCACGGCCCGCCAGTCGGTGCTGGCGGTGGCGATCGTCGCCGCGATTTTGCTGGTGCTTTCCGGCGGCTCGATCCTCAGCGCCGCCGACGAGGAAAAGCCGGGTGTCGAGAAGGACCTGCTCCATGCGGTCGGCAAGCCCGGGTCGACCCTGGCCGACAACCCGCTCGGCCGGGCCAGCGCCAAGCTGACCTCGAACCTCTCTCCGGACGAGAAGCTCGACCCTTCCCAGTCGTTCGCCCAGACCGGAACCGGGGCGGTGACCGCCGGGCAGATCCCTCCGGTCACTCCTTCCTACTTTGATCCGGTCGAGCTCGATGACAAGGCGCCGCCGCGGCAGCCGCTGGAGAGCCTGCTGGTTACCGGTGACTCTCTCTCGCAGCCGCTCGACGCCGAACTGGCCAGGCGGCTGACCCCGGAAGGAATCGAGGTGACCCGGGACGCTCACGTCGGGACCGGGATTTCCAATGCATCGCTGGCCGACTGGGGTCAGCTTTCGGCGGCCCAGGTCGCCGAGCACCACCCGGATGCCGTGGTCGTGTTCATCGGCGCAAACGAGGGCTATCCGATGCCCGGACCGGACGGCAAGGACGTTGCCTGCTGCTCCCCGGAGTGGGCCGCGATCTACGCGAACCGCGCCCGCCAGGTGATCACCAACTACCGGCAGGGCGAGAAGGCGAAGGTCTACTGGCTGACCGTGCCGTTGCCGCGGGATCCGGCCCGCCAGCGGATCGCCTCGGTGGTCAACCAGGCGGTAGCCGTGGCCGCCCAGCCGTGGCGTTCGCAGGTCCGCATCGTGGACACCGACGAGTATTTCGCTCCGGAGGGGACCTACAGCGATTCGATCCCGGTTGACGGCAAGGACCAGATCGTCCGGGAGTCGGACGGGATCCACCTCAACGACCTCGGATCATCCGTCCTCGCCGACCACCTGCTCGACCGGATCGACCTCGACTTCACCCGCTGAGCCGCGGTCACTTGCCGGTTCCGTAGATTCCCCCCTTGCAAGTTCGGGCCGGGGGCGGAATCATTCAGCCATGGCCACATTCACCCGTGTGCTGGTCGGCCACGACGGCGGCAAGCACGCAGAAGATGCCCTTTCCCTCGCGAAGCTGATCGCCGAAAGGACCGGCGCCGAACTGGTCCTCGCCTCGGTCATTCCGAATCCGGTCGGTGGCAGTTTCGGTCCGGCGCTCCCGGCCGAGGCCTTCACCGAGCTGGCCGGCAAAGCCAGGGCCAGCCTCGAGGCGGCCGCTGCCAGGGTTGGTGCCGGCGTTGAGGTCGAGCAATCCTCCTCGGCGGCACATGGGCTTCAGGCAATCGCCGAGCGGATCGGAGCGGACCTGATCGTGGTCGGTTCCAGCCCCAGCGCGGAAACCGGCCATACCCGGGCCGGCCGAAAGGCGAGGCAGCTCCTTTCCGGCGCCGACTGCGCGATTGCTGTCGCCCCGGACGGGTTTCACGACCGGGCCGGTCTCGATCGAATCGGAGTCGGCATCGACGGTTCGCCGGAGTCAAGGCTGGCGACCGAGACGGCCGTCGGGCTCGCGCCGGATGGCTCGGAACTTCAGCTGCTGGCGGTGGCCGCCGGTTTCGCCGACGAATGGGGTCGCTGGGGAGTCACCTACCCGCTGGCTGAAATGGCGGAAGCGACCCGCGAGTCCGCCGACGCTCTGCTCAAGGAAATGGAACAGGTGGTTCCGGCCCGACTCACCGCGAAGAAGCTGCTGCTTGAAGGAACCGCGCCGATCCAGCTGGCCGAGGCCTCGGCCGGGCTTGACCTGCTCTGCCTGGGCTCGAGGGGCTACGGACCGGTGCGGCGGGTGCTGCTCGGCTCGGTCTCCTCCGACGTGATGAACCACGCCGCCTCGGCGGTTCTGGTCGTACCCCGAACCGACCAAACCAACGACTGACCCCGGCGGCCCTGCGGGCGGATGCCAGGGGCCTCCAGCCGTCCGCTGGCAAGGAGACAGGCCGGAAATGACCGCGATAGTACGCGGGTACGTGAGCGTCGTTTCCGGCCGCCGACGAAGCCAGCGGACGGCTGGTGGTTCCTGGCGCCGCCCGCTACTCGATTAAACAGCCGGACTGATTCCAGAAGCTGGACCAGATGCCGAAGGCCTTCGGGACCGCGTTGGCGATCGCCTGCGCGCGCACCTTGTAACCCTCGGAGGTGAAGTGGATGCCGTCATCGATGAACCACTCGTCCTTGACCTTGTTGGCCCAGTCGTAGACGCGCATGTTCGGGTAGTCCTCGCAGGCGTTCAGCAACTCGTCGTCCCAGGCCTGCATCTGCTCCTCCGAATAGGCCGGATTCGGCGGGTTCAGGGTGCGGACGTTGATCCAGAGCGCCGGATTTCCGTCGGCCACGCCCATCAGGCTGTCGATCCTCTCCCGCATCCCGACCGCCGAGCCAACCGCCACGTTCGCGGTGTCATTGGTTCCCATCGCAAAGATCCAGCATCCGTCGAATCCGGCGTCGACGATCGCCTGGGCCGCTTCGACCGCGTTCGGCATGCCTTCAACTTCCTCGTAGGAGGAGCGGGCGCCGGAAATGTCGATGTGCTGCTCGTAGACACCGACATCGTCGAGGCGGGCCGGCAACTGATCGTTCTTGTCGGGCAGGTACTGGTCCGCCTCCGGTCCGTAGAGGCCAAGCGAGGTTGAATCGCCGATGTAGGCGACCGAGCTGCAGAGACTCTTGGGGAACTCGTCGCGGTCCTTCTGGCTGATCACGGTCTTGGCGACTGGTGCCGCCGTGGCAATCGCCTCGACCTCCGCCTGTCCGGCGCCGCCGGTCGTGGCGATCGGGGCCAGCTGGCTGGAAGGCGCAACCCCGACCATGGCCATCAGCAGGACCAGGACGACTACCCCGCCGGCGACGGTAAATCCCTTGCCTTCCGGGCCGAACTTCTTCCAGCTGAACTCACCCGCCCGGAAGCGCTTCCAGAGCCGGCCGACCGCTCCCTTGCGGACCGGGTCCTCGATGTACTTCCAGGAAAGCGCCGCGACCAGGAAGATGGTCGCGACCTGAACCGGAGCCCGGAGCGGATGAAAGCCGCTGGAACCAACCGGGGTGGTCAGGATGATCACGGGCAACTGCCAGAGATAGATCGCGTAGGAGCGAACCCCGATCCAGCGCAGCGGGCGGCAACCGATGATCGGTCCGAGTCTGGTCGCCGGATGCGCGAGGACGGCAACCAGAACGGTGGTGGCAAGGGCGAGGATGACCATGCCCCCGCGGTACAGGAAGGGTGAGAGCTCGGAGGTCTGCCAGATCAGGACGAGGATGACCACCAGGGCCCCGACCCCGAGCAGGTCCATGTTGCGCCGGGCCTTGGCCGGCAGGTCCCGGTCCAGACGGCGGCTGGGCCAGACCATGGCAAGGGCGGCCCCGAAGAGCAGTGCGAAGGCGCGGGTGTCGGTGCCTTCGTAAACCCGCGTATTGTCGAAGCCCGGTTCGTAGAGCACGGCCATCAGCACCGCCGAGACGACCGCGAGACCGAGCGTGATCAAGGCGAGGTTGGGACGGATCCGCTCGCGGCGGGCCCGCTTGCCGTGGTCCTTGGCCGGCGAGATCTTCAGCAAGAGCAGAAGCAGCCAGGGCCAGATGATGTAGAACTGCTCCTCGACCGCCAGCGACCAGAGATGGCTCATCGGCGAGGGCGCCCCGAAACGGTCGAAGTACGACATGTTCTGGGCGATCGCCCACCAGTTCTCGGTGAAGAAGATCGAGGAGATCGTCTCGCCGCGCAGGGTGCCGAGCAGGTCGGGGTTGCCGATCCAGACCCAGAGCAGGACGACGGCCAGCATCGTGAACAGGGCCGGCAGGAGCCGGCGGGCGCGGGCCAGCCAGAAGTTCTTCAGGCTCAGCTTCCGGGTCACCCAGCCCTCGAGCAGGATGTCGGTGATCAGGTAGCCGGAAAGCGTGAAGAACACGCCAACCCCGAGCAGGCCACCCGGCGCGAATCCGACCCGGAGGTGGTAGGCGATCACCGCGAGAACGGCAATGGCCCTGAGCCCGTCCAGGCCAGGCATGTAGCGCTGACCGGATCGCCTTTCTACTGGTTCCGGCATGACCCGGAGAATCTACCCGCCAGCGAGCCACCCCACCATCCCGGGGTGGCGCCGGTCAGGCAGCTGTCACCGGGTCTCGACGTTCAGTTTGCGCGCCAGGTCAAGCTCCTCGGCATCGCTTCGTTGCCAGCGGAAGAAGTACTCGTGGCTGATCACCCCGATCAGGGCGAGCAGAAGCAGGCCACCGGTTACCAGGGCGGGCGGATGCACGAGGTAGGCAAAGACCCCGATCGCGATGCAGGCGATTGCGCCGGAAACCCGCCGCCACGGAAGCCCGTGGGTGAGCCGCCACCGGGTCGGCACGAAGGCCAGCAGGTAAAGGGACGGGCCCGCAACCACGGCGACCAGTTCCGGTGTGTGGAGGTACTCCTTCGGATGGGTGAGGATGATCTCGTCACCGACCGCGCAGAGAATGATCCCGACGATGATTCCGATGTGGCCGTAGGTGAAGATGTCACGACCGATCGCGGTGCGGTCTTCCGCCTCGTCGAGGACCCGTTCGAGGATGGTCGCCATGTAGTTGAAGTAGAGCCACCACAGGCAGGCGGTACTGACGAAGGCGGCCATGAACGCGAGGGCCGTGACCAGGTCGAACTCGAGTTTCGCCGTGGTCGCTCCGGTGAGAACGATCGTCTCCCCCAGGGCGATGATCGTGAACAGCTGGAACCGCTCGGCGAAGTGCCCGCTGCCGATCTTCCACGCGTCGGGGCTTACTTTCTTCAGCCAGGGGACGTAGTAGGTCACGAAGGGTCCGCAGTAGTCGATCGTCAGGGCGACCAGCCAGAACGCGATCCGGGCGTCGCCATCGACCAGCGCGCCGACGATCCAGAACGGGGCGGCAAAGCAGAACCAGATCAGGATGTGAAGGCCCCGGGCCCGGGCGATCGTGTGCGGTTCGGCGCTGAAGGTAAGGAATGCCTGCCGGCCGATCTGGATCGCCACATAGGAGAGGGCGAAGAGCAGGCCCTTGTCGCCGAAGGCCTCCGGGATGGCGACCGCCATCAGCAGGCAGGCCATCATGATCACCAGCAGAACGAACCGGACCGGCATCCGGTCGGTGTCGAGTTCGTTGGTGGCCCAGGTCGTGTACTGCCAGGCCCACCAGACCACCAGCAGCACCATCGCCGACTCGAGGGCACCCCGCCAGGTCAGGTTTTCCAGCAGCAGATGCGAAACCTGGGTGATCGCGAAGACGAAGACGAGATCGAAGAACAGCTCAAGGTTCGATGCCCCGTAATGCTCGTCCGGGTTGCGGCGGGCGCGGCTTGCCGGCATCAGGGCTCGATCATGTGGCGGGGATCGGGCTGGAGTTCCGGCGGCGCCTGCGAGTAGTCGCCGAAGCCACCGTCGCGATCCTCGATCACCCGCCCCACCCCTTCGGATTCCGCCTTGTCGATGAACTCCAGCGCTTCCGGCGTGTTCCGCATCAGCCCGTCGAGAATCGGCCCGAGGGTCTGGGTCGAGGCGAGACCCATGTTCTCGTAGGCCTGGTTCACGACCAGCTTCATCGCCGCCAGCTGCGAGGCCGGAATCGAAGCGAGATCGGCGGCCAGCCCGGCCACCGTCGCTTCAAGCTCCTCGAAGGGGACCGCCTGATTGATCAGCTCGACCTCGGCCGCCTGCTTTCCGTTCAGCGGCCGGCCGGTCAGGGCGTGGTACTTGGTCCGGGCGAGGCCGAGCCGGTAAATCCACATGCCGGAAAGGTAGGCGCCCCACATCCGGCTGTAGGGGGTGCCGATCACCGCGTCCTCGCTGGCCACGATCAGATCCGCGCAGAGCGCGAAATCGCTGCCGCCACCGACGCAGTATCCGTGAACCTGGGCGATCACCGGCTTCGGGCTGCGCCAGATGCTCATGAACTTCTGGGTCGGTGAGAGCTCCGTCGCGGTGGCCAGGGCGAAGTCCTTGCCCGGATCCCATTCGCCATCGGTCGTCAGGTACTCGTCCCAGTGCTCGAAGCCGCCGCCGAAGTCGTAGCCGGCGCAAAAAGAACGACCGGCCCCGCGCAGCACGATCACCTTGACCTCCGGGTCGCGGGTCGCCTCCCCCACCGCCTGTTCGACTTCATCGGGCATCGGCGGCACGATCGTGTTGAGCCGCCCGGGACGGTTCAGCGTGATCGTCGCGACCGGCCCCTCGACCGAGTAGAGAATCGTTTCGAAACTCACCCGTGGCACCCTACCGCCGTTCCCCGCGGCAACCCGACCCTGCCTGCGAGAATCCCCGGCATGAGCACCCAATCCGGACCGATCACCGTCTACGGAGCCACCGGCTACACCGGAAAGCTGGTCGCCGCCGAGCTGGCCTCGCGCGAGGTTCCGTTCATCGTCGCCGGCCGCAACCGCGAGAAGCTGGAGGCCCTGGCCGACCGCCTCGACGGCCCCGGCGGCAAGCCCGAGAGCCATGCCGTGGCGACCACCGACCCGCGGGGCCTGAAGGAGCTCTTCGCGCGGAGCGGCGCCGTGATCGCCTGCGCCGGCCCGTTCTCGCTCCACGGCGAGCCGGTCCTGGCCGCCGCAGTCGAGGCCGGCACCCACTATCTGGACACCACCGGCGAGCAGCCCTTCGTCCGGCTTGCCTTCGACACCTACGGGCCGAAAGCCCTCGGGAAAGGTTCGGCGGTGATTCCGGCGATGGGTTTCGACTATGTGCCGGGGGACATGCTTGCCGCCCTGACCGCGGCCGCGCTCGGAGCCGGCGAGACCGTGGACAAGGTGCGGCTCGGTTACCACGCTCCCTTCCAGCCGAGCCAGGGAACGATGAGGTCGGGAATCGAAATGATCAAGGGCGGCGACTTCGAGTGGCGCGAGCGGGCGCTACGCCCCGCCTCCCAGGCTGTGGGCCGGCCCGACTTCGATTTCGGTGGCGAGCTCGGCCTCCAGAAGATGATGCATTACCCCTCGGCCGAGCACATCACGGTGCCGACCCACCTTTCACCCCGTAGCGTCGAAACCGGCCTGACCGTCGCCTCGTTCGCGCCCAATGCCGCCAGCCAGGCGGTGATGCCGGCTTTCACCAGGGCGCTCGGCCTGGCCATGAGGACACCGCTGCGCTCACTCATGTCGAAGGCGATCTCGGCGATGCCGGAGGG
>JAIBCJ010000107.1 GCA_019694145.1 Solirubrobacterales bacterium | reverse complement strand
TACCTTCTTCCGAGCGTGCGCGGTGATCTGCTGGAGCGGCTTGGCCGGAGCGGGGAGGCGGCGGCCGAGTTCGAACGCGCCGCTTCACTGACCGATAATCAGGCGGAACGGCGGGTACTGATCGAGCGGGCCGAACGGGCAAAAGATTTTCCGGGCTGATGTCGAATTCCAGCCTTCCCGTTCGTCTTCGATGCAAAGGCCGGAAAAGCCGGCCGTCTACCGAAGGAGATTGAGATGCGTTGCATGGTGATCGTCAAGGCAACCGAGGATTCCGAAGCAGATGTGATGCCATCCGAGAAGGACCTGGGTGACATGGGGAGTTTCAACGAGGAGCTGGTCAACGCCGGGGTCATGCTGGACGGCGACGGATTGAAGTCATCCCGTCACGGGGTCCGGATCACCTACTCCGGAGATGAAGCCCAGGTGACCGACGGTCCCTTCTCCGAGACCAAGGAGCTGATCGCCGGATACTGGGTCTGGGAGGTGAAGTCGCTCGAGGAAGCGATCGAGTGGGCACGCCGGATCCCCTTCCATCACGGCGAGTCGGTCGAGATCCGGCCCTTCCACGAACTCGAAGACTTCGGCGAGGCGGTAACCGACGAGTTCCGGGAACGGCAGGCCCGGATGGAAGCAACGATCGAAGAGCAGAAGCGGGACGCCTGACGAAAAGAGGGGGCCCGGAGGCCCCCTCTTTCAGAACTTCTGCCGGCCGGACCTACTTGCCGGACGGCAGTCGCGATTCGAAGAACGACATGACGTCGTTCTGGGCGGCTGCCACGACTCCGCCGTGGTCGACGCCTTCGTACTTCTTGTAGTCGACCGTGTCGCCCTTGCCGACCAGCTCGGTGTCGAGCTGGTCGGTGAGGAACGGGAAGGTGGTCGAATCGGCCGTGCCCTGCGCCAGCAGGATCGGAGCCGAAGTCGTAACCGACGGGTTCTGCGCTTCGAGGATCCCGTTGAGCGGGGTCATGTCATAGCCCGAGCGGATCAGCTCGGAAGGCGCGATGCCCCCGAGGTTGTCAGACCCTGCGAGCTCCGACAGGCACTTGGTCAGCGTCTGCGGGTAGAAGGGCAGAATCGTGTCGGAAAGCGCTTCATTCGCGTTCAGCTGCGGGTAGGAGATGCTCATGCCGCGAACCAGCAGCGTGGCCAGGGCGGTCAGTCCGTTGGGGGAGGTGAGTCCCGGGAGGAATGAGGCCTGCTCCTTGAAGTGCGAAGCCGGTGCGTAGGAAACGGTGCCCCTCAGCTTGATGTCCTTCGAGTAGCTCGAGGCAAGACCGGCGGCGAACAGTGCCGCGTGCCCGCCCTGCGAATGGCCGGCGATCAGGTACCTGTTGCCGATCTTCAGACCGAGCTGACGCGAGGCGCTGACGATGTCAAGCACGCTGCGGCCGGCCGGAACGCCGACCAGGAACGGGTGGTTCACACCGGGCACGCCAAGGCCCTGATAATCGGTGCGGGCAACCGCGTAGCCGGCCCTCAGCCAGGCATTCTGCAGCGGATCCATGTACGAGATGTAAGGGTCGGCGACGCCACCCTTGGTGTTACGCGAGGGGGCGCACTTGTCGGCGATGCCGGTGGTGCCGTGGGCGTAACTGATGATCGGCCAGCCGCCCTTCGGGGCCTTGCCCTTCGGGATGCTCACCGAACCCGACACGGCGATCTGCTTGCCGGTGGTCGACCTGGAGGTGTAGAGAACCAGTTTGGTCGAAGCGGCGCTCTTCAGAGGCACAGACCCACCGGCCTTGCGCTGCCAGATCAGCTTGCCGTGGGCGGTCGGGAGCTTCTTCGGCGGCGAGTAGAACTTCAGCCCGGCCGGACCCTGCTTTGGCCCCTTCTTCTTTTTCGTCTTCTTTGCTGCGGCATCGGCTCCGGCCGGCTGGGCGACCTCGATCAGCAGGGCCGTGGTGAGCAGCATCGCCAGGGCCAGGACAACGGCGCGCAGGCGGGTCAGTTCAAAAGTCAAGTTCTTTCTCCCTCAAAGGTTGGCAGTCGATCGGATGTTCCGACCCGGAAACTCTACTCATCAACCCGTCGGAGGTGCCAAAGGTGCGATGCATCAGAAGCGAGTAGCGTTGCGTGAATGACCGACATCCTTTCCCGGCGCGACCTTCAGTTTCAGCTCAACGAATGGCTCGACGTCGAGCGGCTGACCGAGCGCGACCGCTACCGCGACCAGACTCTCGACGACTGGAACGACGTGCTCACGCTTGCCGAGCAGATCGCCGAGGACCAGTTCCAGCCCCACAATCGCAAGGCGGACCTGAACGAACCGGCGATCGGTGAAGACGGCAAGGTCGTCTTGATCCCGGAAGTCGCCCAGGCCCTGGAGACACTTGGCGAAACCGGGCTGATGGCCGCGGCGATGCCGGAAGAAGTGGGCGGCATGTCTCTGCCGGCCACCGTTTCGAGCGCGATCTTTGCCTGGCTCCATGCCGCCAACGTCGGCACCACCGCCTACCCGATGCTGACCGCCGGCGCCGCCAACCTGCTGATCGCCAATGCCTCCGACGAGCAGGTTGAAACCTGGGTCAAGCCGATGGTCGAGGGGCGCTTTCACGGCACCATGTGCCTTTCCGAGACCCAGGCCGGCAGCTCCCTCTCGGACATCACCACCAAGGCGGTCCCGCAGGACGACGGCACCTACCGGATCTTCGGGAACAAGATGTGGATCAGCGGCGGCTCACACGAGCTCGGTGACAACATCGTGCATCTCGTACTGGCGAAGATCCCCGGTTCCCCTCCCGGTGTGAAGGGGATCAGCCTCTTCATCGTTCCGCGGTTCCTGCTCGACGAAGACGGTTCGATCGGCGGACGAAACGACGTGGTCCTGGCCGGTGTCAACCACAAGATGGGCTTCCGCGGGACCGTCAACACGGTCCTCGGCTTCGGCGAGGGCGAGTACAAACCGGGCGGCGAAGCCGGCGCGGTGGGCTACCTGATCGGCGAGCCGAACCGGGGTCTCGCCTACATGTTCCACATGATGAACGAGGCCCGGATCGGGGTCGGTCTCGGCGCGACGGCGCTCGGTTACACCGGGTACCTCAAGTCCCTTCGTTATGCGAGGGAACGCCCCCAGGGCCGCAACCTCGCTTCGAAGAATCCGGAAGACCCGCAAATCCCGATCTCCGAACACACCGACGTGAAGCGCATGCTGCTCGCACAGAAGAGCTACGTGGAGGGTGCGCTCGGCCTCGAGCTCTACTGCTCAAGTCTGGTCGATGACGAGATGACCGCTCCGGATGAAGACGACCGCACCAGGGCCGGTCTGCTGCTGGAAATCCTCACCCCGATCGCCAAGAGCTGGCCCTCGCAGTGGTGTCTGGAAGCCAATTCTCTGGCAATCCAGGTTCACGGTGGCTACGGCTACGCGCGCGAGTACGACGTCGAACAGCACTACCGCGACAACCGGCTGAATCCGATCCACGAAGGAACCCACGGGATCCAGGCGCTCGACCTGCTCGGTCGAAAGGTGACGATGCAGGGCGGCGCCGCCTTCGGCGCGCTGTTCGAAGTGATCACGGCGACGATCGACGAGGCGAAGGGGGCCGGGGGCGAGGCAGGCGAGCTCGCCGATCAGCTGGCGGCTTCACTGGGACGGCTCGCCGAAACGACGGGCAAGCTCTGGGCTGACCGCGACCCTGAACTCGCCCTGGCCAACGCGACCCTGTACCTCGAGGCGGCCGGGCACATCGTCCTGGCCTGGATCTGGCTGCAGCAGTACCTCGCTGCGGCCGGCAAGGAAGGAGAGTTCTACGACGGCAAGCGGCAGGCGACCCGCTACTTCTTCCGCTTCGAGCTGCCGAAGACCGGGCCGCAGTTCGACCTGCTGGCCAGCCTCGACCGGACCACCCTCGAGATGGAGGACGCCTGGTTCTAGTCATGCCCGGGGAGAGCACCGATCTACCGGTAGTCCAGATGGGCGCGGCGCAGATCGCCGCGGCCATCCGGGCTGGCGAGCTGACCTCGGCGGAGGCGGTCGAGGCGAGCATCGCCCGGATCGAAGAAGTCAATCCGCGGCTGAATGCGGTGGTCACCCCGACCTTCGAATCCGCCCGGGAAGCCGCCGCCGCGGCCGACCGGCAGATCGCCGCGCAAGGCTCCGACGGGTTGCCACCGCTGTTCGGCGTCCCGATCACGATCAAGGACTGCTACCCGGTCGACGGGGTGCGATTTACCGCAGGTTCCTGGTTTCACCGTGACGAAGTGGCCGATGGTGACGCGGTCGCCGTCGAACGCCTCAGGAAGGCCGGGGCGATCATCCTCGGCAAGACGAACATCCCCGACATGTGCTGGGGCTTTGAATCGGTCAATCCCGTCTTTGGCCGCACCGAAAGCGCCAGGCACCGTGGCTATTCGGCCGGGGGAAGCAGCGGCGGCGAGGCGTCGATCATCGCCGCCGGCGGTTCGGCCCTCGGGCTCGGCAGCGACATTGGCGGCAGCCTGCGGAACCCCGCCGCGAACAACGGCTGCGTTTCCCTGAAGCCGACCACCGGCCGGGTGCCCGACGAAGGCCACGTGCCGACCGTGCCGCCACCGGTGAATGCCTGGAACCATGCGGGACCACTGGCCCGCCGGGTCGAAGACCTCGCCCTCGCGCTGGGTGTGCTCGACGGCAGCGGCGAAGCAGACCTGCCCGGGGTGGAAGGGATCCGCTGCCGGGTCTTCACCGGCAACCGCTCGATGATTGTCAGCCCCGAAGTGAAATCCGCGGTCCGGCGTGCGGCTGGCGCACTCGGATCGGCCGGAATGGAAGTCGAGCAGAGCCCGGCTTTGCCGATCCAGAGGATGACCATGCTCTACTCGCATGTGCTCAGAAAGCACGCATTGCCCGAGATCAACGCCGAACTCGGGGGAGGCGAGCGGTTCAACTGGCTCGCGGAAGTTCGACGCACCCTCACCGGCCGGGCAAGGATCTCGGCCGAGGCACTCTCGGTCTACGCATACATCGCCTACGGCGGCGTTCTCAAACCCGGTCCAGGTGATGCCGACCGGAAGCTCGAGCGGCTGCGCCGGCAGGTGATCGAGACGGTCGGGGACGGTGTGCTCGTCTGTCCGCTTTTGCTGGTCCGACCGGCCCGACACGGGGCGACCTGGTTGCCATTCACCCAGATTCCGATGGCGGTCCCTTTCAACATCACCGGGTTGCCGGTGGCGATGGTGCCGGTGTACTGGACCGCGAACGGTCTTCCACTTTCGGTTCAGGTGGTGGCCGGCCCGGGCAAGGACGAACTGGCCCTGGCTGCCGCGAGGGAGCTGGAGGAGCGGCTCGGCGGCTGGAAACCGATCGACTGAGCCAGTCTGCAACCCGGCCTCCGGGGCGCAACACATGGCTGGTCCGCTGCGCCGGGGAGTAACATTCATCACATGGAATTGCCACTGGGAGGGTTTCCATCAATTGGAAAGGTTCCAACGCTGCCGTCCGTGAACGACGGCGCAAACTGGCTGGCTGACACCGCCACCGCGGTCGCCGACCGGCTGGGACTTCCGCACAACCGGCTTTTTGACGAATGGGCATCGACCCTCGATCCATCCCGGTGGCCCGAACCTCCCGAGGGTGACGGCCGGCCGGCGATGCTGATCCCCGGTTTCCTCGCCGGTGACCCGAGCCTTTCGAACATGGCCCGCTGGCTGAAACGCGGCGACTGGAACATGACCAGGAGCGGCATCAACTGGAACGTCAACTGCACCCAGGCCACGATCGAAGGCGTCGAGGCGCGACTCCGGGCGTCGGTCGAAGCCAGCGGCAAACGGGCCTTGCTGGTGGGCCAGAGCCGGGGCGGAGCGATGGGCAAGGTGATCGCGGTCCGCAACCCCGACCTGGTCGAGACCCTGGTGACCCTGGGCTCCCCGCTGAACGATCACTTCAACATTCACCCCCGCACCTGGTTCGGGATCGGCATCATCGGCGGACTCGGTGAACTCGGTTTCCCCGGTTTCCTCAGCCGTGACTGTGCCACGGGGGACTGCTGCAAGGAAACCCGGATCGCCTACGGCCGGCCGTTCCCCAAGGATGTCCGCTTCATCTCCTTTTACTCGCGCGCCGACACCATCGTGCGTTACCAGGCCTGTCTCCATCAGGCCGCCGAGCACGTCGAGATCGAGAGCAGCCACCTCGGGATGGGCCTCGACTCGGAAGTCTGGGTCCGCATGAGCGAGGAACTCAGCCGCTGAGATGGCCGAGCTGAAGCAGCTCACCTCACTTGACGCCCAGTTTCTGGCGATCGAAACCGATCGGAACTACGGCCACGTCGGCGGCCTCGCGATTCTCGACCCCACCACGGCTCCCGGCGGCAAGCTGACGATCGAAGATCTGAGGCAGCTGATTCAGGACCGGCTGCACCTGATCGCGCCGTTCACCCAGCGGCTGGTCTCGGTTCCGTTGAGCATCGACTGGCCGTACTGGACCCAGGATGAACACTTCGACATCGGTTACCACTGCCGGGAGATCGCGCTCCCGGAACCGGGCAGTCACGAGCAGCTGCTGGAGCAGGTCGGCCGCATCTATTCGCGGCGACTCGATCGTTCCCGTCCACTCTGGGAGATCTATTTGATCCACGGGCTCGAGGGCGGCAAGGTCGCGCTGCTTTCGAAGACCCATCACGCGGCGATCGACGGCATGTCCGGCGCCGAAATCCTCTCCGCCCTTTACGACCTCGGTCCCGAGCCGCGGAAGGTGGACCCGCCGGCGACCGCTCCGGACCGGTCCGCTCCGGACGGCAAGGACCTGCTGATGATGTGGGTGAAGGGGATTCCCCGCTCGCCGCTCAACCTGGTTGACCGGCTGACCACCGTGGTGCCGCACGTGGACATGGCGGTTGCGGCCTTCGGCCTCCCGGGCAGCCGGCGGATAAGCCGGGTCATGTCCCGGGTGAGGATCCGCTTCGGAGCCGAAGAGGAGCATGTGATCGAAAGGCCGCCGGTAAAGGCGCCGAAGGGTCCTTATGGCGCGGCACTTTCGCCGCACCGCGTTTTCGGCCTGGGACAGGTTTCCCTCGATGACGTGAAGACCGTCAAGAACGCGTTCGGAGTCAAGGTCAACGACGTGGTGATCTGCCTGGTCGCGGGGGCGGTCCGCGAGCATCTCACCTTCACGGGCGAGCTGCCGGAGGAACCGCTGCTGGCGATGATCCCCGTCTCGGTCCGGACCGAGGAAGAGCGCGGCACCTTCGGCAACAAGGTCTCGGCGATGATCGTGCCGCTGCCAACCCACATCGATGATCCCGCCGAGCGGCTCGAGTTCATTCATTCGGTCATGGGTGCCGCCAAGGACAGTCACGATGCCCTTCCGGCCGAGGCCCTGCGTGACCTCACCGACTTCGTGCCGCCGGCACTTCACGCCCGGGCCGCCCGGGTCGTCACCACCGTGGCCGGGCGCTTCACCCGGCCCCCCTGGAACGTGATCATCTCGAATGTCCCCGGACCCCCGATCGACCTCTACTTCGCCGGGGCGAAGCTCGAGGCCATGTATCCGCTCTCGATCATTTCGGACGGGATCGGGTTGAACGTGACGATCATGAGCTACCGGAATTCGATCGACATCGGGATCACCGCCGACCGTGAGCAGACCCCCGAGGTCCAGACCCTGGTCGACGGCATGCAGTCGGAACTCGAGCTGCTGCTGGCCGCAGCCCGCGCCGCCGCCTGAGACCCGCCCCGTTCGGGCCGATGGCGCGGGGCAACGAGTGAAACGGGCTGGGCAGGAACGGAGTTAGCGCGGCTCGCCCGAGACCTGCTGGAGCCGGGCCTCCTCGAGGTCGAGGATGCGCTGGGTCCTGTCGATCACCTCGGCGCTGTAGGTGCCGACCCGCCGGTGATGCAGCATCCGGTCGCGCTCGGCCCCGAGCACTGCCAGACGCAGGTCGATGTACTGCTGCCGGTCCCGGTCAGGATCCTCCGA
>JAIBCJ010000019.1 GCA_019694145.1 Solirubrobacterales bacterium | reverse complement strand
CAGGGACAGCGAGAAGAGCGGCGACCCTCCGTCGTTGATCGAAGTAGTGATCATCGGCTCGGTCGTGATCGCCTTCATCGCCTTCATCGCCTGGTTCTTCCTCGCCGCCGGCTCACCCCTCCCGAATTCTTAACTGCAAGTCGGGCGGGGTCCGACCCGCCCTCCCAGTCAAACCCGCCAGCCCACAGAAGCTTCAGATGGATGGGCTGGCTCCGGCTTCAGGCAACACAGAGTTCTTTGAACCATTGGTGGATGCGGTTGTCGGGGGTCAGTTCAGGGTGGAACGAGAGGGCTGTGACATTTCCCTGCCTGACCGCCACCGGGTGACCGCGGACCTCGGCCAGTACCTGCACTCCCTCCCCGGTCGATTCGACCCAGGGGGCGCGAATGAAGACCGCGCGAATCGGACCGTCGACAACCCCTTCGACCGAGATGTCGTCCTCGAAGCTGGAAAGCTGGCGGCCGAAGGCGTTTCGCTTCGTGGTGATGTCGATCAGTCCCAGGTGTTCACGGCCGGCGACGATCATCCCGGCGCAGGTGCCGAGGGTGGGCCGGCCGGCCTGGTGATGGGCGAGGATCCCCTTTGCGAGGCCCGCTTTCTCGATGCCCATGGTGATCGTGGTGCTTTCGCCACCGGGCAGGATCAGTCCGTCGAGCGCTTCGAGTTCGGCTGGCAGTCGAACCTCGACCGGCTCCGCCCCGGCCTCGCGCAGATGCTCGACGTGCCTTTGGAAGCCGCCCTGGACTGCGAGCACGCCGATCCGGGGCCGGACGGCACCGGACCGGGCGGAACTGTCAGTTGAAGGGTCCGTTTGGTTACCAGCCGCGTCCGGCGAGGCGGCCATCCTCGCCGAGTGCGGCCATCTCGATCCCCGGCATCGCTTCGCCGAGCTGCTCGGAGGCAGCGGCAATGCGGTCTGCGTCATTGAAGTGAGTGGTCGCCTCGACGATCGCCTTGGCCCGGCGTTCCGGGTCATCCGACTTGAAGATGCCGGAACCGACGAAGTTTCCTTCCGCACCGAGCTGCATCATCAAGGCGGCGTCGGCCGGGGTGGCGATGCCACCCGCGCAGAAGACGGGAACCGGCAGCCAGCCCCGGGTCGCCACGTCACGGACCAGCTCCAGCGGAGCCTGGAGTTCCTTGGCGGCGGTCGGCAGCTCGGTCGAACTGAGGGTGGAAAGTCGCTTGATGCCGCCGACGATCTCGCGCATGTGGCGGACGGCCTCGACGACGTTGCCGGTGCCCGCCTCGCCCTTCGAGCGGATCATCGCCGCCCCCTCGCCGATCCGGCGGAGAGCCTCGCCGAGGTTGGTCGCACCGCAGACGAAGGGCGCGTCGAACCCGAACTTGTCGACGTGGTTGGTCTCGTCGGCCGGGGTCAGGACCTCCGACTCGTCGATGAAGTCGATCGAAAGCGACTGCAGGACCTGGGCCTCGACGAAATGGCCGATCCGGACCTTGGCCATCACGGGAATCGAAACCGCGTCCTGGATCTCCTTGATCATCCGCGGGTTGGACATGCGGGCCACACCGCCGTCCCTGCGAATGTCGGCCGGGACCCGCTCAAGGGCCATGACCGCGCAGGCCCCCGCGTCCTCGGCAATTTTCGCCTGGTCGGCGTCGACCACGTCCATGATCACGCCGCCCTTCAGCATCTCTGCCAGGCCGGTCTTTACTCGGAAAGTCGCTTCTTCAGCCATCCCCTCCAATATAGAGAGAGAAGGCCCTCGAAGGTCCGGTCAAACGCAGGTGATGCCGGTGGCGTCCTGACGAATCGTCTACTTCAGCTTGTAAGCGCGGATCCGTTCGCTGTGCTCGTCTTCGCTCAGCGAGTAGACGCCGTAGGCCAGCGCGTGAACCAGCGCCATCAGGGCGGTATTCGACCGCAGGAAGGACGGGCTGTTGGATGAGAAGTAAAGGCTCATGTCGGCCTTCTTGACCGCGTCGGAAAGGGTTGCGTCCGCGATCGCAAGGGTCCGGGCGCCGCGATGGCCGGCCAGCTTCATGGCCCGGGCGAGCAGCGCATGCGAGCGTCCCGAGGAAAGGGTGATCAGCAGCGTTTCTTCATCCACCCGCCCCAGGCGCTGAAGCGAGGGGCCGGCGGTCGAGGTGACGATCTCGGCCCGGATGTCGAGCAGGCTCAGGGTGTGACGGAGGTAAGAGGCGAAGAAGGCCATCTGGTCGGTGCCGACGATGACGACCTGGCTGGCCCCGGAAAGGGCGGCGACCGCTTCGTCGATCTGGCTCTGATCCAGCTTGCGGGCGGTTTCTTCGAGGTTCGAGTGGTCGGTGCCGAGGGAAGCTTCGAATTCGGAGTGATCGAAGGAAAAGAGCATGCGGCCGCCGGACTCTTCCCCGCCCACGGTGGCGCGGTACTCCTCGATCGCAGAGGCCTGGAGTTCGGGGTAGCCCTCGAATCCGAGCGCCTGGGAGAAGCGGACAACCGTCGAGGAGGACGTGCCTGCCCGACGGGCCAGTTCCTCCGCGGTCAGGAAGGCCGCTTCATCGAGATGGTCGACGATGTAGCGCGCGACATCCTTTTGGGAGCGGGAAAACTCGTCGATCCGATCCTGGATGTAAGTTGACAGGGTCTTGGTTTCGGCGGTCACTGGGCTCACGCCGGATCAATTCGCCCCGCCCGTTCAATTCCCTTCTAAATTCGCTCTGAGCAGGACTTTTGAATCAGTTCCAGGGACTTCCGAACCGCAAGACCTCACTCACCGGACACACCGACGAGGGTGACGAGATCTGGATCATCCGCTCGATCTCGCAGAAGTTCTACAAGTGCCTCGGCTGCAAGGGGGAAATCAACATCGGGGACGAGCATGTGGTCGTCCAGTACGTCGGGAAGTACGGCGGCACCGAGCATTCGCACTGGCATCAGCGCTGCGCCGAGGAGATCCTCTTCTACCAGGTGCGTGGCATGCGAAAGGTCTCCTCGAAAGAGTCAAGCCGGGACCGGCTCGAAAGCCGGGGCCGCCGGCCTGCCGGACGCAGGCGACGTCCCCGCTGAACTTTCTGCAAAACGTCGCGGGCGCGCTGAACTTCATGCTTCCCGCGGCTGGCCCTTACTGCTTGCGGCGGGCCCGAACCACGATGCCGGCGACCGTGCCGATCGCCAGCCCGGCGATGATGATCAGGATCAGGGTCTTGCTGTCCGAGCCCTCGTCATCGGAGGACGAGTCCTCAGCGTCGGCCGCGGTCGCGGTCGGCTCACCGGTCGCGGCGGCGTCGCCTTCGGCGACCTGGTCATCGTCCGACTGCTGATCGGCCGGAGTGGCGGGTGACACCTGGGCCTTCGCGGTCGATGTGAGGGTCACGGCCGGGGCCGGGTACTCCGGTTCGACGTCACCTTCCATCGCCTGAATCCAGGCGGTCGAGGCGTCGCCCTGACATTTCTGGATCGTCTTGAACATCACGTTCTCGTCCTTCTTTCCGTAGAGGGTCACCGTGAAGGGGAAATCCTGAGTCTGGTGATCGGGCAACGGACCGCCCGTCCAGGTCAGGGTGTTGCCAGCGGAAGTCGCCTTCCAGCCCTTGACGTTTCCGGCCTTGACATCGGCGGCGGCCTTCGGAATCTGAACGACGATCGAGGTCGTCGCCGCGCCGTCACAGCCATGGGGGATCTCGAAGCTCAGATCGACAGGCTTGCCGGCCGGGGCTTCATCAGGGGTCATCTCGACATGCGCCGAAGCCACCCCGGCGAAAACCGGGGTGGCGAGCAGCACAGCCAGAAGGACGAGGAAACTTCCGACTTTCTTCATTGGTTCAGCCTACTTGCGACGGCTGCCGACGAGGGCGACCGAACCGACGACCAATCCCAGCGCACCGACGATCAACGCTGCGATCGCGAGACCGTTGTCCGAGCCATCGTCGTCCGACGAATCAGCGGAAGCAGCTTCCGCCGAATCATCCGCGGCGGCCATGTGGTCGTGGCCTTCCTCGGACGCGGCGGTCAGCATCACGGTCGGGGCCGGGTGTTCCGGTTCCTCGCCGCTGGCCGGGGTCGACTGGATCCAGGCAGTTTCGGCACCACCCTCGCAGCCCTGGATTACCTTGAACTCGGCGGCATCGCCCTCGGCGCCTGCAAAGGCGACGCTGAGCGGGAACTGCTGCAGCTGGTCATCGGCAAGCGGACCGCCGGTCCAGGTGACTTGACGAACACCTTCGGTGATCTTCTCGCCGTGCATCTCGCTCGGCTGGGGCAGCTTGCCTTCCACGGTCTTGATGTTCCAGCCGGGAACCACGCCGGGAGTTGCGGCGACCACCTGCGGGGGCATCTGGACCTTGACGCTCGTTGTCGCAGCGCCGTCACAGCCATGCGGCACGGTGAAGGTCAGCATCGCGTAGTCGCCGGCCGGAGCTTCCTCCGGGGAGACGGTCACATGTGCCGACGCAGTGGCGGGAATTGCCAGGACAAACAGGGCGGCGAGGCCCAGGATGATTTTTCTCTTGATGTTCATTTGATTCCTTTCCGGCGGGTTCGCCGGTCAATTCATTGCTTGAGTTCTCTGGATCAGATGAAACAAGGCGGTGCCCGGCCGGCCAGCGAGCGGGCGATAAGGCGACCACCCCGGTCCGGAACAGGAACGAAAACAATCTGCGGCTCGACGACGCGGCCGCCAAACGAGTGCCCGAGCCAGTCCGAGAGCGCCCGGTGGACCCGCTCGATCGCCCGCTCGCCGGGATACCGGCCGAGCAGCAGGAGCAAGACCAGCAGCAACAGGGGCGCGCAAGCAGGCAGGAATCCGGTCAACCAGTGACTCATTTCACTTCCACCTCGAACTCGGCGATCGGCTCGTCGAATTCGGAGAGCCGGATCGCCACCTCGGCCCTCCACTCCCCCTGCACCCCGAGCATGGCCGAGGGCACGACGAAATGCCCGGGGCCGGCTCGCCTGGCGTCGGCTTCGATCGGAGCGATGTCTTCCGCGGGGAGCGAGAAGGAAACCTCCATCGACCGCACCGGCACCGGGGCCCCCGTGCGGTCATCGAACACGTAGAGGTGGACCTCGTTGCTTCCGACCCGGGCCGGATCGACCGTGTACTCGACCCGCTTGCCCTGGATCTCGACCGCGCCCGAGGCCGGACCGGACTGGATCGCGTCCGGCGGCGGGTAGGAGACCAGAGCCGCGCTGACTCCGAGCACGACGGTGACGAGTATGACTTCGATCCGCAGGGAGCTCCGGAGCCGGTTACCCGGGGCCCCGGGAGACTCCGAGCGTTCGAGCCTTCGCACGAGCCCGGGGATGATCCGGTTGCGATTGATGAACCCGAGGCCGATCAGGATTCCGAACAGGACGATCTTGATCGACACCGCCCGACCGAACTGGGTTTCGACAAGATCGGGAACCGAGCCGACCTCGATGATCGCCTGAACCGCACCCGAGACCGAGATCATCGATACGGCCGCCAGAGCTACCGCGGAAAAACTCCGGGTCGCCCGGGTCAGGAGTCCGGTTCGATCAGACGGCTCGGGCAGCTGGCGGGTCGCGGCGGGCAGCAGGGCCAGCATGGCGACCAGCCCGCCGGTCCAGATGGCCATCGCGACCGCGTGAATGATGTCGCTCGGGACCAGCAGCCAGGCCGGGTCCCGGGTCGAGGCGTGACCGGCGAAGGCCGGCGAGGCAGCAAGCACCAGGCCGGCCAGGCAGGCGAGGATCGTGAGCGGACCGGGCCGGGTGTAGCGGCCCCTGCCGGCCAGAACGAGCCCGATCAGAGCCAGCCAGGCGGCGGAGCGGATCAGCATTACCGTGCCGAATCTGGTGTGGATCACCTCGCCCGGTATCCCTGAGCCGAAGGCCCGCCAGAAACTGGTGCCAGCCCCGATCGCTCCCTGGAAGATGATCGCCATCAGCGAAGCCAGCAGGCCGGCCAGTCCCACAACCAGGATCAGCCGGCTGAAGCGACGCTCGATGACCCGGCGGTCAATTCCCGGTGTGTTTGACAGCGGACCCCAGATCAGAAGCATCCAGGCGAGGGCACCGACCGCAAGGGCAATCGCCAGGTAGCCGATCCAGCGATCGGCCCAGAAGGCAACCTCGGTGACCTTGCCCGCCTCGCTTTCGGCCAGGAGTTCCGAAATCGTCTTGCCCTGGGTGAAGGCGGATGCGTCCTTGCCGGGTTTGCCGATCGTGAAAGTGATGCCGCCCGAAACCGGGTGGGAATCGGCCGAGATCACATGGTAGGTCGCGGTGTAAAGCCCGTCGGGCAGGTCCGCGGGCAGGCTGGCTCCGACCGCGTCCGCGTTTTCACCCGGACGCTCGAGGTCATCGGTCTGGACCTGGTCACCGGATGTGTTGAAGACCCGGACCGCACCCAGCGACGCTTCGACCGGCTCGTTGAAGGTGAAGTCCACGTGGCCGGGTGAGGAGTTGAGCTCCGCCCCCCGAGTCGGGGATGAACCCTCGAGCACGGCATGGGCAGAGGCCGAACTGGCCAGCCCGAGCAGGCAGGCCAGGAAAAGCAGACTTGTGAGGAGGCTGCGCCTCACCAGGCCTCACTCTTGCCTGATTCATCCGGGTTGTCATCGCCCGATCCACCTGCTTCCCCGGATCCGCCTTCGCGAGGTCCGTCATCATCTTCGCTGCGGCGTCGCCGCATCAACCAGAAGACGATCGCGGCGATGATCGCCAGCCCGAGGATCACGAAGGGGATCACCGGCGCTTTCGATCCGGTACCGACCCAGGTCAGGGTGCCGTTGATCTTCGCCGGCTCGCCACCGACCTCGATCGGGATCACATAGTCGAAGACCTTGGTCTCCTTCGACTCGTCGGTCACCTGCGAGGGCGTTCCCGTGCCCATGTAATGCGAGCGGTGGTCATGCCACTCGAAGGTGCCGTTGTCGGCGATCTGCTTCCAGTCGGGAGCGGCTTTCGCATCGGCCCGCTTCGGCACTTCCACCGCCGCGAACCGGTCCTCGTTGAGGTAGTAGGCCGGCGAATTCAGGTTCACGAAAACCTTGCCGTCGGCCTCGACCCGGGCGTAAGGCTCACCGTCATATCCCTTGATCAGAACAACCTTTCCGGTCTTGTTGACCAGGCGAACATGGTCATCGAAGTTCACGATCTCGATCGTGAGTCCCTCGCCCAGCGCTTCCGGCTGGACCGAGGTGATCTCGGACCGGTAGTCGGGATTGCCCTGGTGGGCCATCGCCATCGAAGGAACGAGGGCAAGTATGAGCAAAGCAAGGATGCCTGGGAGGCGCTTCATGGTCACTCCATAACCGCAGATTGCGAGTCGGTGCGGCTACTTGCCGCGGGGTCGGGTCGGATTATGCGAGCCGGCCCGATACCGGCCGGCTCAGTTCACGGAAACAGGTGGCGCCCGGCCAAGCCGCCGCTCGAAATGCACTGGCGTGACCGCCCTCCGGGCGGCGTCGATCAGATGCCGCGGCAGGTCGCGGCCGTCGGTCCGGACCCGACCTCCGCGCAGAGCCCCGATCAGACCTTCCCCTGTGTACCGGCCGAAGGCGAGCGGTGCGGCGAGCAGGAAGACGGGAACCGTGAAGAAAACCACTTCGGGGGAGCCGACCAAGGTCAGGAGCAGCGCCCAGATCGCGGCAACGAACAGCAACCCGGCGCTCCGGGGAGGCGAAATATTCCGGTCCGCTTCCATCACATGAATCCTAACCCGCGAGTCGACCAAAAGGAGTGGCTAGGCTTCGCGGCATGGCGCAGATCAAGGCACTTCTCTTCAATGACCCGTCCTGTCCCTGGGGCTACTCGGCCAGTCCCGCCCTGAGGACTCTTGAGTGGCGCTACCGCGACCAGATCGAGTGGCATCTCGCAGTGATTGGCCTTTCTGACGAGAACCATCCCGTACCCTACCCGCCGGAGACTCTCTCCGACCTCTACTTCGATTTCCGCTGCCGCTACGGCATGCCTTTTGCGATCGAGACAAAGATCCGCCCTTTCACCAGCGCCACGTCCTGCAAGGCCATCACCGCCGCCCGACTGCTCTATCCGGGTTCGGAATGGCGGGTCCTCCGCACCCTTCAGCTGCTCCACTTCAACACTCCCCTCCTGCTCGATGACCGGACCCAGCTGGGCGAGGCACTGGGAACGGTCCCCGGGCTAGACGCGTCGACGGTTATGACGGCGATCGACAGCCCGGAAGTGGCCGCCGCCTACCGGACCGATTACGACCACGCCCGCAGCGCGACCGGGAGTCCGACCCACCTCCAGGCCAAGACCGCTTCCCACTCGACCGGCGAAAGGTATACGGCACCCTCGGTGATCTTCGAATACGGCGACAAGCGAGCCGAAGTGGGCGGCTTCCAGCCAGTGGAGGCCTACGACGTGATGATCGCCAACATCGAACCCGGCCTGAAACGCATGGGTCCGGCCGAGGATCCGCTGGAGGCGCTCGGACTTTACCCGGCCGGCCTGACCACTCAGGAGGTCGCAGCGATCATGGCTTCCGGGATGGACAAGCCCGAGCGCGTGGACGCCGAACGAAAGCTGGTTCACCTGCTCGGAGAGCGAAAAGTGAAACGGGTTCCGCTGGGCGACGACGCCCTCTGGATCAAGGCTTGAGGTACCCGCGCTGAGCGAGCGGGGCGTCACCCCAAACCTGTAGCCTGCGCCGATGGCTCTTGGCGGTGCCGAGGTCGCCGCCAGAGAAAGCGGCTCCCCCACGGCAAAAGCAGCGGGTTCGAACTTCCGGCCCGATATCCAGGGAATCCGCGCGATTGCGGTCACCCTTGTCCTTGCATGCCACGCTTCGATCCCCTGGGCGAAGGGTGGATTCATCGGGGTCGATGTCTTCTACGTTCTCTCAGGCTTCCTGATCACCGGCCTGGTCGTTCGCGAGATCGAGAAGACGGGCAAGGTCTCGATCAGGAACTTCTATGCCCGCCGCGCCAAGCGCCTCTTGCCGATGGCCGCGCTGGTCCTCGTCTTCATCTGCATCGGCACCCTGTTCATCTTCTCGCTGGCCCGCCAGGTCGAAATCGGCGGAGATGTATTCGCCGCCGCGCTCTACTTCGTCAACTGGCATTTCATAATCCAGGGCGTCGATTATTTCGCCGCCGCGGACGGCATTCACAGCCCGGTCCAGCACTACTGGTCGCTGTCGGTCGAAGAGCAGTTCTATGTGGTCTGGCCGCTGATCCTGCTGGCCGCCGGTGCCCTGGCCGCGAAGTTCCGCCGTCCGACCAAGGGCCTGGTCCTGATCTTCATCGTCCCGGTCGCGATCGCCTCGCTGATCTACAGCATCCACTTCACCCAGGTGAACCCCGAGGCGGCCTTCTTCTCGACCATCGCCCGGGCCTGGCAGCTCGCCTTCGGCGCGGTGCTGGCGATGATCCTGCCGAAGAAGATCGGCATGCCGGCCTGGCTGGCCACCGTGATCGGGGTGATCGCGGTCGGGGTGCTCGGCTGGGCGACCTACACGATGTCGGCTTCCACCCCATTCCCCGGTTCCAACGGCCTCTACCCGGTCGGGGCGACGATCGCCCTGCTTGTGGTCGGTGCCTCCGGTGCCGGCATCACCACCCGGATCCTCTCGACCCGGCCCTTCCAGTACCTCGGCAACATCTCGTATTCCTGGTATCTGTGGCACTGGCCCTTCGTCGTCTTCGCGCTCGGCATCTTCGACAACCTGAACTGGCACTGGCTGGTCGTCGCCACCCTGATCTCCTGGATCCCGACCCAGATCAGCCACACCCTGCTCGAGGATCCCGTACGGAGGGCGAAGATCCTCAAGCTGAGGCCGAACCGGGCCCTGGCGATCGGTGGTGCCTGTTCAATCGCTGCCGCCGCTTTCGGCCTGTGGCTCGGATCGAACCGGATCAACGTGAACATCCTCGACCAGGATCAGGTGGCCGGTGCCGCGGTGATCAAAAACGGACACATCCCGCTGGTCAATTCGGTCGACTCGATCAAACCCAATCCGCTCCATGCCCGCGATGACCGCGGCCAGATGTATGCCGATGGCTGCCTGCTGATCGGCCCCCGCACCGAATCCGGCGAATGCGTATATGGCGATCCCGACGGCGATGTTTCGGTAGTCCTTTTCGGTGATTCCCATTCGATGATGTACATGCCGGCGCTGGACGCGATCGGCAAGGAGAAAGGCTGGAAGATCACCGGCCTCTCCCGGGCCAATTGCGTCATCGCGGACGTGAAACTGAGCCAGTACTGCGACGAGTGGCGGGAGAACTCGCTGGAACGAATCCAGGAAGAGCACCCCGACCTGGTCGTGGTCGCCACCTCGACCCAGGCCGTCTACAGCCTGAAGAAGAACGGCAAGCAGCTGAGCCGACTCGCCAGCGAGCCTTACCTGGTCGACGGCATGGCGAGGACCTTCCGGCAGCTTGAGGAGGACGCCGACCAGGTTGTCCTGCTCCGCGACCAGGCCCAGGCTCCGCGCCAGCCCTGGCTGCCCCATGAATGCGTGGCCGAAAACCTCCACAACCTCAAGACCTGCGCCTTCGCCCCGAAACGGCATCCGGAGCTCGGCTTTGATGTCGACGCCGCCGAGAAAACCGGCGTCCAGATCATCGACCCGATGCCGATCCTCTGCTCGGACGGCCGCTGCCCGGTAGTGATCGGCAACGCCCTCGTCTACCGCGATTCGTACCACGTGTCCGCCACCTACATGGTGACGATGGCCCCCTGGCTGGAACAGGAACTGGCGAAGCTAAATTTCCCCGCTAACTCCCGTTAGCCCGGACCTAGGTCGTTATGCCCTGCGGTGATACAGAAGCGGGAACGGCCATCTCTCACCCGGGCGCAGTTCGGTGACCGTGACTTCCGAGCCGACGATACGGAGCACCTTGTCGGTGTTGGTCGCCTTGCCGTTCGCGTAAATCCTGAAGACCAACACTGCCACTTCCCCGTTCGACTTAATCCAGCTGGTCCGGCCGGAGCCCAGGCCCTCGAGGCCGCCTTCGGAAGTTACGTAGTCGAGGATGAACCGCATCCTCCACATGCCGTAGAACGGGCCACCGTATGCCCCGGTCCGGCGCGAGAACGTTTTTCCGTCGCAACGGGTTCCGCCTTCCCGTTTTCCGGAGAACAGCACGCCGTAGCCCGCCCAGTCGCCGCCCTTCTTACAGGAGGCCGACCTGATCTTCAATTGTCCGGCGTCGATCAACGCCACGTCCGGGGTTATCCGGCCCCGGGTTTGGGTCCGATCGGTCGCGTTGAAGATCAGACTGCGAACGTCTTTTGCGGTGATGGTCCCGTCGTTCAGATAGACCGGCGTGGTGGCCCCGGCCGTTCCCTGGCCCCCAAGGAAGGCCAATACGGCGACGACGCCCGGCAACAGCAGCTTCCTTATCGACATGTTCCCTCTCTTTTTCTTGCCTGCGGGGTTAGCTGTCGGGCTCGCGCGAAAAGAGACCGCGCTACGCATGGCGACTCGCCCCGGGGATCTCGTCCCAATTGGTTCCCCCGCCCCGGAATCGATCCGAGTTAGGCTTTGCACATCCGATGCTACACAATCCCTAACCCAACCGGCGGCGCTCGAACAATCGCATTGGACCCCGGGACAGCATGCCCAAGCCTATCCCCCAAGCGGAATCGTCCAGGTCGCCGTGGGAAAGATGTTCGCGTCTGCAAGCGAGTGGGCCGGGAAGGACTCGAACCTTCGACCTACGGATTATGAGTCCGCTGCTCTAACCAACTGAGCTACCGGCCCGCCGGGCTTGCACCCTGCCCCCAAAGATATTTGCCTGACCCCTACCCGCGCGTGGCGGGTCCGACGGCACCGAGGTGCCTGTGGATTTCGTCTATATGAACGAAATCCATAGGCACCTGCCCCGGGTTCGGGGCGGGAACCGGTCGAGATCGGAGTTGGGTGCGCTATTCGCTGATAAACCGGATCTCGTGAAACATCCTCACCACAAACCTCCGGCGGGTCGTGCACAGGGCGCTCCTGCGGGTGGCTGGCGGTCAGTAAGCCGGGAAAGGCCGCGACAGTACTCACGTCGTCAAACACCTAGCGGAGCCCCTTCCTACCGTCAGTGAATGTGAGAGGAAGGGGCGAGTTTCATTGGCCGTCCGGCGAAGACCGGACGGCATGCAGATGCCTGCGTCCTGGGCGCGTTGCCCGGGCCGGGGCTGTCCCGGCTTAGAGGGCGAAGAGCTGGGAGAGGGAGCGGCCCACGTCGGGTGGTTCCTCTTCCCCGTCGGCCGCGGCCTTCACGCCTGTAGCGAGAGCTTCCGCGGCCTCGGATATCTGGCTGGCCCGGTTTGGGCGTATCTCGCCCGCCTTGGCGGCGTCGGAAAGGTCGGACTCCATGAGCCCGGCGAGTTCCCCGAGGCGGCGCAGGCCGAGAGTGGATGCGGTGCCGTGAAGTGCGTGCGCTTCCTGGCGGAGAGTCTCGAAGTCGCTCGTGCCGGTGTCGAGACCGGCCGAGATGACGTCGCAACGCTGACGTGCTTCCTTGGCGAAAGCACCGAGCAGCTCGCTGTCTGACTTCTCCTCACTCATAGCTCACCTCGTAGATCTCGGACGAAAACTTCGGTCAGGCGCCACCATTCTTGCCGTTTGACGCGGTCGGTGCATACTCGCCGGTCGAAACCACCCGAATCTGGCATAGGCTCCCGCTGGTTTTCATCCTACGGAATGGAGCGAGAGTGGCAAAGCGAGCAGCATTGGTTACCGGTGGATCGGGAGGCATTGGATTGGCGATTGCGAGGCGCCTGGCCGAGAGTGGCTACGCGGTCACAATCTCCGGTCGACGCGAGGACAAGCTGCTGAAAGCGGCCGAAGGCCTGGCCGACGATGACCTCAAGATCGAGGCCGTGGTCGCTGACGTCACCTCTGAAGAAGCGGTGGTCGACCTGGTCGCCGAACACAAGCGCCAGTGGGGCCGCCTCGACTGCCTGGTCAACAATGCCGGGATCGGGATCGGCCAGCCGATCCACGAGATCCAGACCAAACACCTCGATCTTCAGGTAGCGGTCAACCTGCGCGCACTCGCTGTCGCGACCCGCGAGTCGGTTGAGATGCTGAAGAAGGCAGGCGATGAACACGGCAAGGCGCTGATCGTCAACCTCGCCTCGATCGCCGGGGTCGACTCGCCGCCGTGGCTGTCGATTTACGGGGCGACCAAGGCCGCCGTGATCGGCTTCTCGAAGTCGACCCAGAAGGAGCTGATGGGCACCGGGGTTGCGGTGACCGCTATTTGTCCGGGCTTCGTCGCCACCGACATGACCGAGTTCGCCCAGCAGGCTGTGCCGGCCGAGGAGATGATGCAGCCGGAGGACATCGCCGAGGCGGTCAGCTTCCTGCTCAAGGTTTCCCCCGCCTGCGCGGTGCCGGAGCTGGTAATGGCCCGTCCGGTCGCCGGCCCCGAGACCCAGGGGATGTAGACCTGGCCGCAGGTTCCGGAAGTTTGCGTTGCCTGGTCGCCGCTTTCGGCGATCCCGGCCATGTCTTTCCCGCGGTCAGCCTCGCCCTTGCGCTCAAGGGACGGGGCCATGATGTGATCCTCGAGACATGGCCCCAATGGCAGGGCGTGGTCGAAGGGGTCGGCCTGGGTTTTGTCAGCGCCGATCAGTACCAGGTGTTCCCGCCTCCGGCTTCCGGTTCCCCCGGAGCCGGCCAGGCAGCGGTGGCTCTGATGCGACTGCTTGAGGAGTTCCGGCCTGATGTGGTGGTAAACGACATTCTCACCGTGGCTCCCGCCCTGGCCGCCGAAGCTCACGGCTGCGCCTGGGGAACCCTGATCCCGCATATCTACCCGGTCCAGGATCACGGGATGCCCCTCTTCTCGGTCGGTGGCCTGCCGCCACGAACCGGGATCGGCCGCGGCTTCTGGAGCTTCACCGAACGAGCCCTGAAGTTCGGGCTGGAACGGGGACGGGATGACCTGAACGACCAGCGCGCGTTGGTCGGCCTTCCCCCGACCGACCGATTCCACGGGGGGACCAGTCCCGACCTGGCAATGGTCGCTACCTACCCGCAACTCGAGTACCCTCGCGACTGGCCCGGTTCTGTCCACGTCACCGGGCCGATGCCCTTCGAAACCCCGTACGAAGACATTGCTTTGCCACCCGGCGATGAACCGCTGATCCTGGTCGCTCCCAGCACCTCGCAGGATCCCGACAACCGTCTCGTCAGATCAGCTCTCGCTGCCCTCGGCGATCAACCGGTTCGGGTGGTGGCGACCACAAACCGGGTCGTTCCGAGCCGGCCGATCGAAGTCCCCGCGAACTCGGTGCTGGTTGACTGGCTGAGCTACTCACAGCTGATGCCCGAGTCCTCGCTGGTGATCTGTCACGGCGGCCACGGCACCGTCGCGCGGGCCCTTGCGGCAGGGGTGCCGGTACTGACCTGCCCGGCAGCCGGGGACATGAACGAGACGGCCGCCCGGGTCACCTGGGCCGAGGTCGGCCGCTCGATCCGCTGGAGTCTCACCGGGCCGAGAACCTTGCGCTGGGCGGTTGCTGAAATTCTGAATGAGCCCCTGTACCGGGCCCGAGCGGGGCAGATTTCCGCCTGGGATGCCGAGCACGACGGTGCCGTCCGGGGAGCGGAGCTGGTCGAAGCTCTGGCGGACCCCGGAAGAAACTGAGCCCGCTCCGGTTGGCGGGCGGGCTCAAGCAACTCGGGGGGGCGGACTCGAACCGCCAACCCTCTGATTAACAGTCAGATGCTCTACCGATTGAGCTACCCCCGAACAGGGACGATCAGCCTACCGAATGGCGGGCGATTTCAGGCGTCTGGTTCTCCGGTTGCCCGCCGGAGGCGATCGACGAGTTGCGAGCGTTGCCGGCCGAGCTCGGCCCGCCTCGCCGAATCCCCTTCCCGGGCCGCGGCTGCGATCTCATCCTCCAAGGCCGCCAGATCCAGTTCCATGTAGTTGCGCTGGATCGAACCCGTTCCGACCAGGTCCGGGTCGGCCCGGGCAACCAGGGCCGCGATCATCTTCTGGAGTTCGCGATCCTCGGGGTCCAGGCCCTGAGCCGGATCATCGAGATTGTCTTTGAGCCAGGCCACCGTGCGTTCGATCAGGGGTGAGCTGAGGTGCCGCGTGTCAAGTTTCGCCAGCCACTCGCGACCCTCTTCGGGCTTCGCCACGCACATCGCCAGCAACCACCTCTCGCTGCGCTCCCGCTTCGACAGCACGGTCGGCCTGGGCGTCGCACTCGACATTCCGGAAGCTTCCGACCGGGCTTCCACCGGCATCCCGAGCGGGGGCGGTTCCTGCGAGCCGCCGATCGAGCCGGCCGGGCGATCCGGTACAGCCAGGGCCGCCTGCTTCTCTTCCACCCCGACCCGGTCCAGGACCACACTGGAATCAATCTGGAGCCGCTCACCCACCCGCCGGGTAAGTTCCTGTCTGGTCGCCCCCGGCGACACCTTGGCCAACACCGGTGCCGCCTCGGCGAGACCGCGGTCGCGGTCTCTCGGCGAGTTCATGTCAACCCCGGCGAGAATCAGATCAATCTGGAACTCGGCCAGGTCGACCGCTTCTTCGACCAGGGCTCGAAACCGTTCCGCCCCGCCTTCTTCGATCACCATCTCAGCCGGGTCCACCCCTTCGGGCATCGCGGCGACGAGGATCCGGATCTGCCGGCCTGCAGCGACCTCCTGGGCCCGGAGCATTGCCTTCTGGCCGGCAGCATCCGCGTCGAGAGCGAGCACGACCGTGTTGACGATCGCCGAGAGTTGGGCCACCTGCGGCTTGGTCAGCGCCGTGCCCATGATTCCAGCTGCTTCGGTCAATCCGGCCTGATGGAGAGCGATCACATCGGTGTAGCCCTCGACCAGGATCGCCCGGTCCGCCTTGGCCATCGACGGACGGGCACGATCAATTCCGTAGAGGATCTCGCTCTTGTGGAAGAGCGCGTTCTCGGCAGTGTTGATGTACTTGGCGCCCTGCTCGTCACGCATCGCCCGGGCGCCGAAGCCGACCGCCCGGCCGCGGGCGTCCCGGATCGGGAAGGTGATCCTTTCGCGAAAACGGTCGTAATAGCCGCCGTTTCTTCCTTTCTGGGCTAGGCCAGCCCGTTCGAGTTCATTCACCTTGAAGCCGGCCCGCTGACTCCTGACCAGAAGGGTGTCCCAGGCGCTGGGCGCGTAGCCAACCCCGAACTGTGTGAGGATTTCGTCGCCAAGTCCGCGACCCGCCAGGTATTCCCTGGCCTTCCCGGCCTCGTCTGCGGTTTGGAAAAAGTTCGAGTAGAAGGCGCCGGCCCGGTCCATCAGTTCGGTCATTCGGGCCATCTCTTGGCGGCGCTGTGCCGCTCGCGGATCCTCGTCTTCCCGTTTGAGCTCGACTCCGTAGCGGTCGGCCAGTTGCTCGAGCGCGGTCGGAAAGTCGACGTTCTCGATGCTCATCACGAAGTCGAAAATGTCGCCTCCGACTCCGCAACCGAAGCAGTGGTAGAGCTTGTCGTTGTTGTTGACCGAAAACGACGGCGACCGTTCTTCGTGAAAGGGGCATAGCCCCATGTAGCGACCGCCGCCGGCTCTTTTCAGGTCCGTGTGGGCGGAGACGATTTCCACCATGTCCGCGGCGGCACGAACCTGCTCCTTGGTGTCATCGGTGATCTTCGCCATCGCGGTCGAGTCTACGAACTCAGAACCGGGAACCTTCCGGCACGTAGATCGACGTGAAGATGGCGATGCAGTAGCGGTCGGTCATTCCGGCCAACAGGTCGGTGACCCGCTGGATCGGATCGGCCCCTGGATCAAGCACCGGCACCTCCTCGATCCGCTCCAGATAGTGTTCGAAGAGGGCCCGGATTACCCCGTGAACCCGGTCGTGATCCTTGCGGGCCTCGCCGCCGAGATAGACGTTGTCGAACATGAACTTGCGCAGCCGCAGCATCGCCATGCCCATGTGCTCGCTCTGAACAATTTCGCCGGCGTCCCGGGACTGGTTGACGATGTCTTTGACCAGGGAATCGATCCGGCTGGCGCCGGTCGGGCCGAGCATCGCAATCTCCTCGTTCGGGAGGTCTTCAGAACTGAGGATCCCGGCCCGCAGAGCGTCGTCGATGTCGTGGTTGATGTAGGCGACACGATCGACCAGCCGAACGATCTGGCCTTCAAGGGACTCGCTCTTGACCGGTCCAGTGTGCTTCAGAATTCCCTCGCGCACCGGCTGGTTCAGGTTCAGTCCTCGGCCTTCGCGTTCGAGCACGTCGACCACCCGCAGCGAGTTCTCGTTGTGTTTGAAACCCTGCCCGCCGTGGCTCCGGCTCGCTTCATCGAGTGCCTGTTCGCCGATGTGACCGAAGGGTGGGTGACCAAGGTCATGCGCCAGGCCGATCGCCTCGGTCAGATCCTCGTTCAGTCTCAGGGCCCGGGCCACTGTGCGGGCGATCCCGGTTGCCTCGAGAGTGTGGGTGAGCCGGGTCCGATAGTGGTCGCCTTCGGGCGCGATGAAAACCTGGGTCTTGTGCATCAGCCGCCGGAACGACTTGCTGTGGACGATGCGGTCACGGTCGCGCTGGAAAGGCGTCCGCCACTGGCTGTCCGGCTCCGGTTCAGGCCGGTCGGCCGGGTAGGAGCGGGTCGCCCGCGGACCGAGATACTTTTCCTCACGCTGCCGGGTCATCAGCTCGAACTCGCTGTCCGGACCGTCACCTTTTCGGTTAGATCCGTTCAAGCGGCCAGCCTCTCTTCCGGCCTCGGGAGCTTCACATGAGCGTGATGCTCCAGGGTCTCGCCAATCGCCCGGCCGGCCTGGCGCACGGCGGCAGGACTGCCAGCCGGCGCTTCGGCCATTGGCATGCCAAGCGAGCTGACCATGAAGGTATGCGCCTCCTCGGTGAAGGGAAATGAACCGGCCTCGCAGGTCGGGCAGACGACCCCGCCCGCGGCACCCGAAAAAGCGGTCATGTGATCGGTCGCCCCGCAGCGCGAGCAGCCGGAAAGTTCCGGGGCGAAGCCGGCGGCCAAAGCCAGTTTCAGGCGGAAGGTAACCATGCCGGCGGCCGAGGCAGCTGGACCTTCGGGGTCGGCATCGATCAGTTCCAGATAGCGGCAAAGCAGGTTGAAGGCCGGTTCGTTCGGTTCCTCGATCCCGTCAAGCAGACGCAGCACTCCCCCGCAGGCGTCCGCCGCAGCGGTGATCCCCCGGCCGCTCGCCCTCAGCTCGGGATAGCCCTCGATCGTCTCGGCCGAAGTCACGGTATGGAGATCACCCCGGCTGCGGTGAAGGACGAGGTTGAGCCGGAAGAACGGCTCGAGGCGGCCACCGAACCTGGACCTCGGTTTGCGGACGCCCTTGGCAATGGCACCAAGTCGACCGTGCTCGCGCGTGTAAAGGTGGAGGATGCGGTCGGCCTCGCCATACCTGATCGTCCTGAGCACCACTGCTTCTGTCTTGAAGGTTCGCGACATGTCCAACCGGTTAATGATGTCGCCCGGACCGGACGCCCACTGACGTCTATTTGCGCTTCGACTTCCGTCGGAGCCTTTTCTGGCAAGTCGGACAGAAATAAGTCGAGCGGCCGCTGACCACGATGCGCCGGATCTCACCGCCACAGGTCACGCAACTCTCGCCCTCGCGGCGGTGGACCAGGAACTCCTTCTGCATTCCGCCCTTCTCGCCCTTGGCGTCCCGGTAGTCATCGATCGAGGCGCCGCCGAGGTCCAGACCGCGCTGGAGCGCCTCGACCACTCCGTCCCGGAGGGCCAGGTGGTGTTCCGGTTTCATCGAGCCGCCCGGCGAGAGCGGATGGAGTCCGGCCCGGAACAGGGCCTCGTCGGCGTAGATGTTGCCGACTCCGACCACGCCCTTCTGATCGAGCAGGAAGGACTTCAGCGGTCCGGTCCGGCCTGCGGACATCGCCGCCACGGCTTCGACCGTGAAATCGTCGGAAAGCGGTTCGACTCCAAGCCGGGATGCGAAATATGTCTCCAGGTCCTCGCCATTCGCCACGAAGCCCCGGCCGAAGCGTCGCGGATCCGAAAAGCGAAGCTCGCCCCCGTCATCCAGGGTGAAGCGGGCCTTGAGGTGCCTCTCGCTCCGGTCGGCCTCGTAGATCCTGGCGTCACCCGGGTTCTCGCTGCCGTCCGGTGCCAGCAAGACCAGGGAGCCGGTCATTCGCAGATGGATGACCACGGTCAAGCCGTCGTCGAGTTCGAGCAGCAGGTATTTGCCGCGCCGCCCCACATCCACGATCTCCCGTCCGTTCACGGCCCGCTCGAAGTTCCCGGGCAGATCGGGCTTGGTGAAGTAGGGGTCGAGCACCTCAACCGTTTCGATCACCCGCCCGTTCAGATCAGGCTCAAGCTGGCGACGAATGGTCTCGACTTCAGGAAGCTCGGGCACCCGCCGGTTGTATCAGAGCCCTCCCCTCGGCAGTGGGTCGGATTTCCGGCACAGGCACCGGTTTTCCGACCCACTACCGCGCCGGTGAGTGGTTCGTAAACCAGGTGGGTCGGATTCTCGGCGTGTGGACCGGAAATCCGACCCACCGGGGATTTGGCTTCTCAGTTAGCCTGGGCTCTGGGGTGGGCGGCGTAATAGACGTCGCGGAGCTGCTGGCCGGTCAAGTGGGTGTACATCTGGGTCGTGGCAACATCGGCGTGGCCGAGCATCTCCTGTACCGCCCTCAGGTCACAGCCACCGGCGAGCAGGTGGGTGGCGAAGGAGTGGCGCAGGGTGTGAGGGCTCATTCGGTCTTCGAGGCCAGCCGATTTCGCATGCCCCTGCACGATCTTGTAGAGACCCTGCCTGGTCAGGCGGCGGCCCCGAAAGTTGAGAAAAAGCGCCTTTTCGGATCGCCCCTTGACCAGATCCGGCCGACCCGAAAGGAGGTACCCCTCCAGAGCGTAGATCGCCTGTCGACCAAGCGGCACAATTCTTTCCTTGCTGCCCTTGCCCCTCGCCCGCAGCATCCCCTCGTAGGTGTCGACGTCGGTCATCTCGAGGTCGATCACCTCGGAGGCCCGCAGTCCGCAGGCGTACATAACTTCGAGGATCGCCCGATCCCGGTAAGCCTGCGGAGAATCTCCTGCCGGAACCGCGAGAAGTCGTGTCACCTCGGCCTGGTTGAGGACATTGGGCAGCTTCTTCGAGCGACGAGGTGTGCTCAGCCCGGCGGTCGGGTCGTCCCCGACCAGATCCTCGAGTCGCAGATGCTTGTAAAACGAACGCAGGGCGGCGGTCTTGCGATGAACGGTCGAAGCAGCGAGTCGGTGGCCGGAACCTTTGCCCTCGATCAGGTCGGCCACGTATTCGGACATTCCGGCTGCGTCGATCTCAAGCGGATCGATCCCTTTTGCCCGCAGATAGTCACCGTACTGCAGCAGGTCGGTGCGGTAGGCATTCAGGGTGTTGCGCGAAAGACCCCGCTCCAGTTCAAGATAGGCGAGGAACTCGAGCAGCAGGCCTTCGAAACGGGCGCCTTCGAGTACTTCCGGAGCAGGGACGGACGTGACGGTTGCCGGGGGCATGAAAGCGCTTTCTCCCCCACCCGCTTCATCCCTTGCCCCGCAACGAAACCTCCGACCCTGTAACCAGGCGAATCGCGGGCAGGCGGCGATCAGGTTGCCGGTTCGGCGATCAGCTGGCCGAGTCGGGTGCCAGCGGCGAGCGGACCGGCGAAGAAGGGCCTGTCTTCTTCCAGATCGCGGCCCATCGTTTTTTGGGGCAGTCCCGACTCGCCATACCCCTCAAGATTGACTTCGACCGACTTCGCTCCGGGAGTCCCCTCGGGAATCAGGTCGAGGAACCCGGCCGGGACCGGAAACTCCACCGGACCGAGAGCGAGATCCAGAACGGACCGGCTGTGGTGGCTTAGCCCCCGATGTCGCGGCCGCGGGTCACCCGCCGAGAGTCTCGGTGAAAGCAGCACTGGAGCTCCCAGTGCCAGACTGGCGTGAATCACGTCAAGCGCCGCCATTCCGCCATGGCCGAAAGCGGTACCGGAGCCGAGGATCCCGGGCCCCGGCCCGGCTATCACCCCGCCCCATCCGAGCGAGGAGGCGGCGTCGATCGCCCCGACCAGGGAGATTGCCTCTCCTCCCCCGCCGTAGGCCGGTCCGGCGGTCACATGCCCGGCCAGAAGGCCCCGGTCGAGCAGTTCCGACACGTCCCGCGAAAGGGACCCGGGCAGCGCCCCGCCGCCGGTCTGGATGTACCCGATCGCTTCCGCCCCGGCCTCCGCAGCCGCCCAGGCCGCCGGAGCCAGGTGACCATGCAGACCGATCGCCAAAACCGGAACCACCGGGGCCCGCCCGGTCCCTTCCTCGCGCTCGATCGTGCCGACCGGATGCTGGAGCGAGGTGTAGTTCAGCTTCATCACGTGCTCGGTGGCCGAACCTTCTCCGCTCAGGCCCCGGGTCAGATTCACGTGGATCACGTCGAATCCACCAGATCCCAATCCGAGATCAAGTGCCTCGACGTTGACGATCACCTCGTCCCCGGCCTCACAGGGACCGACCATCGATTCATCGGCCCAGGCCGGGCGAGGCTGGTCAGAGACTTCGAGCCTGACCTCAAGTGGCTCTACGGAAACCACAGTGGCCCGGCGCAGCTTCAGCATCAGGCTTCCACCCGGGCAGGATCGTCACCCGCGCAGTTCGCTATGGCCAGGCAGATCTCCAGCATTTCGGAAAGGTTCTCACGGGGAACGTTCTCGTCAGAGGTGTGGTTGGCGTATGTGCCGTTGGCGAGCAGCAGGCAGTCCATGCCGCGCTCCCGGAACACGTTCGCGTCCGAGCCGCCACCGGTCGTGATCCGCTGCGGTTGATGGCCGCGACTGGCAAGCGCGGATTCAGCCAGGTCCAAAGCCCTTGAATCATCCTCGACCCGGTAGCCGGCGAAGTGCCTCTCCGTCGCCACATCGATTTCAATCCCGCTCTCGGAGGCGGCCCAGATCATTGCGTCGGTCATCTCTCCGATCACCTCGGTGACCCGCACCGGGTCAACCGATCGGGCTTCGCCAGTCAGGGCGCAGAAACCTGGAATCACGTTGCCCGAGGTGCCACCGGCGATCTTTCCGACGTTGGCGGTCGTTTCCATGTCGAGGCGACCGAGTTTCATCTCAGCGATTGCCCCGGCCGCCGCCGCGATCGCGGACCGTCCCGATTCGGGGATCAGCCCCGCATGTGCCTCGACCCCGTGAAACTCGGCCCGGATACCGATATGTGTCGGTGCTGCGGTGATCACTTCCCCGATATCGGTGGCGTGATCGAGGACGAAGCCGACCGTGGACCGAAGTTGCGACTGGTCGAACGCGGCGGCCCCCCGCAGACCCTGCTCCTCGGCCACCGTGAAAAGCAATTCGAGACCGACCGGCGGCGCATCGACCGTGGACCGGGCGGCCATCTCGATCAGCACCGCGACCGCCGCCTTGTTGTCGGCGCCGAGAATCGTTTCCCCAGCCGAGCGGTACACCCCGTGTTCATCTAGCACGACCTCGATCCGATCGTCATGTGGCACCGTGTCGAGGTGGGCGCAGAACATCAGGTAGCCGGGGTCGGTCCCGTCCTCACGCGGCCGTCCGGGAATCCGGGTCAACAGGTTGCCGGCAGCGGCACCGGCCGGACCGGCCGCATCATCTTCATGAACCTCGAGTCCGAGCAGTTCGAGTTCGCTGCGAACCAGATCGGCAATCGCCCGCTCTTCCCCGGTCGGGCTGGCTGTTTCGCAGAGTCGGACAAAACGGCTCACTCGAGCCGAATCATCTCACGACGCGAACGCAGCAACCGGGACCGAAGCCGGCCAGCCCGTCAGTGAACGCTGCTCGCCGGCGGGTTTCCGTTGTCCTTTAGCGGGGGCTGGAAGGCGATCAGATACAGCAGGATCACAACCACCGGATTTGCGATGTCGAGCCAGAGCACGAAGCCGGTGTTGTCGGGGTCGTGGTTGTCGTACTCCATCATCTGGTGGATGTGACCGTAGGCGTCACCCCAGAACTGGATCGTGGCGACGATGATCACGGCCAGCCAGAACTTCGCATCACGAATCCACAGGCAGAGCAGGGCGGCGACCCCGATCGCGAGATCCCCCATCGCATTCTCGAACTGGAAGGCTCCGGTGCCGGTCGGGTTCCAAGGCACGAAACCGATCTGCTCGGCAGTCTCTTTCGCGTCGAAGACATGGAAGGCAGCGCCGAAGATGGAACCAAGGCCCATCGCCAGGGCAAGCCAGTACATCAGCAACACCTTCGAGACTTCGGCAGCTCCCCGCTGGTCCTTGTGGCGCGCGAGGTGAATCCCGGCGCCAATCAGGGCGACGAGAATCCAGAACAGGAACGGCATGCCTAAGCCTCCTGGGTCTCGACTCCGGTCGCCGGGCGACCCTCGGCGTCCACATCCTGAAGCTCTTCCGGGCGATCCGCAGCGACTTTGGTTACCGCCTTCATGAACTCCCGGAAAAGGGGTTCCGGCCGGTTCGGACGTGAGTTGAACTCGGGGTGAAACTGTGAGGCAACGTAAAAAGGATGGTCGTCGAGTTCGATAATCTCGACCAGACGCTCGTCCGGCGAGGTGCCGGAGCAAATCAACCCCTGGTCCTCAAGACGGGTGCGAAGGAGGTTGTTGACCTCGTAGCGATGACGGTGGCGCTTGTAGATCACAGGTTCGCCGAATATCTCCAGGGCCCGGGTGCCCTCGTGGAGCTTGACCGGATCCGCCCCCAGCCTCATCGTCCCGCCCATGTCCGAGACCTCCTTCTGTTCCGGCAGCAGGTCGACCACCGGGAAGGGAGTTTCCGGATCGAACTCGGCCGAGTTGGCGCCGTCCATGCCGGCGATATGCCGGGCAAACTCGATCACCGCGATCTGCATTCCGAGACAGATGCCCAGGTAGGGGATCTTGTTCTCGCGTGCGTATCGGGCAGCCTCGATTTTGCCTTCCACGCCGCGCTCGCCGAATCCGCCCGGGATCAGGATCCCGTCGGCCCCCTCCAGCCTCGAAATATCGAAATCCTCGGAGTCGACCAGATCGATATCCACATCCACCCCGTTGTGGATGCCGCCGTGCTCCAGCGCCTCGATCACCGATTTGTATGAGTCGGCTAGCTGGATGTATTTGCCGACCAGGGCAATCCGGACCGTGCCCTCGGTGCTCTCGGCCATCCTCAGCATGGCCTCCCACTCGGAGAGATCAGGCGGCGGGGCATCTTCCATGTTGAAGTGC
Source organism: Solirubrobacterales bacterium (assembly GCA_019694145.1). GTDB lineage: Bacteria > Actinomycetota > Thermoleophilia > Solirubrobacterales > 70-9 > 67-14. Next base: position 1,008 of record JAIBCJ010000019.1, on the reverse strand, counting down.
TCGAGGATGAAGTCGTCAAGACCTTCCGCCCGGTACATCAGGGGGATCTTGTAGACGTTGTCGACATCCTGACCCGAGATGACACTGTCGGTCGGCAGTGAAGCGAACTGGGCGATCTTCTTGCGGATGTCCCGGTCGAGCCCGGAAACCGACCGGCAGATCAGGGCATCCGGCTGAATGCCGATGCGGCGCAGTTCGTTGACCGAATGCTGGGTGGGCTTGGTCTTCATCTCGCCCGCGTGGACGATGTATGGCACGAGGGTCAGGTGGATGAACATGGCCCGGCGCCGGCCGAGATCCGTGTAGAGCTGACGGATCGCCTCGAGAAAGGAAAGCGACTCGATGTCGCCCACGGTGCCACCGATCTCGGTGATCACGAAATCGACCTGTTTAGTTTCGGCCACGATCAGGATCCGGTTCTTGATCTCATCGGTGATGTGAGGGATCACCTGGACTGTGCCGCCAAGGTAGTCGCCGCGGCGCTCGCGCCTGAGCACCGAGTTGTAGACCGCTCCGGCGGTGACGTTCGAAGCCCGGGAAGTGTTCTCGTCGGTAAACCGCTCGTAGTGACCGAGATCGAGGTCGGTCTCCGCCCCGTCCTCGGTCACAAAGACCTCACCGTGCTGGAAGGGGCTCATTGTGCCCGGGTCGACGTTCAGGTACGGATCGAACTTCTGGATCTGGATCCTGAACCCGCGAGAAACGAGGAGACGACCGATCGAAGCCGAAGCGATCCCTTTGCCGAGAGCCGAAAGCACCCCGCCGGTGACGAAGATGAATCGGGTTTCTCCTTGATACTGATCGCTCACTTGACTCTCCCGAGGGAGTCTATAAATCGCAGCGGCGGCACCCGGTCGATTGTCTTCGAGATCGAACGGAACTCTCCGTAAATCGTGAGAAGAATCACTGCCGCGAGCGCGATCAGCCGGCCGGTTTCATCGAGTCCGGTCAGCAGGCAGACCCCGGCGATCGCCCCGGCAAGGTTCGAGCCGGTGTCCCCGAGCATCG
>JAIBCJ010000018.1 GCA_019694145.1 Solirubrobacterales bacterium | reverse complement strand
GGGCCGAAGGGTCGCGGGACCCCGAATCGCTCACCCCCTTCCGTGACCGGCTCGACGAACTCGGGTCGCGCCGCAACGCGGCGCTCGCCTTCGTCTTCGTCGGCTGGCTGATCATCTACCTTGCCGCTGGCGCGATCGCCGGGCGCGAGAAGATCGCCCATCGGGTACGGCGGATCGGCGGCCTCTCGATCCTCTGGATCCCGACAGTGATCCTGGTTCCAGCCGCCCTCGGCAACCCGTCGGCCGCAGTTGAGTATCTGCTGATCGCGGGCCTCGCCCTCACGCTCGGCTTCCTCTCGGACCGCTTCGTTCCCTGGCCCCGGGCAACGCTGGTCCCGGCGGTTGTCGGTTTGAGCGTGATCACGATCGACCTGGTCTTCGGTTCCCACCTGATCACCAGGTCGATCCTCGGGCCGAACCCCGGTTACGGATCGCGTTTCTACGGGATCGGCAACGAACTCAAACCGGCCCTGATGGTGCTGCTGCTGGCCGGTCTCGCCGCCGCCCTGACGGGCAAGCCGAAATCGAAAAAGAACGCTGCGATCGTGCTCGGTTTCGGGCTGGGGCTCGGTGTGGTGCTCGGCTCGGGCCGCCTCGGCGCCGGTGTCGGAGCCGCGATCATCGTCGCCTCGGCAACCGCGGTCGCGGCTCTGATGATGCTGCCCGGAAAGATGACCGTGAAAAGGGGGGCGATACTGATTGCCGCGCCGGTCATCGGTCTGGCGCTGCTGGCCGTGCTCGACCTGACTACTGCCGGGGGTCAAGGCCACTACAGCTCGGTTCTTTCCGGGGGCGGTGACAGTTTCCTCGACGACATCCGCCGTCGCACCACCCTCGCCTGGCAGCAGCTCTGGAACGACACCATGCCGGTGATCACCCTGGTCTGCCTGCTCGCCGCCGCCTACGCGATCCGCAATCGCGACATGTTCAGACCATGGGCCGGCCCGGTCTGGCCGGCGGCCCTGGTCGGCGGTCTGGCCGGAGGCCTGATCGGTTCCTTCACCGAGGACTCGGGACCACTCCTGATCGTGGTCGCGACGATCACCCTGACCGGGGTCTGCTCGTATCTGCTTGGACGGCCGGAGGATGCCGGGGTAGCATCGGGGGACATCCCCCCAGACAAGGAGTGAAAGTGGCTGTTACAGGTACCGACTTCGTGACCATTCCGATCCAGGACTTCGAGGCTTCGAAGGCTTTCTACCGCGACACCCTCGGCCTCGAGGAGGGCAAGCAGTGGGGCAACATGCCCGCCCAGGAATTCGAGACCGGCAACCTGACGATCGCGATCATGGACCCGACCGCCTTCGGCCAGGATTTCCGGCCGGCCGGCGGCAGCAGCGTCGTGCTGCAGGTCGATGACTTCGAAGCCTCCAAGGCTGAACTGGAAGGCAAGGGCGTCAAGTTCGTCACCGACACGATCGACAGCGGGATCTGCCACCAGGCCTACTTCACGGACCCGGACGGAAACGTCCTCGGAATCCACCACAGATACGCGAACTGAGACCGCTCCCGGAATCAGTGAGATCCGGGTTTTTCGTCACATTGGCGAAAAGATCGGATCTCGATGAAGAGAGGACCTTACGGCGGCTTATACGGAGGGGGTGGGATTCGAACCCACGGTACGCCGAAACGCACAACAGTTTTCGAGACTGCCCGATTCAACCACTCTCGCACCCCTCCGGGGGTGACTTGGAAGGCTAGCGATTCGCGCGGGACGGGGCGCCTTCGGCGGCTGTTCTCGGGTACCCTTCCCTGTCCCCGGAGAGGTGTCCGAGCGGCTTAAGGAGCACGATTGGAAATCGTGTGGGCGGGATCTCTCGCCTCGTGGGTTCGAATCCCACCCTCTCCGTTCCGGGGTTAGCGACGGGCCGAGAAGAACTCGCGGAGGAGGTTGCCGCACTCCTCGGCCATCAGGCCTGACTCGACTTCGGGCCGGTGGTTGAGGGCCGGGTCGTCAAGTACGTTCATGATCGAGCCGGCCGCCCCCGCCTTGGGGTCGGTGGCGCCGAAGACCACCCGGGGGATGCGGGCGAGGACGATCGCTCCGGCACACATCGCGCATGGCTCGAGGGTCACGAAGAGCGTGGTTTCCGGGAGGCGCCAGCCACCCAGTTCGGAGGCGGCCGCGCGAATCGCGATCAGCTCCGCGTGCGCGGTCGGGTCCCGGTCGGCTTCGCGCCGGTTCCCGGCCATAGCCAGGGGGATGCCGTCCCGGGCGATCACGGCGCCGATCGGGACATCGTCATGTTCCGCTGCCTTGCGGGCGGCCGCGAGGGCCAGCCGCATCATCTCCTCATCGCCGGCCCGAAGCACGGGATCACTGCTTTCAGGGCCGAAATTGCGGCTTCCGGGTGCCAGGTCGCCGCTTTCCTGTTCCAGGTTCACCGGTTCAGGGTAAGTCATGGGGCAGGGCGAGGTTCCGCCCTTTTCGGGAGTTCGAGCAACCCGGCGGGGTTTGGGGTGTTCTTTCAGTACCGGTCGCCTACTGCCTTCTTCCTTGAATCGATCAGCCCACCTCAGCCTCGCGCTTTTCGGCGCCCTGCTGGCCGCCACCTGCGCGGTCGTCCTGATGCTGCCGACGGCGGCCCCGGCTGACGAAACCGCGCCTCCCGGGACGCCCGTTTCCGACGCTCCGGCGGATCAGGTTGCCGGCCAGGCGACGACCGTGCTCGATGATGGTTCGACTGCGGTTGCCGGCGAGGTCCTGGTCGGCCATTACGGCGAGGCAGCACCGACGACGGTTGAAATCCCGGAATCCGCGGACCCGGCGATGGTCGCCGAGCGGATCGAGGATTCCCGCGAGGTCCGCTACGCGATCCCGAACTACGTCGCCAGTGCCTCGGGCTGGCTGCCGGATGACAACGGAGTCAATCCCCGCCGCAAGGGCAGTTGGGGCGGCTGGCGGGACAAGCAGTGGAACTTCCTGCCCTGCCTCGGTCTCTGTCATGGCTCGCTGCCTGACGACCGGCCTCAGTCCCGTGGCGGGATGAACGTGATTCGCGCCTGGCAGAACCTGCGCCGGGCTGGACGGCCGGGCGCCGCCGGGGTCAAGGTCGCGGTGATCGACAGCGGCATCGCCTATCGCAACTACGGCAGCCGGTTCCGGCGGGCACCGGACATCGCCCGCAACCGCTTTCTGCCCGGCTACGACTTCGTCGACCGTGACCGGCTGCCGCTCGACCTCTACGGTCACGGAACCCACGTCTCAATGACGATCGGTGAACAGACCGACAACCGGGTTGGCCTGACCGGAATCGCCTATCGCTCGAAGCTGATGCCGGTGCGGGTGCTGGACGCGTACGGCGACGGCGACACCAACGACATCGTCTCCGGTGTGCGCTGGGCGACCAGCCACGGCGCCCGGGTGATCGTGATGTCACTGAACTTCGCCTGCGGAGTCGACGTGCCGCCGCTTGACGACGCTCTTCGCCAGGCCTGGCGAAAGGGCGTGGTGGTGGTCGGCTCGGCCGGCAACATCGGGGCCGAGGGCTGCCCCTCCCTGCCGGCCACCGGACCCGGGGTCATCGCGGTCGGTGGTTCGACCGAATCCGGCTGCCTGGCCAACTACTCCTTCGAAAGCACCCTGATCGACGTTGCCGCTCCCGGCGGGGGAAGGGACCGTGCAAGCTGCCCCTGGAACTCTCGCAACCGCCCGATCCTGCAGCTGGGCATGGTCACCCGTGACCCGAGCTGGTTCAGCATCGAACCGACCTGGATCGGCACCTCGATGGCGGCCGCCCACGTGGCCGGAGCCGCCGCGGCGGTGATCGCTTCCGGCGTGCTCGGCAACCGGACCGGCCCTGGCCGGGTCACCGAACGCCTCGAAAGCACCGCCCGCCTGCCGGCCAACGCAATCGGTAACCCGACCTCGGGACTGGGGGCCGGAATCGTGGATCTCGGCCGCGCCACCAACCCCGCCGTCAGCACCGGCTGAACCCGGAGCGCCGCGGGACGCGGTGCGCCCGAACCGGCTGTCAGCCGGCGAGCAGGCGCTAGGTGGTTCGGGCGATGAAGACGCTGCAGGGGGCGTGGTGGGAAACCTTGTTCGGCACCGAACCGAGCAGGAAACGGCGGGCCCCGGTCATTCCCTTGTTGCCGACCACGATCAGGTCCGCGTCGACTTCTTCGGCAACCTTGAGAATCGCATCGGCCGGATCGCCGTCCATCGGATGCCTCGCGATTTCCACCTCGAACCCAGCGGCGATCGAGGCCGCCCCGTCAAGGGCGAAATTCACGTCCTCGCGGGGACCGAATTCATGTGCCACGTCAGCCGGCGCGCCGCTCGCCTCTTCCTGGTGACGCCGGTCCGGAACCGGCTCGAAGGCGCTCACGACATCGAGCGAAGCCCCCGACATCCGGGCCAGTTCGGCCGCCTGACGGATCGCTTCGCGGGCCGACTCGGAACCGTCGGTACCGACAACTATGCGCTTGAACAGGGACATTGGTCTCCGATCGTCGTGGGCGGTCACCGGCATCCTACCCCCGGGACCAGTCCTATCTGGGAAACTCCTGCTTTGGCAAACCCTCAAAACCGGCACCGAAGATTTCGGTCGGAGTGGAAAGCAACTGGATTGCGCCGATGGTGACCGAGGCCACGAGGAATACGCAGATCACGATCATCAGAATTCTCCAGTTGGCCGGCACGGGATTCAGGTTATGGAAAAGACGCTCAAGATGACACCGGAAGCCAGCAAGTGAACGCGAATCGGGTAGCGCCGAAGGGACTCGAGGAAGTGGCGGACGGAGTCTGGCTGCTGACCGGCGACATCAAGGGCGCGATGAACATCTACTTCATCGAAGGCCCGGACGGGGAGATCGTCCAGTTCGACGCGGCCACGAAATCGATGGTCAAGGCCAACCTGCGGGTGATCAGGGAATTCGGCGGTATCGACAGGGTCGTGCTCGGCCACGCGCACGCCGACCATCGCGGCACCGCCCCCTACCTCGGCGTGCCGGTCCATTGCCATCCCGACGAGGTCGCGGATGCCACTTCCAGCGCCTCGATCGCGCCCTACATGTACCTGAAGGAACTCGAGTTTGCCCCGGTCCGCTGGATCTACCCCTTTCTGCTGCGGCGTTGGGATGGCGGTCCGGTCGAGATCGCCGGAACCGTCGAGGAAGGCGACGAGATCGCGGGCTTCAAGGTGATCCACTTCCCCGGGCATGCCCCGGGTTTGATCGGACTGTGGCGTGAATCGGACCGGGTCGCCCTGGTCAGCGACACCGTCTACTTCGTGGATTCGGCCCGGATGAGACCGTTGCCGGAGGGCGAGGCGTCGGTACCGCATCCGGCCTGGGCCTGGGACCATCAGAAGGCCAAGGAGTCGGTGCGCAAACTGGCCGGACTGGGGCCGAAGGTGGTGGCCGCCGGGCACGAGCACCCGCTCCGTGGCGAGGACCTGACCGACGTGCTGCTCAGGGCAGCCGACAGGCACTAGCTCCGGGGCGACTGGCAGGGATGTTCTACAGCTGGCTCCCCATGCTTCTGATCGTTGCCGGGTCCCTGGTGACCGGCCGCGCGATCACCCGCGCCTGCGGCCAGGAGAAGTGGTGGGGAATCGAACCGGCGGTCGGCTTCGCGGCCCTGATGGCGGTCGAGGGCCTGCTGGCCCGGGTTCCGGGAACGCGGGCGGCCCTGATCGCGGGTCTGGTGGTTCTGGCTGCGGCCAGCCTCTGGATACTGCGGCGACCGCGACGGGAGGACCTGCCCGGCTCGCCCTTCTTCTGGGTCGCGGGCCTGATCGCGGCCCTCCTCTTGACCATTCCCTTCGCGGTGACCGGTCACTGGGGCCTGTTGGGAATGGGCTACAACAATGACCTCGGCCTGCACCTGGCCTGGGCCGAATGGCTGCGCTCCGGGTTCGGGACCGAGCCCAGCGACGGCTACCCGCTGGGGCCGCACGGGCTCGCGGCCTCGCTTTCGACCATCCCCGACTTTGCCCTCGGGCGGGTCTTCATCGGACAGGTAGCGGCCATCGCGGTCCTGACCGTGATGACGGCCTGGGCAGCGGTCGAGCCGCTCGGCCGCTGGCGCCGGCTGCTCGCGGCGATCCTGGTCGGCCTGCCCTATCTGATGGTTTCCTATTTCGCCCAGGCGGCCTTCAAGGAACTCGCGGCCGCGATGTTCCTGCTCGCCTTCGTGATCGCCCTGCCCCGGCTCACGCCGCTCCCGGCCGAGCGACGGCTGCGGGCTGCCTTTCCCCTGATCGTTCTCCTGCTCGGGATCGTCTTCACCTACAGCTTCCCCGGGCTGGCCTGGCCGGCGGCGGCACTCCTTGCCTGGCTGCTGGCCGACCCCGATTTCCGGGCGAGGCTGAAGCCGGCGTCGATCTGGAACTGGCTGAAGCGGCCCGCCGTCTGGATTTCGGTCCTGGTCTCCGCCGGCCTGGTCGCCGCCCTCGCCTTCGTCGGTCCCTTCGGCTTCGGTGACGCCTTTTCCGAGGTGGCGGCCAGCAACGCCTTCGGCCCGGTCTCGGTGCTGGAGGGTCTGGGGATCTGGCTGACCTCCGACTACCGTCTCGCCGGCAACCTGGACACTCCGGTGCCGGCCCTGCTCGGAGCGATCTCGGTTCTCGCCCTGCTGGTCTCGCTCTGGTGGTGGCGGAAGGAGCCTCGCTCGCCCTACCCCCTGGCCTTCCTCGCCTGCGCCGTGCTCTACCTGATCTCGCTGCCCTGGGTCGGGGACTATTCGCTGGCCAAGGCCCTGGTCATCGCCGCCCCGGTGACCATGGTGGTAATCCTGACGGCGCTGCTGAGCGGCCCGAGAGGGGGCTGGAAGCCCAGCCAGGGAATGGACTTCGGCGCCTGGGTGACCCTCGCCACCCTGTTCGTGATCGGCGCCGCGGCCTCGAGCCTGATCGTGCTTCGGGATGCCTCGGTTTCACCACCCGGCCACGCGAAGGAACTCGGCGCCTTCAAGCGGGAGGTAAAGGGCAGCACCGTCCTCTACGCCGACCAGGATCGCTTCGCCCCCTATTACCTGACCGGGGCCAAGGTCTCGGTGCCGCTGGCCGACTTCCCCGACCCCGACATCGTCGAGAACCCGAAGAAGCCGTTTCAGGGCGACACCGGCCAGGGCGTGATCGACTTCGATTCGTTCGAGGGCGAAAGCCTCCAGAACTTCGACTACGTGATCACCTCCTCGGCTTCCTTCCAGAGCGAGGCACCGGCCTTCTTCGAAGAAGTCGACCGGACCAACTCGTACATCCTCTGGAAACGGATCGACGATGCCTACAACCGGCCGATCCTGAACGAGGCGACCCTGCCCGGGCGCCTGGTCGACTGCTCGAAGGGGGGCGGCCAGTATTTCTCGACCGAAGTCGACGGCACCGCGACCCTGATGCCCCGGACCGTACTGGCCTTGCGGGACCAATGGACGCCCTCCCCCGATCTGCACCAGGGCGATTCAGCCAGTCTGACCCTGGACCTCACCCCGGGATTCTGGTGGATCTCGATGCAGTACTTCACCCCGATGGGTTTCAAGCTGACCACCGACCAGGGCTTCGAACGGTTCTTCAAGCCAGCGCTTGACGGTCAGCGCCTGGTCAACCAGGAAACCGGCAGCAACGGCCAGTACTGGCCGGCCGGGGTGATCGAAGTGAAGAAGGCCGGCCCGGTCACCTTCACGGCGAAATCAGCGGAGCCGACGGCAATTCAGCGGCTCAGCGGCTACTCGAGGATCACCAAACTCGGTCGGGTCGCCGCGATGCGCGGCCAGGGCCGCTGGAAGGTGGCGATGAACCAGATCTGCGGCCAGTGGGTTGACTGGTTCAAGCGCATTCCGATTTCCATCTTCCGCCAGAACGACACCAGGCAGAAGGAAGCCGCACGCCGGCAGACCCTGCGTGAAGCGGCGCGCTTCAACCGGGTCGAGGGCAGCGGAGCGGTCGGCGACTGAGCTCTTCCGGCCAGCGGCAGGGTTGGACCATGGTCGCAGCGCCGGCCTGAAAAACAGGACAGGAAGTTAGCCATTGGTCAACCGGGTACCGGATAGATTCGAGCATGGCCGACATCGGACCCCTTGACGTTGCCCCGACCGCGCTGGCCCCGCCGGAACCCCATGTGGTGGTTCTCTTCGGAGCCACCGGCGACCTTTCCCGACGCAAGCTGCTGCCGGGCCTCTTTCATCTCGACCGGGCCGGGCATCTGTCCGATTGCCGGATCGTCGGCACCTCACCGGAGGAGATGACCAATGCCGGGTTCCGGCGGCTCGCCCGGGAATCATGTGAGTCCTTTGGGCGGGGCCGGGTCGAAGAGGATGACTGGGATCGTTTTGAACGCCGGCTCTCCTGGGTCAGCGGGACCACCGGCGCGGCCGGTCTGAGCGATGCGGTGGACAGGGCGGAGGCAGACATCGGCGAGCAATGTCGCCGGCTCCATTACCTGAGCGTGCCACCGGCCGCCGCGCCGGCGGTGATCAAGACCCTGGGCGAGGCCGGCCTGGTCGAGCGTTCGCGGATCATCATGGAAAAGCCCTTCGGCACCGACCTCGAATCCGCCCGTGAGCTGAACGCGATGGTCCACGAGGTCTTCGATGAGGATCAGGTCTTCCGCATCGATCACTTTCTCGGCAAGGAAGCGGCGCTGAACATCCTCGCCCTGCGCTTCGCCAACGGGCTCTTCGAGCCGATCTGGAGCCGGAACTTCATCGACCACGTCCAGATCGACGTGCCCGAGACGCTGACCGTCGAGGGGCGGGGCGGCTTCTACGACGCGACCGGCGCCTTCCGGGACATGGTGGTCACCCATCTCTTCCAGGTCCTCGCTTTCGTCGCGATGGAGCCGCCGGTCGAGCTGGCCCCGGACGCGATCACCGTGGAGAAGAACAAGGTCTTTCGCTCGATGAAGGGCATCCGGCCGGAAGACGTGGTCCGGGGCCGCTACGAGGGATACCACCAGGAAAGCGGGGTCGCCGAGGATTCCGACGCCGAGACATTCATCGCCCTGAAGTGCGGGATCGACAACTGGCGCTGGTCCGGGGTTCCCTTCTACCTGCGCACCGGCAAGGCGATGTCCGAAGGGGCACGAATCATCTCTATCGCCTTCCGCGAACCTCCCAAGAGCATGTTCCCGGAGGGCTCGGGGGTCGGGATGAAGGGCCCGGACCACCTCACCTTCGACCTCGACGAGTCTTCGCGGATCTCCCTCTCCTACTACGGCAAGCGACCCGGGCCGGGCATGCTGGTCGACAAGCTGAGCATGCAGTTTTCGCTGAACGAGATCGAAACCCAGGGAGACACTCTCGAGGCCTACGAAAGGCTGATCCGCGACGCGATGGGTGGCGACCACACGCTCTTCACCACCGCCGAGGGAATCGAGGAACTCTGGAACACGGCCCGTCCGTTGCTGGAGAACCCGCCCGGGGTGCTGACCTACGAACGCGGTTCCTGGGGTCCTCGGGAAATCCACGACCTGATCGAACCAAACCGCTGGCGCCTCCCCTTCCAACGACGCTGGCGCGGCTAGAAAACCGGAGCCCGCCCATCCATTCTTTTGCTCTGTGGGCGGGCGGGTTTCATTGGCCGTCGGGCGAAGACCCGACGGCGTTAAGGACGAGGAGCGTTGAGCGGCCGTCCGCCTTGATCGGTTTGTCCTCGGTCGCCAGGTGAATCTTGGCCGGCATCGTTCCGCGGCGGGGGATGACGGCGGCGATCGGAATCGCACCCTCGGGAACCCGGGCCAGCGGGCCGACCACCGAAACCGGCTCGCCGGCCGAAAGCCTCTTCTGGACCTCGGTCTCGGTGTCGCCGTCGTGGAACAGTTCAAGCGCCTCGGTGCGGACGATCGGCGAGCTGTCGGAAGGTGATCGCCGGCGGTAGACCTGGTTGGCTTCGTAGATTTCCGCCAGCTGGAAGGACAGAAGCTGGTTCAGCGTGTCATCCTCGCTGACCACGGCGAAAGCGGCGACATCCTCCAGCGGGGAATCCGCCTCATGCTCCTCGGGATCGAGCGGTCCACCGAAGGAAACGAGCCCGCGCCGGGCCGCGGCCTCGGCGTCCTCAACCGATTCGGTCCAGACCAGCACTTCGGCTCCGGCCTGGGTCAGGCCCTCCCCTATGGTCAGCGCCCACGGCGGTGCCCCGATCATCATCAGGGTCGGCCGGTGCTCCCCGGCGAGACCCAGGACCTTGGCCAGCCAGGGGGTCAGCAGCGAGTAGTAGAAGACCGTGCCGATGATGATCAGGAAGGTCACCGGAATGACGTATTCGGCCCCCGGCACTTCGCGCTCGGTCAGCTCGAGGCCGAAGGCGGAGGCGGTTGAAGCGGCGACGATGCCGCGCGGAGCCATTGACCCGAAGAAGACCTTTTCCCGCCAGGTGAAGGGCAGCCCGACCAAAGTGAGCGCAGCCAGCGGCCGGGCGATGACGATCAGGGCGGCGATGACCAGCAGGCCCTGCCAGCCAAGGTCGATCACCTGACCCATGTCCACGTTTGCGGCCAGCAGGACGAAGAGGATCCCGACCAGGATCGGCACCAGCGTTTCCTTGAACTCCGCGACCTGATCGACCCGGACCCGATGCTGATTGGCGAGAACGACTCCCATGACGATCGTCGCGACCAGGCCCGAATCGGAGAGCACGGCGTCCGAGGCGGCAAAGGCGGCGACCACCATCATCAGGGTGGCTGCGACCTTGTCCCGTCCGGCCAGCCGCTTGGTTCCGAGGATCGGGATCATGACCGCGGCGCCGGCCGCCCCGATCAGGCCGCCGACCCCGAGCGAAAGAAAGAGCTCGCCGATGTCAAACTCGCCGCCGGTTCCGTTGTCGAAGGATCCGAAGACGACCACCGCGATGATCGCCCCGATCGGGTCGATCAGGATGCCCTCCCATTTCAGGACCCGGCGAACCTTCTGGGTGGGACCGACGAAATTGAGGATCGGGATCACCACGGTCGGCCCGGAAACGATTACCGTCGCGCCGATCAGGATCGACATCTCGTGGGGAACGTCGAGCAGCAAGGCGATCGAGACCGTGGCGACAAACCAGGTGATTACGACCCCGAGCGTGATCAGTCGGGTCACCGCGCTTCTCACCCCGGAACCGAGCTCCTCCCTCTTCAGGCTGAGCGCCCCTTCGAAAAGGATGATGCCAACCGCAATCTGAACCGCGGGCGAGAGCGCCGGGCCCAGCATCTCGCTCGGGTTGACGAGATCGAGACCGGAGATGCCGATCGCCATGCCGACGATCAGCAGCGGGACGATCGGCGGCACCCGCATCCAGGTGGCCGAGAGCCGGGCGAGGATCGAGAGGACGACGACCAGGCTCAGGCCAAGTAGGACGTCATCCATTGTTTCGGGGTCTGCCCAGGTTGCCGACGATCACGGCGACCACCGTGATCACGTAGATCTGCCCGATCAATGCCTCGGCTGCGGTGAGGGAACGGCCCAGGTTGGTCGCCGGGGTGAAGTCGCCCATGCCAACTGTGGTGATCGTGGTCAGGCTGTAGTAGAGGTAGTTGTTGGTCGTGCCGTCGGCGGCGCCCTGCTGGAAGAACGGGTCGCCGCTGACCGCGGAGATCGCCCCGAACGCAGCCGAGAACGCGAGGCTCATCAGCAGGTAGATGCAGAGCACGCCGAGCATCGTGTGGGTGGTGATCATTCCCCGAGCCTTGACCTGCCGCACCAGCCCCCAGGCGATCGCGGGGGTTGCGATCACGACGAGGCTGAAGGTCGAAAGCCGCACGAAATCATCGTTGACCGAACTGGTGAACCCGGCCTGAATCCATGCGGCGACGAGGACCAGTCCGATGATCACACCGACCGTGACCCGAATCGCCATCCTCGGCTGGGCCGCCCGGGTTGAAGCGAACAGCGCAAAGGCCTGAAGGTTCAGGGAAATGACGTTGGACCATTTCCCGTCATGAGTGGCCATGATGAAGATCATCGAGGCGAGGATCAGAAGTAGCGCGAAGCCGTAGCGCTCGGCCCCCATTTCGCGGATCTTCGTCAAGAAACCGGTTCCGAATCCCTGATGTCGATGTCGGTGATCAGGGTGACGTTGGGGTTCTTGAGCCGCCCGGCCGGAATCGACGGGTCGGAGTCGACCAGCTTCGCGAGCGCTTCCTCCTTGTCGTCCCCGGTGACCAGGAAGAGAATCTGCCGGGCGCGATCAAGCGCCTTGTAGGTCAGCGACATGCGACGGGTGCCCTGATACTCGCCGGAAGTGATCGCAACCTGGCGGTCGGAAACCTCGAGGATCGGGTCCCCCGGCACCAGCGAGGCGGTGTGCCCGTCCGTGCCCATGCCGAGGTGGATCAGGTCGAAGCGGTCCGGCAGCGAATACTCGTAACCGCTGGCCGCCGTCGCGAGGTCATCGGCCCCGACCGGCATCGGCCGGATCGCGGCCTGGCAGATCAGCGGCAGGGTGAGAACCAGGTGGGTGAGGTTGCGCTGCATGCTGCCGGTCGGCGCAATCCGCTCGTCAACCTGGAACAGCGAGGTCCGGGTCCAGTTGAGGTCGCTTTCGGCCAGCAGTTCAAGCATCCGCCAGGGCGTCTTGCCGCCACTGACCGCGAAATTGAAGCGCCCCCGGTCGGCAATCGCGGCCTCGGCCGCCAACTCGACAATCCGGGCGGCCTCGGCCGCGGCTGACTCGTCGTCCTCGACGAACCGGGTGACCAATTACCCTTCCTTCCCCTCCGCGGGCTTCTCGTCGTGACCGCCGAACTGCTTGCGCATGGCCGAGAGCACCTTGTCACCGAAGTCGCCCAGGCCGCGCGAGTAGAACCGCTCATGCAGAGCGGCGGTGAGGACCGGGGTCGGCACTCCTTCGTCGATCGCGGCGATCGAGGTCCAGCGACCCTCGCCGGAATCCGAAACCCGCCCGGAGAACTCCTCCAGGGTCGGGGACTCGGCCAGCGACGCGGCGGTGAGGTCGAGCAGCCAGGAACCGACCACGCTGCCCCGGCGCCACACTTCGGCGACCTGGGAGACGTCGATTTCGTACTGGTAGTACTCGGGGTTCTCCATCGGTGCGGTCTCGGCGTCTCCGTCACGGGTGATCACGCCGGCGTTGGCGCCCTTGATCACGTTCAGCCCCTCGGCGATCGCGGCCATCATCCCGTACTCGATCCCGTTGTGGACCATCTTCACGAAGTGGCCAGCGCCGGCCGGGCCGCAGTAGAGGTAGCCGTTCTCGGCCGGGGAGGGATCTCCGGTGAGCCCCGGGGTGCGTTCCGCCTCGCCGACCCCGGGGGCGAGCGTGGCGAAGATCGGCTCGAGGCGCTTGTAGGCCTCTTCCGGCCCGCCGATCATCAGGCAGTAGCCTCGCTCCAGGCCGAAAACGCCGCCGGAGGTGCCGCAGTCAAGGTGGTCGATGCCCTGTTTGCCCAGTTCTTCGGCGAAGTGGATGTCATCGTGGTAGTAGGTGTTGCCGCCGTCGATGATCGCGTCGCCGGGCTGAAGTTCGGCCGCGACCTTGCGGATCGTGTCGCGGGTGATGTCTCCGGCCGGGACCATGATCCAGACCGCGCGCGGGGCGGCCAGCTTGGCGGCCAGCTCGGCCAGGTCGGCGGCCGGATCGGCTCCTTCACCGGCCAGATCCTTCGCGGCTTCGGGATTCACGTCATAGACCACGCACCTGTGTCCATCGCGCATCAACCTCCGGGCGATGTTCGCCCCCATCCGACCAAGCCCGACGATCCCGATTTCCATGCCGCCATATTAGAACCCGTGGTGGAACATTTCGTCGGATGGATACGCTGCCGGTCATGAGCAAGACCAAGGAGAGGGAAGCGACCGACGCGCTGGTCATCTTCGGAATCACCGGTGATCTCGCCAGGAAGATGACTTTCCGGGCCCTTTACCGGCTCGAAAAGCGAGGCAAGCTGGACTGCCCGATCATCGGCGTCGGCCGCAACCAGGACTGGCACCACGAGACCATGAAGCAGCGGGCCGAGGAGGCGATTCGCGGTTCGGTCGACGAGTTCGATCTCGCAACTTTCCGGCGCCTCGCCGATCGCATGCGCTTCGTCAACGGCAACTTCGACGAGGAGGATCTCTACCAGTCGCTCGGTGGCGAGCTGGCCGACTACGAGCGGCCGCTCTTCTACCTCGAGATCCCGCCGCCGCTCTTCTCCGAGGTGGTCCACGGTCTCGCCAACGCCGGTCTGGTCGAAAACGCCCGGGTCATCCTCGAGAAGCCCTTCGGCCACGACTTCGACTCGGCCCAGGAACTTCAGGCCGACCTGCTGACCGTGCTCGAGGAAGACCAGATCCTCAGGATCGACCATTACCTCGGCAAGGAGCCGGTGATGGACATCACCTACCTCCGCTTCGCCAACGCGCTGCTCGAACCGGTCTGGAACCGCAATTACGTCTCCTATGTCCAGATGACCATGAGCGAGAACTTCGGGGTCGAGGACCGCGGCCGCTTCTATGAGGGGGTCGGAGCGATCCGCGACGTGGTCCAGAACCACATGCTCCAGGTGCTGGCCCTGCTGGCCATGGAGGCCCCGAACGCGAACCAGCATGACTCGATCCGGGCCAAGAAGCTCGAGCTCTTCGAGGCGATCCGCTCGGCCGACCCGGCCAAATGCGTCCGCGGCCAGTACAACGGCTACCGGGACATCCCGGACGTCGCCGACGATTCCCAGGTCGAGACCTACGCCGCGCTGGAGTTGGCGATCGACAACTGGCGCTGGTCGGGGGTCCCCTTCTACCTGCGGACCGGCAAGAACCTGCCGGTCAAGCACACCGAGGTCCGGGTGGTCTTCAAGAGGCCGCCCCACACCGGGGTCGGAATGAAGTCCCACAAGCCGCCGCGCAACCAGATGGTGGTCCGGATCGACCCGGTGCCCGGGGCGCGCATGGCCTTCGTCGCCAAGGCCGCCGGTATCGAGGACTTCGAGGAAGCGGACCTCGACGTGCTCTTCGAGAAGGAGCCGGGAGCCGAACCGGAGCCCTACGAGCGCCTGCTCGATGACGCGATCCACGGCCGCTACGACCTCTTCACCAAGTTCTCCATGGTCGAGGAGACCTGGCGGATCGTGCAGCCGCTGCTCGATGATCCGCCCCCGGTCGTCCCCTACGAGGTCGGCAGCTGGGGCCCGGAGGAGGCCGATCGCCTGGTCAAGGGCATCTGCGACTGGGATGAACCCTGGCGCCCGACCGAGGATCCCAGGCATCACATGCTCTTGGGCGGCTAAAGCCACCGGAGGTGCCATGGAGGGCGGGTCGGACCCCGCCTGACTCCTTAAAAGATAGGATTCGCGGCGATATGACTGAGATCCTGAACGTTCTGGTGGAAGTCCCGAAGGGCTCCCGAAACAAGTACGAATACGACGAAGAGCTGGGCGCGATCAAGCTCGACCGTTTCCTCTTCTCCTCGATGGTCTACCCCGTCGATTACGGCATGGTGCCGAACACGATGGGCGCCGACGGCGACCCGCTCGACGCCATGGTTTGCGTTTCCGAACCGACCTTCCCCGGCTGCATCATCCCGGCGATCCCGCTCGGCCTTTTCCGCATGACCGACGACGGCGAGCTCGACGACAAGATCCTCTGCGTCCCGGCCGACGACCCGAACTGGAACTTCATCGAGTCGCTCGACCAGCTCTCGAGCCAGCTCAAGGATGAAATCTCCCACTTCTTCGCGGTCTACAAGCAGCCCGAAGGCAAGCACGTGGAAGTCGACGGCTGGTACCCCCTGGAGTCCGCCCTCGAAGTCCTCGAACTCAGCCGCGAACGCTTCGCCTCCGGAACCGCATAAGTAAGTCGGGCGGGGTCCGACCCGCCCTCCACGAGAAACCCGTCCCTTCCTCTCACATTCACGGATGGAAGGAAGGGACTCCGCTCGGGGCGGGAAGAACCTGGTCCGGTCAGGCTGCGGCCTTGGCCGCCAGTTGGCCGCAGGCGGCGTCTATGTCGCGGCCTCGGGTGAGGCGGACGGTGGCGTGGATTCCGCGTTTCATCAGGGTGTCGCGGAAGCGGTCGATCGCTTCGCGGGGTGAGCCCTGGTAGCCGGTTCCCGACGGGTTGTAGGGGATCAGGTTGACCTTGAAGTCGTTCTTCGGAAGGAGCAGGTCGGCCAGTTCGTGGGCGAGCTCGACCGAGTCGTTTACCCCGTCGAGCATCAGGTACTCGATAAAGACCTTGCGCTTGCGGGTGTGGCGCCACTCGCGGCAGGCGGCGACCACGTCCTCCATCGGGTAGCGGTCGTTGACAGGCATGATTTCGGAGCGGAGCTTGTCGTTCGGGGCGTGAAGCGAGAGGGCGAGGCGGACCGCCGGGCCTTCCGTCGTCATGCGTTCGATCCCGGGCTGCCAGCCGACGGTTGAAACCGTGGTGTGGGAGTTGGCGATCCCGACTTCCGGCAGCCTTTCGCAGACGGCCAGCACGTTGTCGAGGTTCATCATCGGCTCGCCCATGCCCATGAAGACGGCGTGGTTGACCGGCTCGATCCGCCGGAAGTGAAGGGCCTGGTCGAGGATCTCCGACTCGGTCAGGTTGCGGCCGAATTTCATCGTGCCGGTGGCGCAGAAGGTGCAAGTGAGCGGGCAGCCCGACTGGCTGGAGAGGCAGAGTGAACGGCGGCCGTCGCGGTAGCGCATCAGTACCGCCTCGACCGGGCGGCCGTCGGCGGTCAGAAAGAGCGCCTTCTCGGTGCCATCGACCGACTTCATCGAGGCGTCGACTTCCAGGGTCGAGATCGGCAGCCTGCCTTCGAGTTCCTGCCGCAGCGAGGCGGGCAGGTTCGTCATCTCGTCGAATGAACCGGCCCCGCGGGCCAGCCACTCCCAGACCTGACCGGTCCGGTAGGCCGGCTGCTCCAGGCCCGCCATCGTTTCTTCAAGAAGCGTCAGATCCACACCAAGAGTGTGGCAGGAGCTCACTTCTTCTTCTTTGAGTCCTTCTTCTTCGGCTTCTTCGGTGCCTTCGAAGCCTTTGGATCCTTCGGGCTCTTCTTTGCCGGCTTCTTCGTCTTCTTTGACTTCTTGAGCGTTGCGGCGACGAGATCGGTCTGTGGTGCCCTTCGCAGTTCCTTCTTCGCGGCTTTCACCTTGCCGGACTCCGGCGCCGGCTCTGCTTCAGGTGCGGGCTCGGGTTCCGGTTCGGGTTCCGGTTCCGGGTCGGGGTCGGGCTTTGGTTCTGGTTCCGAGGCCGGGGATGGTGGAGATCCTTCCGTGCTCAACCGCTCCCAGACGACGGCAAGCAGGAATGCCGCGCCGATCAGGATCGCCAGCGCCGCGCCCCAGAAGGCCAGCTGGAAGATCAGCTCGCCCGGGAAGGCGAGGGCACACATGACCAGCCCGATGCTGAGGACCATGCTGGTGATCGCGACCACGATCACGTGGACCTGGAAGCGGTTCCAGTCCGGATCCGCGTCACCCGAGGAAGCGGGTCGCACGTTGATCGCCGTGGCCACGAACAGACCGGCCAGGGCAGTCAGGAGCGGCGGGAAGACCGATGAATCCGGGTTGATGCCGGTCAGGATCAGGCCCAGTGCGAGTACCAGGACGGCGTACGCCAGGGTGCCGCCGACCCACACGGCAACCGGCCGGGGTGCTTTCTCCTCGTTTTCCTCCATCCCTGCCATCAACTTCGAAGCCAGTCGCGGATTTCCTCCGAGTGAGCGTTCTCGGCCGGGGGCGGGAGTCGCGTTTCGGCCGGGGTGCGCCCCAGCCGGATCGGTGAGGCGGGTGTGCGAACCCCGTCGATCTCGTCGATCGGGTCGAGCCCGAGTGCCTCGGCCACCGCGAAGCCACGGTCGATCGTGTTTACCGGACCGGCCGGGACCCTTGCCTCATGCAGGGCGGTCACCCACTCTTCAACGGTCCGGCGGGAGAACAGTTCGTTCAGTTCGGCCTCGAGCTCGACCCGGTGCTCGACCCGGTCGAAGTTGTCGACATAGCGCGGGTCCGATGACAGCTCAGGCTCGCCGAGCACCTCGCAAAGCGCCTTGAACTGGCGGTCGTTGCCGACGCAGATCATCAGCGGACCGTCGCTCGCGTCGAAAGTGGTGAACGGCTCGATGCTCGGATGGACGTTGCCCAGCCGGACCGGCAGCACCCCGGTGTTGAGCCAGGCCGACGCCTGATTCTCGAGCGCCGCCAGGGCCGAACTCAGCAGGTTGCTTTCCACTTTCTGGCCCTGCCCCGACTTCGCCCTTTCCTGCAGTGCGATGAGCACCCCGATCGTCGCGTTGAGGCCCGCGATCACGTCAACCAGAGCAACCCCGACCTTGCTCGGGTCACCTTCGGGAGGACCGGTCACCGACATCATCCCGCTCATCGCCTGGACCAGCGGGTCGTAGCCGGGCAGGGCGGCCCCCTCCTTCGAGCCGAAGCCGCTGATCGAGCAGTAGACGAGCCCGGGGTTGGCCGCGGCCATTTCCTCGTAACCGAGACCGAGCCGGTCCATCGTGCCGGGCCGGAAGTTCTCGACCAGCACGTCGGCCCGCCCGACCAGTTCCTTTGCCAGTTCCAGATCCTCGGGGTCCTTGAGGTTGAGCTCGACCGACCGCTTGTTTCGGTTGACGGCGAGAAAGAAGGTCGCCCTGCCCTGGGCGTCGACCGGCGGCGACCAGGCCCTTGTCTCATCCCCTCCGGGCGGCTCGACCTTGATCACGTCGGCACCGAAATCGGCCAGGGTCATCGAAACGAGCGGACCGGCCAGCACCCGGCTGAAGTCCGCCACCAAGAGTCCGTCCAGAGCATTCACGCCCCGCATAATGCCGTCCACAGCCGCTCGCGTCCAGAGGCGATCGCCAGGATCAGCGTTTTCCCGCAGTCATTCTTCCCGGGGTGCGTGGAGCCATTCGCGGATCTCCTCGCCGTGCTGATCCAGGTCGGGTGGCGGAAACCGCCTCTCCGGGGGACTGCCCGAAAGACGGATCGGCGACGAGGTCGTGCGGGTCCCTTCAATCTCGGTGACCGGGTCGAGCTCGAGGTTCCCGGCCAGCCCGAAACCGCCCCCGATGTCATTGACCGGACCGGCCGGCACCCCGGCGTCATTCAGCGCTTCCGCCCAGTACTCGACCGAATCGAGTCCGAGCCGCCGCTCCAGCTCCTCCCGCAGGGGGGCCCGGTTCTCAACCCGGTCGAGGTTGGTCGCGAAGCGGGGATCATCGGTCAGGCCGGGGGCGCCGATCGTCGCCGCGAGCTGGCTGAACTGCCGGTCGTTTCCGGCGCAGATCATGATCGGCCGGGTGGCCGTGGCATAGGTCGAGAACGGTTCGATGCTGGGGTGGACGTTGCCCAGCCTTGAGGGCGAGGCACCGGTGTTGAGAAAGGCGGAGCTCTGGTTCGCGAGGGCGGCGAGGGCGGTCGAAAGAAGGTTGATCTCGACCAGCTGCCCCTGGCGCATGGTCTTGCGGTCATGAAGCGCGGCGAGGATTCCGGTTGAGGCATTGAGGCCGGCGATCACGTCAACCAGGGCGACCCCCACCTTGCTTGCCTCACCGTCGGGGGGTCCGGTGATCGACATCATTCCGCTGAGAGCCTGGATCAGCGGGTCGTAACCCGGCATGGCCGCCCCCGGTCCCGAGCCGAACCCGGTGATCGAGCAGTAGACGAGCGATGGATGGGCGGCATGGACGGTTTCCCAGTCGAGGCCGAAGCGGGCCATGGTGCCGGGCCGGAAGTTCTCGATCAGGACATCGGCCCGCATCGCCAGCTCGAAGGCCAGGGCGCGGTCTTCCTCCTGCTTCAGATCGAGGGTGATCGAGCGCTTGTTGCGATTCGCGGTCTGGAAGTAGGTGGAGCGGCCGGCCGCGTCAACCGGGGGTACCCAGCCCCTTGTTTCGTCGCCACCCGGCGGCTCGACCTTGATCACGTTGGCGCCGAGATCGCCGAGGGTCATGGCGGCCAGCGGCCCGGCCAGAACCCGGCTGAAGTCGGCCACGATGACGCCCGAGAGTGCGCTCATGGTTGCATGGTGACGCATGGACCAGACCGCGACAGTCACCCCCGGCACCGATCCGGCCGCCGCCCCTCCCGCACTTTCGATCCGCGGGCTGACCAAGCGCTACGCGGATGGCACCCTCGCCCTCGAAGACCTCGACCTCGAGATCCCCGACGGCAGCTTCTTCGGGCTGCTCGGGCCGAACGGAGCCGGCAAGACGACGCTGATCGGAGCGGTCTGCAACCTGATCCGCGTGACCGGCGGCGAGATCTCGGTTTTCGGCCGGCCCGGCACCGGCATGGCCGCCCGCCGGATGATCGGCATCGCCGAGCAGGAGCCGAACCTCGACAAGTTCCTCACCGTTTACGAGACCCTGCTCTACCACGGCGGCTACTACGGCATGGACGGTCGCGAGGCGAGTGAACGGGCCGAGCAGATGATCGACGCCTTCGACCTGCGAGCCAAACGGGACGTGGAAGCGCCGAAGCTCTCCGGTGGCATGCGTCGCCGCCTGCTGCTGGCCCGGGCCCTGCTTCACCGGCCCCGGCTGGTCATCCTCGACGAGCCGACCGCCGGCGTGGACCTGGAATTGCGGCATGAGCTCTGGCGCTACATCCGGGGTCTCCACGAGCAGGGCACCACGATCCTCCTGACCACCCACTACCTGGAGGAAGCCGAGGCGCTCTGCGACGAGATCGCCCTGATCAGCGGCGGTCACATCGTCGCCCGGGATTCAGCCGAAGGGCTGAAGCGCTCGCATGGGGTCGAAACCCTCGAAGAGGTCTACCTGAAGACGGTCGCCGGGGGCCGGATCGCCATGGATCAACTGGAGGAAGTCGAATGAGCAACGCAGCTTCCGGAGTCGGGTACATCGGGCTGGGCATCATGGGTCGGCCCTGTGCCCTGAACCTGATCGCGGCCGGATACCAGCTGACCGTGAACACCCGCACCCGATCGAAGGCCGGCGCGGTCCTGGACGCCGGGGCCGCCTGGGCGGACACTCCGGCCGGGGTTGCCGCGAACAGTGAGGTCGTCTTCCTCAACCTCCCCGACACCCCGGACGTCGAGGCGGTGATCTTCGGCAAGGACGGGATCACCTCGGCCGCCGGCTTCAACGGAGTCGTGGTTGACATGAGCACGATCGACCCCGGCCGCACCACCGAGATCGCGGCCGAGCTGGCGGGTGGCGGCATCGGATTCGTCGACGCTCCCGTTTCCGGGGGCGAGAAGGGCGCGATCGAGGGGAACCTTTCGGTGATGGCGGGTGGCAGCGAGACCGACTTCAACCGCGCCCTGCCGCTGCTCGAGGTGGTCGGGGACCGGATCACCCATTGCGGTCCGGCCGGAGCGGGCCAGATGGTCAAGACCTGCAACCAGCTGCTGGTCGGCAGCAACCTGATGGCGATCGCCGAGGCGATGGTCCTGGCCGAACGGAGCGGCCTGGTTTCGGCCGCGACGATGCGGGAGGCGGTTACCGGCGGTTTCGCCGATTCCCGCTGCCTCCAGGTTCACGGCCAGCGCATGGTGGACGGCACCTTCGTGCCCGGCTTCAAGACCGAACTTCACGCCAAGGATGCCCGCATCGTCGATCAGATGGCGGCGCAGACCGGCACCCCGATCCGGGCCTTCGAAGTCGCCCGCGAGGCGCTCGACCGGCTGGTCGAGAGTGGCCGCGGCGAGCTCGACGACTCGGCCGTGATCGAGATCGTCAGGGAAGAAGCCGGGGAAGCTTGAATCCGCTTCCCCCCGTAGAAGTCGAGCCGCACCCGTGGCGGGGGCTCGCCTGGCTGACCCGACGCGAATGTCACCGGGTGCTGAAGCTCTGGAAGCAGACCATCCTCGCCCCGGTGATCTCCTCCCTGCTCTTCATGATCGTCTTCGGGCTCTCGCTCGGTGACAGCATCGCCGAGATCGGCGGCTTCGAATACCGGGTCTTCATCGTGCCCGGCCTGATCGCGATGGCGATGGCCCAGTCGGCCTACTCGAACAACTCGAGCACGATCTTCCAGGCCCGCAACGACCGGTACCTGGATGACATCCTCTCCGCCCCGATGAGCGCCTGGCAGGTTCACCTCGGCTATCTGGCCGGTGGCGCGATGCGCTCGCTGATCATCGGGGTCGTCCTCACCGCGCTGGCCCTGCCCCTGACCGGCGCGCCGCTGGAGATGCCGCTGGAGCTGATCGTCGCGGTGGTCCTGACCATCGGCGGCTTCGGGGCGCTGGGCATCATCGTCGGCGTTTACGCCCAGTCCTGGGACAACCAGTCCTTCATCAACAACATCGTGATCCTGCCGCTGATCTTCCTCGGCGGCGTCTTCTATTCGGTCAGCCGGCTGGGCACCCCCTGGGAGCAGATCTCCCACCTCAACCCGCTCTTTTACGTGGTCGAGGCGGTCCGCTACGGCTTCCTCGGGGCGGCCGACGTCTCCCCCTGGCTATCGCTCGGTGTGGTCGGGGCGATCACCTTCGCCCTGCTCGCCTGGGCCCAGTTCCTCTTCAGTACCGGACACCGCCTCAAGCCCTGACTTTCAGGCGAGTTCGGGAATGTACCGGCGGAGGTGCTGATCGAGGATCTCCCGGACCCAGCGGCGGGTGTCCGGGTCGGCCATCCGGTAGCGGCCGAGCAACATCTTCTGGTCGTCGAGCGGAAGCCCGGCGATCTCCCAGGAGACGGCCAGCCGTTCGAAGATCAGTTCGGTTTTGCGCTGCCAGAGGTCATCGACCGAGTAAGCCTGGTTTTCGATCTGCTCGTTGATCTTCTCGATCGATCCCTTGCCGAGCGAGTCGCGCAGCACGAGGACGTTGCCCTCGGCGTCGGCGTAACTGGAGGTCGAGGACTTCTCCCGTTCCCGCCGCTTTGGCTTCCGCTTCTTTGCCATACGCAGAGTGTGTCAGGCCCTGGCCGGGCGGGTTCCTGTTGCCGCCCGGCGAAGACCGGGCGGCGCCCTTATGTTCTAGCCTCCGTTGCTCGCCGGCACGTAATCCCGGCTCGGCTCGCCGCGCAGCGCGGTGGCCGGGGGCAGCGCGGTGCCCTGGGCGTCCTGGCCCGGGATCACCGGCAGGACCAGCTTCGACGGAATCACGCCGCCGAGACCGATCGTGTTGACCGTCTTGCCCTTCTCGATCGTGTCGAAGTTCCAGATCGTGCGGTCACCGCCCGGAGCCTGGATGTTCAGGCGGATCTTCGAGCCGGCCCGGAACACGTGAGCCACCGGGAAGATCTGGATCCGCTCGAGATTGAACTTGCCTTTCTTCAGCGGGGCACCGTCCCGCTTCAGCCAGGTCTGGACCGGGTTGTAGGAGGTCGAGGCCTTGCTGTTCAGCTTGCGGTGCGAGGCGCGCAGCCAGCCGTTCTGGACGTAGGTTTCCTTGCCGTCCGGGCGGACCTCGGTCAGGGTTACCTGGATGTCCGTGTTGCGGGCGTTGGACCTGAGGTACAGGTCAACGCTGGACGGTCCGGCGATGAAGACGTCCTTGTCGAGCGCCGGGGTGATGAACCCGAGTCCCTTGCCGGCGGCAAGCGGCTGCCAGTCGTACGCCGGCTGGGGCTTCCAGGAATCGGCCTGGGCGTTCTCGCCGAGCGTCTTCGCGGGGCGGGCTCCCGGGTCCGAGCGGTAACTGGCCACAGTGCCCTTGCTCGCCTTGGTCGAACTCAGCGTGCCGCCCTTGCCGAGGAAGAACTTCGTCGGCTTGAGGCCGGGTGCAGGCCAGTCGGTGAACTGGGTTTCCCAGGCCGCCCCGATCGCTCCGGGCTGACCCGGAATCGCGGCGCCGTTGTCCATCAGGATCCGGATCCTCGGGTCCTGGCGGAAGTCGGCCTTGGCTGCCGCGACGTTTTGCGGCGTGTCGAGCATCGTCGCGTAGCGGCTCTGCTGGATCGGCAAGGCGGGAGATTCGGCGATCAGCTCGTAGAGCAGCGGACCGGCCGCGAGGACCACCGGGTTGAGCCGGGGGATGCGGCCGTCGCCGGTGAACAGGTTCATGAACTCGGCCCAGCGGGTGATCGTGCTCGGGCCGAGCGAATCGACGTGAACGCCGTTCTGCATGGTCACCCAGACGTCACGGTTGGCGTGAGCGAGGTTGCGGACCGACTCGACCCAGTGGCCGCCGGTCTGCTCGTCCTGGAAGGCGCCGACCCAGAAGACCGGCACGTTGATGTTCTTCACCCAGGCCCCGGGCGAGCGCTTGGCGAAGAGGTTCGGGGTCCGGTACGGATTCGTCTCGATCAGGTGGTTGTAGTTCCTGGTCTGGAGCCGCATCTTCTGGTTGTCGATGCAGTGCTGCTTCTGCTCGCTGCGCAGGGGCTCGGAGACCTGCGGGTCACCGGTCGACGCCATCTTGCGAGCCCAGGGCTGACCGCCCTCGGGGGCCGGTTCGGCGTCGTGGGCCCGTTCGGTGATCCAGCTGTAGGCGAAGCCGTTGTTGAAGATGCCGCCCGGGAAACCGGTGCCGTAGTAGACGTCATCGGTGGTCGAGAGGGGTGAGACCGCGGAAAGATGGGGCGGCCGCGTGCCGGCCACGAAGAGCTGGGTGATCCCCGAGAAGGAGATGCCGCCCATGCTGACCTTGCCGCCCTTTACCCAGTCCTGGGCCGCAATGGTTTCGATCGCGTCGTATCCGTCGTAGGTGGTCGGCCAGCCGAACAGGTCGAATGCGCCGCCGGAACAGCCGGAACCGCGCATCTGGACGCTGACCGTGGCGAAGTCGAGCAGCGGGCCGATCAGTGAGCCGACCGCGGTCGAGCTGGCCGGGGTCAGGTCCGGATCGGGGACCGGGCTGCCGGGCAGGCTGCCAGTAATCGTGTCGAGCAGGTCACCGAGTGGTTCGGGCAGGCTGCTGTCAGGCAGGCCGGCGACCAGGCCGAGCAGCGCATCATGGGGAGCGGCCGTCTGGTAGCCGGAGTACTCGACGTAGGTCGGGAAGGGACCCTGAGAGAGGGAAGTCTTGCCGTAAGGCAGGCGTACGGTGACCGCGAGTTCGGTGCCGTCGCGCATCGTCACGTAGTTGAGACCGGCCTTGAGGTCCGGTTTCGCGTCGTACCAGGACTGCTTCGGATTCTGTCCGGGCTTGAGAACCCTGAACCGTCTCGAGCCCTGCGAGCCGTTGGCGGTCGGGGTGCGGACCGTGAAGATCCGGTCCGGGGCGACGTCATAGAAGATCTTGGAGCCGAAGCGGTCGGCTTTGCCCGAGCGGACGATCCGGTTGTTCTCGTTGACCAGCAACAGGCGCTGGCCCGGATCGGCGTCCTTGACATAGGCGTCGCCGACGCTTCCGCGTGCGGTGTAATCCGCCTTCGAGGTGATCTTCGGAGCCTTCTTGAGCTGTTTGGAGCCCGCGTTCGCAACGGTCGTGGTGGCGCCGAGCAGGACGAGTCCTGCGATCAGGGCTGCCATGGTGGACAGAAACACATGAATCCTTCGCATCGTTGCGAAACCTCCCGGTTGTTTTCGGTCGCGGACTCCCCGCGTGCCTGTTTCGAGCAATGGCCTTTCATTCCCCGAAACCCGATCTCATAAACAGCCTGTTTCCCAAGGAAGTCGGTTAACCAAAAAGGGCCGCCCTTTTGGACGGCCCTCCGCCGGAGCCCTGCCATCAAATATTTGATGGCCCT
>JAIBCJ010000106.1 GCA_019694145.1 Solirubrobacterales bacterium | reverse complement strand
CCGGTCCAGGTCGGTGCCTGGCAGCAGGTCGTCGGCACCTGGGACGGCGTCGACATCCGGATCTACGTCAACGGTGTCGAGACCGGCAAGACCGAATCGACCAAGCGGCCGAGTTCGGTTTCGACCTTCTACGTCGGCTTCGGCGAGCTGGCCCCGTGGTTCTACGGCGTGATCGACGAGGTCGCCTACTACCCGGTCGCGCTCAACGCGAACCGCGTCTACCAGCACTGGCTGGCCGACCCGCCGCCGGATGAGCTGAGCGCGATTCCATCGGGCGGGGACGACCCGACCACGCCGCCGGATGAACCGGACGGCACTGACCCGGGCAATCCCGGCTCCGATGATCCGGGCACCGACGATCCCGGCACCACCACGGACGACCCCGGCACCGAAGACCCGGACACCCCGGTCTCGGACGACCCGACCGGGGATGACTCCGACAACCCGTCTTCGGATGATCCGGTCGAGGATCTGACCGATGATGAGGCTGCCCAGTCCGGCGGGCCGAAGTCGAATGCCGGCATGGCGAAGGCGATCAGGGCCCAGAAGCGCCGGGTTGCCGCCAAGAAGTGCCAGAAGATCGGCAAGAGGTCGAAGCGCAAGGCCTGCCTGAAGCGCGCCCGCTCGATCTGAAGTTCCCCTCGACGACAGGATCAGCCACCCGGGCTTGACGGCGTGACGGGCCTCGGTTAGGTTCGGTGTGTATCCGATGCCGGCAGGTCTGGGCCGGCAAGCGAGGCGGAGATGGATCAATCAGTCTGGAACCGGCACCGGTTTGCCCTGGTCGCCGCGATCGTCCTTTCGGCAGCGGGGCTGATGGTCAGCCTGCTGCCTCAAACAGCCGGGGCGGTGCTGGCCGGCGAGAACGGCCGGATCGTCATGGTCAGCGGCAGACCGCCCGAGACCGACGCCACCGCGCGTCTGTATCTCCTGCCCGTGCCGAGTAACTCGGTCGGGGGAGGGTTGATCAGCAATCCAATCGTGCCTGCCGGCGGGCAGTACCGGCATCCTTCGTGGTCGCCGGACCGGACCAAGGTCGTGTTCGCCAACGGCAGCGGTGGCATCTACGACCTGTTCGTGATCGATCTCGAAGCGGGCACCGGGCCGGTCCAGATCACCCCGACCGAGGGAGCCGGGGCCAACAACCTGAGCGAAGACCGTCCGGCCTGGTCGCCGGACGGCACGAAGATCGCCTACGAGCACCAGCCCTCCCCGGGAAGCACCGACCGGCAAATCCGGATCCAGCCCGCGGATGACCTCCAGTTGCCGATCACGACGACCGACCTGACCACCGCCGGGGCGCCGTTCGAAGGCAAGCCCGCCTGGACCCCCGACTCCCAGACCATCTACTTTCATCGCAACGACCCCAACACCGCCGCCAACTCGGACATCTACCGCAAGCCGGCAGCCGGGGGCGCCGAGACGCTGGCGATCCCGGACTCGGGGATAAGCGAAGCCCAGCCGGCAATCTCGCCCGAGGGCGACCGCATCTGCTTCACCCTGACCAGCGGCGGCTTCAACGCGACCGCCGACGTCCTGGTGGCGCCGCTCGCGAACCCGGCCAACGCGATCGTCGTCTCCAAGTTCGCGAATCCCGCGGTCGGTGACTACAACTGCACCTGGTCGCCTGACGGTCAGATGGTTGCCTACGTCAACGGCACCTTCAGCACCGGTCGCCTGGTCATGGTCAAGGCCGACAACACCAGCCCGCTCGAGATCGAGTTGGCCGAAGCCGCCGGCTTCGACGGCAACCCCGACTGGGCCCCGGACGGCCGGCCGGATTGCCCGGACAGCTCGGTCGTCACCGCGTTCGACCAGCCGGCCACCTTCAGCACCGAATGCCTCGACACCGGCCCGGAGTACGAGCAGACCGAAGTCCGCGAGTACGCCGGCACCCAGCCGGCCCACGGGACGCTTGAACAGGAACTCGCCGGCGACCCGTTCACCTATACCCCGAACCAGGGTTTCAGCGGGACCGACCAGTTCGAGGTTCGGAGCTTCGACGAACTGGGGTTCGGGGTCGACACGGGCCTGGTGACCATCACCGTCAAGCCGCAGGTTCGCTGTGGCGGCAAACCGGCCACGGTGAAGGGAACGCCCGGCCCGGACATCCTGACCGGCACCCTGGGCCGTGACGTCTTCGCCGGCTTTGGCGGGAATGACCTGATCCTCGGGCTCGGAGGCAGGGACCTTGCCTGCGGGGGGCCGGGCAAGGACCGTCTGAACGGCGCCGGTGGCAAGGATCGCCTTATCGGTGGACCGGGCAATGATCTGCTGAACGGTGGCGCCGCCGCCGACCTGCTGAGCGGTGGAGCGGGCCGCGACCGACTGCTCGGCGGGGCGGGAAGGGACCGGCTCCGCGCCGGCCCCGGCCGTGACGTCTGCAAGGGCGGACCCGAGCGCGACCGGGCTCCCCGTTGCGAGCGCCGGGCCGGAATCCCCTGAGTAGTATCGGTCCGGATCCCAACCGAGGAGAGGACCGGCATGACCGTTCGACTGAATCCGTACCTGAACTTCCGCGAGGAAGCCCGTGAGGCGATGACCTTCTACCAGTCGGTGCTGGGCGGCGAGCTCACGATCAACTCGTTTGCCGACTTCCACGCCAGCGAGGATCCGGCCGAGCAGGAAAAGGTGATGCACGCGCACCTGGTCACCGCAGACGGGTTCAACCTGATGGGCGCCGACACCCCCAACTCGATGGAATTCAACGGGCAGTCGGGAGTGTCCGTTTCGCTCAGCGGTGACGACGAAGAGACGCTCCGCCGATGGTTCGAGGGGCTCAGCGAAGGCGGAACGGTCGTGATGCCGTTCGAGCAGGCACCCTGGGGCGCGACCTTCGGCATGGTGGTCGACCGCTTCGGCACCAGCTGGCTGGTCAACGCCGGTCCCGAGTCGCAGTAGCGCTCGCCGGCTAGAGGGTGGTGCCGACTTCGGATTCGAGTTCGGCCTCGGTCATGCCGTCCGGGCCTTCCGCCCCGGCCTCCTGCGGGCGGGCCGGTTCGAGCACGATGAAGGCGACGATCAGCGCGACCACGACCAGCCCGGCGGCGACCCAGAAGGCAACCTCGTAGCCGGCGACCAGGGCCTCGGGCCGGGGTTCGCCGGCGTCGAGGAGGTTGTCGGTCTTGGTTGCGGCGATGGTCGCGAGCACGGCCAGCCCGATCGCGGCACCGACCTGGGCGGTCGTATTGACAAGCCCGGAGGCGAGACCGGCGTCGGCCCTGGTCGCACCGGACATGGCCAGGGTCATGAGTGAGGGGAAGCAGACCCCGACCCCGGAGCCGAGCAGGAGGGTGGAGGGCAGCACGTCGGTCCAGTAGTTGCCGTCAACCGGGACCCGGGCGAAGAG
The DNA here is from genome assembly GCA_019694145.1 of Solirubrobacterales bacterium. Classification (GTDB taxonomy): domain Bacteria; phylum Actinomycetota; class Thermoleophilia; order Solirubrobacterales; family 70-9; genus 67-14. The sequence continues at coordinate 4,865 of JAIBCJ010000106.1, read as the reverse complement.
GGCCAGGCCGATCGCGATCAGCACCAGCCCGACGATCAGGCAGTTTCTGGCGCCGAAACGCATGATCAGCGGCTCCGAGAACCTGACCGAAAGCGTGCCCATGACCAGGGTGGTGGGAAGGAAGGCGATGCCGGTCTGGAGCGCGTCGTAGCCGAGGACTTCCTGCAGGTAGAGCACCCCGAGGAAGAAGAGTCCGAACATGCCGGCCACGGTCAGGGCCTGGACGGCGTTGGCCCCGGAGACGTTGCGGGACTTGAAGATCCGCAGCGGGACCAGCGGATTGGCGACCGTTGATTCCCGCACGAGGAAGGCGATCAGGAGCAGGAAGGAACCGGCCGAGCAGAGCAGGGTCGTCGTGTCTCCCCAACCGTGCACGGCGGCCGGTTCGACGATCGTGAAGACACCGAGCATCAGCGAGGCGGTGATCAGCACGGCGCCGAGGATGTCGGCTCCGTGGGAGAAGCCGAGTCCCTTGTCGCGCTCGAGCAACTTCAGTGAGAAGTAGCCGGTAGCGATGCCGATCGGGATGTTGATGAAGAAGATCCAGTGCCAGGAGAGCGCCTGGGTGAGGATGCCGCCGGCCAGGAGGCCGACCGAACCGCCGGCCGAGGCGACGAAGGCATAGACGCCGATCGCCTTCGCCTGTTCGCTCGGCTCGGGGAACATGGTCACGATCATGCCCAGCACGACCGCGGCGGTCAGGGCCCCCCCGATCCCGGCCAGGAAACGGAAGGCGACCAGCATCACATCACTCTGGGCGAAACCGCAAAGTAGGGACGCGGTGGTGAAAACGACCAGGCCGACCAGGAACACGTCGCGCCGGGAGATCAGGTCGCCCAGCCTCCCCGAGAGGAGCAACAGCCCGCCGAAGGCGATCAGGTACGCGTTGACCACCCAGGCCAGGCTGGATTGGGAAAACCCGAGATCGTCCTGGATTGCCGGCAGGGCGACGTTCACGACGGTTGCGTCGAGAACGATCATCAATACCCCGGCGCACAGGACGTAGAGCGCAATCCAGCGGGAACGATCCGGATCCTTCGGATGGTCGGGCTGGTTATCGGAGTCTGAATCGGATGGAATTACCGTGTTTTCAGACTGGTCGGTCAGGCGGCTGAGACTAACAAAAGTGGCCGTTCGGCCCGGGCCGCCGCGGACGGTCCGTCCGGTCCGGTGGCCTCAGTTACCGGTGAAGGTCTGGAAGAGCAGGAAGAGGTTGAGCGCGATGATGATCGCGGCGAAGATCGAGGCGACGATCGTGGTCAGCCGGTGGTTTTCAAAGCCCTCGCCCATTACGTCGCGGCGCGAGGTGAGCACGATCAGCGGCACCAGCGCGAAGGGAATGCCGAAGGAGAGGATGACCTGGCTGATCACCAGCGAGCGGGTCGGGTCGAGGCCGATCGCGAGGATGATCAGGGCGGGAGCCATCGTGATCGCCCGCCGCAGGAAGAGCGGGATCATCCGGTTGATGAAGCCCTGCATGACCACCTGCCCGGCGAAGGTGCCGACGCTGGAGGCGGCGATCCCCGAGGCGAGCAGGGCCAGGCCGAAGGCGATACCGGCGGCGGGGCTGACCAGATCCTTGAGGCCGTCGAAGGCGCCTTCGATCGAGTCGATGCCGGTGCCGCCGAGCACGGCCGCGGCGATCGCCAGCATCGACATGTTGATGAAGCCGGCGATGCCCATCGCCAGCCCCACGTCAAACTTCTGGAAGTCGATCAGGGAGTGGCGCTCGCGATCATCCCTGGGCTGGATCCGGTCCTGGGTCAGGGCCGAGTGCAGGTAGATCACGTGGGGCATGACGGTGGCACCGATGATTCCGACGGCGAGCAGCAGGCTGTCGGTTCCCTGGAGCTCCGGCACGAACCCGTTGAGCACGCCGGAAGCGTCGGGGCCGATCTTGAACGACTCGTAGAGGAACCCCGCGAGGATGATCCCGAGCAGTCCGATGATCGCCGTCTCGAAACGGCGGTAGCCGCGGTTGCGCAGGGCGAGCAGCACGAAGGCGATCGCGCTGCCGATCAGGCCGCCGACGAAGAGGGGGGTGCCGAAGAGCAGGTTGAGGGCGATCGCCGCGCCGACGATCTCGGCCAGGTCGGTCGCCATGGCGATGATCTCCGCCTGGACCCAGAGGCCCCAGGTGACCCGGCGGGGAAAGTGCTCGCGGCAGAGCTGGGGGAGGTTCCGGCCGGTGGCGATCCCCATCTTGGCCGAGAGAAACTGGATCAGCATCGCCATCAGGTTTGCCGCGAGCACCGTCCAGAGCAGCATGTAGCCGTACTCGGCACCGGCGGCGACGTTGGTTGCGAAGTTGCCCGGGTCGACATAGGCCACGGCGGCGACGAAGGCCGCCCCGAAGAGGGCTAGAAAGTAGCGCAGCCTGCCCTTCGAGCGGAGCCGCTCGAGGTCGGAGGCCGAGGGCATGCCGATCGAGCCATCGGCCGCGACGTCACGCTTGTCGGCGGTGATTTCCTGTCTGTCGGCAGTCTCTGGCAACCCCGGGGATACTAGTGCCTCGGAAAAGATTTTGAGTGATGGCTAAATATCTAGGCCGGGCATTGCTTCATCACGCCGGCGATCAGTCCGGCCAGGGCCAGGCCGGTCGCGTCGCCGTAATCGCCCGACCCGAGGGCGATCGAGGAGAGGTCGGTGACCTGAAGCAGCGGCACCAGCTTCTTCTTCGCGCAGAGGATCTGGGCCGGGGTGACTTCCTTTTTGGCCAGGACCCTGGTCGCCAGTTCATTGGCGACGAATTCGGCCATCGGTCGCGGGCAGGCCCCGGCAATCTTCAGGACCGAATCCAGCGCCGCCTGCCGGTCACCCCGCATCGTCTTGTACATGAAGCCCCGGATCTGGCTGGCCGGCAACTGCTCGACCTCGCGGCCCATGCACTTCCGCATCGGCTCATAGCTGACCACGCCCTGGTCAACGTTCCGGATCGAGATCGCGAAGCTGGTCCGCAGGAAGTCGTCACCTATCCGGTCGAGCTTCCAGTCGCCGCCGGTCTTCCTGAAGTACCAGGTGCCGTCATTGCCGTCGGTTGAACCGCCGGTGGTGACGATCGCCGCGTCGGCCTTTTCGCCTTCGACCGAGACCGAGGCGACGCCGACCTCGCCCGGGTCCTCGATTCCGCTGTCGTCGTTCAGCGGTTGATCCTCACACCTGGCGAGCTCGCCGCCGTAGACGGACCTGAGCATCCCGGGGGTGATCAGCTCCTGGCAGACCACCTTGACCTGCTCGGGGGATTTGGCCTCGAGGATCTGGTTGGCGACTTCGGTCACATCGTCCTCGGGGGAGGTTTCGCCGCCACAAGCGGCGAGAGCGGCGAGAGGAAGGAGCAGGATGAGGAAGGCGAGACGTTTCATGGTCGGTAGGTACCTCGCCGGCCGGCTTCGGCAAACAGACTTGATTATTTGTTGGTCGTTCGTTTATTATTCGCCCAGGCCACAAAGATCTTCAGGAGAGAGATGAGCGAAAACGGCAGTTCAGGTAACGGCAACGGCGAAGTCGAGTTCAAGACCGAAGACGAAGCGCTTCAGGTTCTGCTCGACGGTGACATCGACAAGGTGATGTCCGGTCTCGACCGGATCATCGAGGCGGCTCCTTCCTACGAGAAGCTGTTCATGCGCTGGCAGCGCCAGCACTGGTCGACCGAAGACTTCGACTTCTCGGTTGACGCCGAGCAGTGGAATGACCCGGACTTCATGACCGAGGAGGAACGTCGCTTCATGCTCTTCGGCTTCTCCCAGTTCTTCCTCGGCGAGGAGCGGGTGACGGTCGAGCTTCTGCCCTTCGCGATCGCTGCCCCGTCACATGAGGCGAAGGCTTTCCTCACCACCCAGATCTCGGACGAGGCCAAGCACATGGTCTTCTTCGACCGCTTCTACCGCGAGGTGCTCGGCATGAAGGCGGCCGACATCGGCGCCATGCTGGAAACCCAGCGGCCGAACGTGAACAAGGACTGGGAGAAGCTCTTCGACGGGATCCTGCACGACTGCGCCGAGCGCCTCCGGCTTGACCCGACCGACTTCCCGGCGCTAGTCCGTGGCGTCACCGTCTACATGATCGTGATCGAGGGCACCCTCGCCCTGACCGGAGCCCGCTTCATCATCAAGTCACTGAAGGAACGGGACTGGCTGCCCGGCTTCGTCTCCGGCTTCACCGCGGTCAACCGCGACGAATCCCGCCACGTCGGTTTCGGGGTCAAGTTCCTCGCCGACGCGATCAAGGCCGATCAGGCCAACGCGCTGATCGTCCAGGACACCCTGAGGGAATGCCTGCCGATCACGCCGCTGGTCTTCGCCCCTTCCTGGGTCGAGGATCCGTACAGCTTCGAAACGCCCTTCTACCACTCGACCGAGGTCTTCAACTATGCGATGAAGGCCTTGTCGAAGAAGCTGGCGGCGATGGGTCTCGATCCCGCCATGCTGGCCGGCGACCCTGCCTGAGCCAAAGGCTCGCGATTGGAGGCAGCAGCCGAAAAGCAGCCCCGCGGCCCCGGTCGGCCTTCGACCGGGGCCCGGGAGCGCGTGCTCGACGCGGCGGTCGAGACTCTGCTTGAAGAGGGCTACGCCGGGCTGACCTACGCCAAGGTCGCGGTCCGGGCCGGCGAGAACAAGTCCCTGATCTCCTATTACTTCGGGTCGAAGCAGGGCCTGGTCGCCGCGGTCGCCGACATCATCGGTGAACGGATCACCGTCGCGGTCGTCTCCGAGCTGAACAACGTCGAGACCGTCCCCGACATCGCTGCCGGCATGATCGCCGGAGTCTGGAAGGTCATGGACGAGGACCCCCGCCTGGCCCGGCTTTACTTCGATCTCAGCGCGGTCTCGGTGGTCGACGATGACGTTCGTGATGCGATCCACCTG
>JAIBCJ010000233.1 GCA_019694145.1 Solirubrobacterales bacterium | reverse complement strand
CGCCGCCCCAATGTCCCTGACCAACCCCATTACTTCATTTTGTATAGTGAAGGGGATGCCCACCTTCAGGCGACTTCTGGGATTCCTGAGGCCCCATCGCCGCGAGCTCTGGGGTTCCATGGTCTTTGCCTGGCTGGCGATGGGCATGACGGTGCTGATCCCGGCCCTGGTCGGCAAGGCCACCAACGCGATCGACAGCAGTGACCGGCAGCAGCTCTTCTGGCTGGTCGGGGCGATCCTCCTTGCCGCGGTCCTGCGGCTCGGGCTCACGGTGATCAGACGGATCGTCGCCGGCAGGGTCTCGCTGGCGGTCGAGTTCGATCTTCGCCAGGAGGTCTACGCCCACCTGATGAGCCTCGAGCTTGGTTTCTTCGACCGCAACCAGACCGGCCAGCTGATGAGCCGGGCCACGGTCGACCTGCAATCGATCCGCTTCTTCCTCGGTTACGGCCTGATCTTCTTCAGCCAGAGCCTGCTTACCGTGTTGCTGGCGGGCGTGGTCATGTTCGTGATCAATCCCTGGCTCGCGCTGATCGCCCTGGCCCCCACTCCGCTGATCGTGTTCACCGCGCTCCGCTACACCCGTCAGTCGCGCCCGGCGATGCAGGAGGTGGCCCAGCGGGTCGCCGAGCTCACCGCCCAGGCCGAGGAGAGCGTTTCCGGAATCCGCGTGGTCAAGGCGTTCGCTCGCGAGGATCACCAGTTCGAGCGCTTCCAGGGCGCGGTTGACCGCCTGTTTGACCAGTCGATTCGCTCGACCCGGATCCAGGCCTTCTTCTCGCCGCTGATCGCCGCCCTGCCCCAGCTCGGCACTGCCCTGGTTCTGCTGGTCGGCGGCCACGAGGTCCTGAGCGGCAACCTTGACCTCGGCCAGTTCACCGCCTTCTACGTCTACATGCTGATGCTGGCCGGCCCGCTTCGCACGGTCGGCATGGCACTGGGGATGGGCCAGCGAGCGATCGCTTCCGGAAACCGCCTCTTCGAGGTGCTGGACCGCGAACCGGAGCTTTTTTCAAAGCCGGGCGCCGGGCCCTTGCCCGAGGGTGGCGGTGCGGTGCGGTTTGACGATGTCTCGCTCAGCTACGGCCCGGAGGCGCCGGATGCCCTCCAGGGAATCGACCTTGAGGTTCCGGCCGGGACCCGGATCGCCCTGGTCGGCCCTTCCGGTGCCGGCAAGACCAGCCTCGCCGCACTGCTCGCCCGGCTCTATGACCCGACCGGCGGCAGCGTTTCGATTGACGGCGCCGACCTCCGCGAGGTTGACCTCCCGTCGCTTCGCCACCAGATCGCCTACGTCTCCGATGACAGTTTCCTGTTCAGCGACACGATCGCCGAGAACATCTCCTACGCCCGGCCTGACGCGACGCGGGACGAGATTGAGCGGGCAGCCCGGCTCGCCCAGGCGAGCGAGTTCATCGAGGCTCTGCCGGATGGCTACGAGACGGTGGTCGGTGAACGCGGTCTCACCCTTTCCGGCGGCCAGCGCCAGCGGGTGGCGATCGCCCGGGCGCTGCTGGCCGACCCGCGCATCCTGATCCTCGATGACGCAACCTCCTCGCTTGACGCCACCACCGAGCAGCAGATTCGCGCCGGGCTGGCCGAGGTCATGGCCGGCCGCACCACCTTTGTGATCGGCCACCGCCTCTCCACCATTTCCCTGGCCGACGAGGTCCTGCTGCTGGAGCACGGCCGGATTCAGGACCGCGGCACGGTTGCGGAGTTGACCGAACGCTCGCCGCTCTTCCGCGAACTCACCGGCGGCTCGGGCGAGGAGCCGCTCTTCGTTCCCGAAGACGAGGAGGTGCTGGCATGAGCCCGGCCCTTCGAAACCGGAAATCGCGAAGCGCCGGTCGGAACCGCGAGCATCGGGAAATCGTCGCCGGCCGGGGCCGCAAGCTCCACTGGACTTTCGGCCTGCTGAAGCCGTACCGGACCCGGATCATCTTCATGGTCATGGCCGTGATCGCCTCGACCGCCGCCGCTCTGGCACCGCCGTACCTGGCGGGCCGGGCTATCGACTCCGGCATCGAGGCGGGCAACATCCCGGCGCTGAACCTGACGATCGCCCTCTTCGTCGCCGCGATCATCGTCAACGCAGTCACTTCCTGGCTGCAGACCTGGCTGGTCGGCTGGGTCGGGATCCGGGTCCTGCAGGATCTCCGCGAGCAGGTCTTCAAACACATCCAGCGCATGTCGATCGGATTCTTCAACCGGAACCGGCCCGGTGCCCTGATTTCCCGCATGACCAATGACATCGAGGCGCTGAACCAGCTGATAAGCGACGGCATCGTGACCCTGTTTGCGAACCTGCTCACTTTGTTCGGGGTGGTCGCGATCATGCTGCTGCTGGACTGGCGGCTGGCCCTGATCACCTTCCTGGTCCTGCCGCTCCTGCTGGTCACCAGCCTGGTGTTCCGCAAGTACTCGGCCGGCGCCTTCCGCGAGACCCGCGAGCAGATCGCCCGGGTCACCTCGCACCTGCAGGAAACCCTGAGCGGGGTCCGGGTGGTCCG
>JAIBCJ010000232.1 GCA_019694145.1 Solirubrobacterales bacterium | reverse complement strand
AGCCGCTTGTCGGGTGGTTCGTTCAGGAGCTGGCCGTCGCCTTCAGCTTCTCGAGGCGCGTCGGGCGAGGTGCGCAAGCTGCGGTCGCCCGTGCGCGTGCGGCGGTCGATGCCCGCGCATCGGGATCGAGATCGTTGTCTTCGAAGCTGCCGCCGCGGCCATCCCGACGCCACTGGGTCGCGTCCACGACCTCGAAGGCTCCGAGTTTGAAATCGCCGTCGATCAGCAGCAGGTTGCCTCTGCTTCGCATGCCGGGCTTCCAGTCGGACGGGCCGGGAGCGCTCTGGTGGATATCGAGGCCGTTCGATTCAAGCCCGCGAATGTTGGCGATCCCGGCCTTCCCGGTGACCAGGCCGCTCACGCAGACGTCGTCCGGAACGATGACCGAAGTCAGGCCCATGCCGCTCTTCACCTCTATCGACTGTTCGTGAAGCGGGGAAAAGTGAAACTTCCGCAAGTCGATCGTCATGTTTCCGGCGGCCATGGTGTAGCCGTCCTCCGGGATGTCGGCCATCGTGAGCGGGGTTTCCCTGATTTCGCCGTAGCTGCCTTCGACCCGGAGGTCGGCGATCGAGACGGCGGCCATCGGCAGGGTGATCGCGATCGCGGCGGTCAAGAGCCAGAGCGACACCTGCCGGCGGCCGCGCACCCCGGCGAAGATCATGCCGCCGCCGAGGATGATCACCAGGGCAGCCATCGGCACCCCGCCGAAGATCGCGGTCGTCCCGGCCGAGATCACGAAGAGGGTGCAGAAGACGATCAGCGCGGTCAGGCCGATCGCGAACCAGACCATGATCTTGCCGACCACACCGGAACCGTCATCCCGGGCCGGAGGGGCCGAGGCGGCCGAAGCTTCGGGGCCGGACCCCTCGGAGGTCTCGCCGCCCGCGCCCTGGCCGGCCCGTGCGTACATCTGCCTGGTCTCCATCACTTCGGTTGGAAGCTGGGTCGGGGACTCGGCGTAGGTAACGACCTCGGTCGACGGGTCCTGCTTTCTGGGCTCGGAATCCGGAAAGGAAGGGGTTCGGGGTGCCTCGGCGGGTTCGTCGCCACGGTTTCCGGTGAGTGCTCCGGAAGCCAGCAGCCAGATTACGGCGACCGCGGCCGCCGACCAGAAGAGAATGCCGAAGAGGGTGCCAGGCCAGAAGCCGAACAGCCAGCCGGCGAAGTTCCCTGAATCGGCCGTCGCGATGCCGATGATGCCGACGATCACCGCGAGGCCGATCATCAGGTTGCGGCGTTTCGGCTCGATCGGGGGCAGCGGCTCGGCCGGGTCGCCTTCGACCGGCATCACGGCCAGCAGGATCACGTAGGCAAGGAGTCCGAGCCCGCCCAGGGCCAGGGTGGCGACGAAGGCGATCCGGACGAAGACCGGGTCGACCTTCAGGTACGCGGCGAGGCCTGCGGCGACACCGCCGACATAGCGGTCGGTGCGGGAGCGGATGAGTTTCTCGGGAGGAGACTGTTCGTTCATGGCCTTGAGACTGAACGGCCGGGCCGATCCTGTCGATTGGGAATGACCCTTAGATCGCATCAGGGTCGACCCGGGGTGCCCGACCCCCTTTACGGCTTACGATCTTCTCAGGTGACTTCCGAAAACGGGACAACTGCGAGTCCGGGAACCGAACGGATCACGATCGGTGACCTGGCCGACCGCACCGGCATGACGGTGCGAAACATCCGCGCCCACCAGTCGCGCGGCCTGCTTGACCCGCCGAAGGTGGTGGGCAGGACCGGCTACTACGACCAGGGACACGTCGACCGGATCGAACTGATCCGCGAACTCCAGGAGGAAGGCTTCAACCTCGAGGCGATCCGCCGGATCCTCGACAGCGCCGGTGAAGATCCGGGTGAACTCCTGCGTTTCACCCGGGATGTGCGGGCACCCTACGAGGACGAGCAACCGGAGGTCATGAGCCTGCGGGAGATCGGCGGGGCCTGGGCGGGCGAGAATTTCGACGAGGAGAGGCTGAGGCGGTGCGAGGCCCTAGGCCTGATGCGGCCACTTGGCGAGGGCCGCTTCGAAGTCCTTTCCCCGAAATTGCTCAAGGCTGGCCAGGAACTCGCCGCGATCGGGGTGCCGATTGACGACTGCCTCGACACCCTCGAGACGCTGAAGGAACGCTCGACCGCGGTTGCCGAGGTCTTCATCCGGCTCTTCGACGAACAGGTCTGGGAGCCCTTTGACCGGGCCGGCCGGCCCCGGGACCGCTGGCCCGAGGTGCGCGACTCGCTGAGGCGGCTCCGGCCGCTGGCTTCGGATGCCTTCATCGCCTCCTTCCAGTTCGCGATGGAGGAGGTCTCGGAGCAGGCGATCTCGGAAGGCATCCGGCGCGACCTCGGCGAAGACGGCTGAGCCAGCGGTCCGGACCGGCCAGGGCGGGGAGGCGGCCGGCCGGAGCGCCGGAAAGACCGAACCGGCCCTGCCACGGTAAAGTTCCCCGACCCGCCCGGATAGCTCAGTAGGTAGAGCACTTCCATGGTAAGGAAGGGGTCAGCGGTTCGAATCCGCTTCCGGGCTCTC
>JAIBCJ010000105.1 GCA_019694145.1 Solirubrobacterales bacterium | reverse complement strand
GGGCTTGCCTTCACGGCCCGGTCGCTGCTGCGGTTGAGCTGGCAGAGCTCGCTGGATGGTTCGAAGCGGGTCAGCCGGCGGTGCAGATCCAGGACCAGCTCCCGGGCCTCTTCGACCGCGAGGTCGGAACCCGGGCCTTCCGCCTGGATCAGGACTTCGCCGCCGAGGGCGGGGAAACAGAGGGTTGTGGCCAGGTCATTCATGACTGGCTGGTGACCAGCGGGGGAGCGCTTGAAGTGGTCGTGGAACCGGTCACCGTGCCTGCCGTGGTCGAAGGTGAACCTTCCTCTTCTTCTCCGTCATCCCCGAATGCCGATGAAACCTGCGTGACGAGCGCGCTCAGGCCCTCGGAGTCATCGCTCTCGTCGCTGCGGGTCACGGCCGAAACGTTGGTCGCGGCGGTTCCCGTCTGCTGTTCCAGCGATCGGAAGAGGATGGCGCCGCTGAACACCGCGACCATCAGCGTCGCTCCGTAGGCGATCCGGCGGCGGATGTTCCCGACCCGAACCCGGCGGGCCAGCTTCTTCGCCTCGGCCATTTCTTTTGGGGTCAGTTCATTCATGCTCATGTACCTCCTCAGGACTGTCCGGTCTCCAGCGGCGAGGGCGAGGAGCCGCCGGAGGAGCTTTCACTGTGTTCGTCATCGCCCCCCTCTGGCTGTTCGTAGCTGTCGTCGTCGCCAAAGCTCTGGCCGCCGAAGTCGTCGTCGCCGTGGAAGGGCACCTGGCCACCAGCCGGAGGTCCGTCGCCGTCCGGCCGGCCGAAAGATGCGGGTCCGGCCTCGGCCGGGTCCTGCCCGGTGGCCCGCCCGATCAACATCCCGCTGAAGAGCGCAACGACGACGGCGGCACCCACCGCGACCCAGCGGCCCACCGGGTTGTCGGCGAGCCTGCGGGTTGTCGCCGACCACCCCTTTTCCGGGGTCAGTTCCGTGGTTGCGGGATCGTTCTGATCGGGCTTCTGGTCGTCATGCGTTTCGCTCATGTCCGAAAGGTTGATCCAGCCGGCTTGGAGGATCCGTAACGAAACATGAGAGTTCTCTTAGAAACGCGATCCCGGCCGGATTCGCAGTTACGATCGGCACCGATGCGCATCCTCCTGGTCGAAGACGAAAAGGCGATAGCCGACTTCATCGCCCGTGGCCTTGAAGCGGAGGGTCATGCGGTGACCTGGGTCGCGGACGGGATCGACGGGGAAGCCCTCGCCAGAACCGGACGCTTCGACCTGATCCTGCTCGACCTGATGTTGCCCGGCAAGGACGGCCTCGAGGTGCTCGCTTCGCTGCGCCGGGAGGACGGGTCCACGCCGGTGATCCTGCTCACCGCGAAGGGGGAGGTCGCCGACCGGGTGGCCGGACTCGACGCCGGCGCGAACGACTACGTGACGAAGCCATTCGCCTTCGAGGAACTGGTCGCGAGAATCCGGGCCCAGCTGAGAAGCCCGGCCCAGGGCAGCGCGACCGAGCTCAGGACCGGTGACATCGAACTGGATCTGCTGCGCCGGCGGGTCAAGCGCGGCGATGTCGAAGTGTTGCTCTCGGCCCGTGAATTCGACCTGCTCGCCTACATGATGCGGCATCCCGGGCAGGTGCTTTCCCGGGAGCAGTTGCTGAACGGAGTCTGGGGCTATGACTACGACCCGGGGACCAACATCGTCGGGGTTTACATCGCATACCTGCGGCGCAAGCTGGCGATGGAAGGCCGGCCGGACCCGATCGAAACCCTTCGATCGGTCGGCTACCGGCTGCGTGACGGCCGGTGAACATGCCCCATCCCGGACTGAGAGGCAAGCTCGCGATCTCGATCGCCCTGGTCCTGCTGATTGCCCTGGGGGTCACCTACTTCGCGGTCTATCGAGGCACCGGGTCCGAACTGAAGGACCGCACCGAGTCGGAGCTGGACAAGGGAGTCAGCCAGATCGCCGCGAGGCTGAAGGTCGGTGGCGCGGACACACCGGCAGAACACACCGCCAGGGCCCGTCAGATCACCTCGGCGGAGGGCTTCGGCCCGAACGCCCGGCTGGTTTCGATCTCGATCGAAGGCGGTGGCACTGCCAGCAACCAGCCGGAGCTGGTCGGGCCGGGTCTCGAAGATCACCATTCCGACGGCGAGCAGAAACACGCCGGCCACGAAAGCGGTGACGACAGCGAAGACGAGCCCGCCGAGAAAAAGCAGGATGCGGACCGGATCCTGGGGTCGGCTCCGGGCTACTCGACGATCGAGGTTGAAGACGCCGGCAAGGTCCGGATCCTGACCCGGGAGGTCGAACTCCCCGGGGGCGTCAAGGCGACGATCCGGGTCGGGCAACCGCTGGCTCCGGCCGAGAACGCGCTCGAAGGCCTCAGCGATACCTTCGTCATCGTCGGCATCGCGACCCTGCTGCTCGGCGCGCTGGCCGGCTGGCTTCTGGCCAGTACCGCCACCCGCCCGATGCGGCGGATGGCCCAGGTCGCCGAAGGAGTCGACGCGGGAGATCTCTCCGCGAGGATGCCGGTCGAAGGGACCCGGGACGAAGCCCGCCGGCTGGCCGAATCATTCAACGGGATGCTCGACCGTCTCGAGGATGCCTTCGACCGTCAACGGGCTTTCGTCGCCGACGCTTCGCATGACCTGCGGACCCCCCTGACCGTGGTGCGGGGCCAGGCGGAGGTGCTTGCCCGGAACCCGAACCCCTCCCGGGAAGAGGTCACCCGGGTTTACGAGCTCGTTTCCCAGGCGACCGCACGGATGGAGTTGATGGTCGATGACCTGCTGCTGCTGGCCAGGGCCGAATCCTCCGAAGGCCTCCGGCTCGAGCCGCTGGAACTGGAGCCGCTGATTTCGGCCGAGGTGGAAGGCATGGCCTTTGAAAACAATCGCGACCTGGTGGCCGGAGTCGTCACCGGGCGCCGGGTGAACATCGACCGCGAACAGGTCGCCCGGCTGCTCTCGAACCTGATCTCGAACGCAATCGCCCACACGGAAGAAGGGGGCAGGATCGAGGTGTCGGCCACCGACCATGGATCGAAGGTGGTTCTGGCCGTGGACGACGACGGACCCGGCGTGCCCGAAAGTGACCGGGAGCGGGTCTTCGACCGTTTTGCGCGGCTGGATGAGTCGCGCAGCAGTTCGCTGGGCGGTTCCGGGCTCGGTCTGGCCATCGTCCGGGCGATCGCCGAGGCCCATGGAGGTGAAGCGAGGTGTGTTGACTCGCCACTCGGGGGTGCCCGCTTCGAGATCGAGTTTCCCGCCGCGTGAGCCGGGGGCTTCGGCCTTCAGCCGGTAGTTTGCCGCCATGCGCTTCTCCGCTGATCAGCCCCTGAACGTCCAGCCGGCCACAGTGCGTGATTACCGGGAACTCGCCCGCCGGCGTTTGCCGCGGCAGCTCTTCGATTACATCGACGGTGGCGCCTATGAAGAGGTGACTGCACGGGCGAACGAAACCGACCTCGCAAAGGTTCTTCTCCGTCAGCGGGTGATGCGGGACGTATCGGTCCGGGAGCAGGCGACCGAGGTCCTCGGCCAGAAGCTTTCGATGCCGGTGATTCTCGGGCCGGTCGGGCTGGCCGGGATGTTCGCGACGAGGGCCGAGGTCCAGGCAGCCCGCGCGGCGGAAGCGGCCGGAGTTCCGTTCACCGAGTCGACCGTTTCGATCTGCTCGATCGAAGAGGTGGCCGAAGCGACCTCCGTGCCGCCCTGGTTCCAGCTTTATGTGATGCGGGACCGCGGCTACGCCGAGAAGCTGATGGCGAGGGCCGAGGCGGTCGGCGCTCCGGTTCTGGCCCTGACCATTGACCTGGCCGTGGTCGGCGCCCGCCACCGCGACACCCGCAACGGGATGGGTGACTCGCCGACCCGGGTCGCCCAGCTGAGGCGCGGACTCGACCTCGTTTCCCATCCGGGCTGGGTCAGGCGCGTGCCGATCGCCGGCAAGCCGCTGACCTTCGGCAACCTGGCCGAAGTTGTGCCCGGCGCCCGCACCCCGGAGGACTTCAAGGAATGGGTCGACGCCCAGTTCGACCCTTCGGTCACCTGGGATGACATCGCCTGGGTGCGGGAGAACTGGAAGGGCAAGCTGGTGGTCAAGGGCGTGCTCGACCCGGAGGATGCCCGCAAGGCGGTCGACGCCGGGGTTGACGGGGTGGTCGTCTCCAATCACGGTGGGCGGCAGCTTGACGCGGTGCCATCGACCGCAGCCGCCCTGCCCGGGGTTGCCGAAGCGGTCGGGGACGAGACCACGGTGCTTGCCGACGGCGGCATAAGAAACGGCCTCGACATGGTCAAGATGCTCGCCCTCGGGGCCGAAGCCGTGATCATTGGCCGGGCCTGGGCCTGGGCGGTTGCCGCGGAAGGCCAGGCCGGGGTGGAGAAGATGCTCCGGGTGCTGAAGTCCGACGCCGACGTCGCCCTCGCGCTGACCGGTCAGAACTCGGTCGCCGGCCTGGGTCCGGACTCGCTGGTCTGAGCGGGGTTCAGTTCCCGGTGATGAACCGGGCGGCCGGCATGACCACCGGGAGGGGGACTTCCCCGCCGGACCGCCTGATCGAGAAGGTCCGGGTGGCGCTCGTGAAACCGATCCGGACCGAAAAGACGCCGCTGCGGTTGAAGCTGACCTGGCGCGAAGTGGCCGGACCGCCGCAGAGCGGGCGGGCCCGCAGTGTAAACCGGCCCTGCTTCCTGACCCCGGCCAGTTTTCCCTTGATCAGGTCGGCATCCGGAAGCGGCTTGCGGGAAAGGACCCTGACCGCTCCGCTTGGCTTCATCGGATTCGACCTGCTTCCACCGACGACCAGCCGGTAGCGCGTCCCGGGGCGAAGCCGCTTCGATTTCGGGGCGCTGACCGTCGCTTCGATCCTGCCGTCTCCGGTGACGGTCGCGGTGCCGGCCCGCTTGCCGGCCCGCAGGATCCTGGCCTGGCGGCCGGCGCTGGAGGGGTCGGCGGCACCGAGCAGCTTCACCTTTGCTCCCCGGGGCTGGACCGAGGCCAGCCTGACCCCGTCAGCGAAGCAGCCCGGCCCGACCTCGTAGGTGACCGTGTCAGTCGCGGTCAGCCCCAGCTCGTTGGTCGCGGTCGCGGTCAGGGTGTGGGTGCCCGGCTGATCGGTCGGCAGCCGGTCGCCGGTGACCAGATTCGTCTCCCCGTCCGGGCCCTGGTCCCTGGCGAGGCAGGACTCGAGATCCGGCCCGGCCCCGGTACCGCAGGTAAGCCCAAGGAAATGAGCCGAGTTGAAGTCGAACGTGAGCCCGTCCCCGGGGCCCGTGATCGACACGGTCGGAAGGCTGCCCTGAATCGTGGCGATCGCCGCCGGAATGTCCGGCAGCGGTCCGATCTGCCCCAGTTCCGGACTCGCCTGGGGAGTGCCGGTGCTGCGGAGCAACCCGACCAGCTGGTCCGCGTCCAGCGGCGGCTGACCGGTCGCCTTCAGGTAGGAAAGAACCGCGGCGACCGCGCCCGCGACAACCGGCCCGGCCCCCGAGGTTCCGTCGAAGCTGCTGGTGTAGCGGATGTCCTTTTCGCCCGGACCCGGGCCCTGGAGGTCACCGTTACTGCCGGTCGTGACCAGGTTGTTGCCGTAGCCCTGGAGGTCGATCCGCGATCCGTGCGAGGTGAACCAGAGCGGGGCGTGAGTGACCGAGTCCCCGGCTCCGACCACGATCGCTTCGGAGTCCCGGTTCGCACGGTTGAAACGGCCGAGCATGGCGGGGGAGTCGAGGTCGTAGCCCCCGTTGCCCCCGGTTTCCACGACCACGATTCCGAGGTCGCCGAGCTGCCGGATCGCGTCGAAGCTCGCCTGATTCCATTCCATCGGCACGTAATCGGAAGGGCCGGGACCGGGACCGTCGGCCTGCTGCTCGATCAGCACGACGTCACCGGGACTCAGCTTGTCGGCAAGGTAGGTCAGAGCCCCGGCCGGGTTGTAGCCGAAGTCGGGTGCCATGGTCGGGGAGATGCCCTTCATCGTCGCCTCGGGCACGATCCCGGTCACGCCGAACCCGTTGTCGTCGGCGTTGAGGATCCCGAAGACCGCGGTGCCGTGCTCGTCATCGAAGGCGGTGTACTGAACGTACTCGCCGCCACCGATGTCGGAGGACGCAGGCAGCTGGAGATCCTCGTGAGTCCGGGTCCAGTAGTACTCGAGGTCGACCACGGTCACGCCCCCGCCCCGGACTCGTGGCTCGGTCTCTTCGTACTCGGCGCCGATACCGGTGGGAGCCATGTCGAGGTGAAGCTGGCCCGGACTGAAATCGGGCGTGACCGGTGGCGGAAGGGCGACCGGGGCCCGGCCGGCATAGGCGACCTGGCCCGAGTTGCGGAGCGCATCGAGGGCGTCTGCTTCAGTGCCCGCCGGTACCTCGACCCGGTACCAGTCGGCCATGTTGGTGGTCATGGCTCCGGAGAGCCTGCTGGCCCGCCTCGCCAACGCGGTCGACTCGGCCTGGCTGACCCCGGCCGCGAGAGGTTCGGCGCTGATCGTCCCGATCCGCTCGAAGAGCTTCTCGACCCGGTCAAGGGCGGGCTCGCTCGCCGCTCGAAGACTGGCTTCGTCGCCTCTCAGACTGGCACTCCGGCTGAACCGCACTTCGAGAACCGAGGTTCCAGGGTCGTCGCCGGCGGAGGAAACCGCCGGTGCGGCAAAGACGGGCAGGACCGCAAAAGCGGCGCTGACGAGAATCCCCCTGAACCTGATGCCTGGCATCAGACCCATGCTCCCACAGTGGAGCCGCCTTGCCAACCAACTAGGGACCGGTCGGTGTCGCCTGGGCCGGGCGGTTCCGGCCTTCCGCTACAAGTTGCGTTGCTGGAAACAGGGAAGGATCCCCGACCTCCAGTTCGAGGCCGGGGATCCGGGCGGCGGCGGGCGGTGGCCGGGCGCCGGGCTGGGATGCCGGCGTCCTGGCCTGTCAACTGGTTTCTCCTTCCCCCTGGATCAGGAGGTCGCGGTCCGGGCGCTGCCGCCGGAGCCGAGCGCCGCTGCGGCGAGGCCGACGACCCCGATTTCGAGCAGCACCGAGACGACTCCCGAGAGTTCCCACTCTGCTTCGTGGAACCCGGGCAGGCCGACCGTCCGGGAGAGGATGAAGCCGGCGGCCATTCCGGCGCTGACGAGCGCGGCACCGACCCAGGCGACCGGCTCGCTGCGAACCCAGAGCCATGCCGCCAGCGCGATCGTGGTGATTCCGCCGCCGATGAAGAGGAGGCCGATGTAGGCCTGCTCGGCCATGTATTCGGGGGCGAGCACGAGATGGATGACACCGGTGAGGGCCAGGGCCACCGCGGCCGCGCGTCTCAAGGTCTGATCTTTCATGTGAATCCTTCCGTCAGATTGACTAGGGATTCAGACCTTGATCTGCCGCGATCAGATCATCTTCAACGCCGCGTTAGAAGCTTCTTATCGACCGCTCATTTGGCGATGCTGACGACCAGTTTGCCCTTGTTTTCGCCCTTGAAGAGCATGTTCAGGGCGTCGGGCAGGTTCTCGAAACCTTCGACCACCGTCTGCTCGGATTTCAGTTTGCCCTCGGCAACCCAGCCCGAAAGTTCGCGGATCGCCTCGCCGAAGCGGGCGTAGTAGTCGAGGATGATGAAGCCCTGCAGCCTGACGCGGTTGACCAGCAGCCGGCCGAAGATTCTCGGGTCGAGCGGGCGCAGGTCGTCGTTGTAACCCGAGATCAGCCCGCAGAGGGCCACGCGGGCATTGATGTTGAGACGCAGCAGGACCGCTTCCATGATCTCGCCGCCGACGTTCTCGAAGTTGACATCGATTCCGTCCGGGGTGGCCGCCCGGAGCTGCTCTTTCCAGTCGTCGGCCTTGTAGTCAACGGCGGCGTCGAAGCCGAGCTCGTCGATGAGCCAGGCGCATTTCTCCGGACCGCCGGCGATCCCGACCACCCGGGCGCCCTTCAGCCTGGCGAGCTGGCCGGCCACGGTGCCGACCGCTCCTGCCGCGGCGGAAACGACGACCGTCTCGCCTTCCTTCGGCTCGCCGATCTCGAGCATCCCGAAGTAGGCGGTGCAGCCGGTCATGCCGAGCATGCCGAGCAGGGCGGCGGGAGGAGCGGACCTGGCGTCTTCCGGCACCACCATGAGCGGATTGGAGTCACTGATCACGGTGTAATCGGTCCAGCCGGTCAGGCCGGTGACCAGGGCGCCGACCGGGTAATTCGGATTGTTCGATTCGACCACTTCGCCGAGGCCCAGGGCCCGCATCGTCTCGCCGATCTGGACCGGGGGCAGGTAGGTCGGTTCTTCACCGATCCAGGTCCGGTTGGTCGGGTCGATCGAGATCCAGGTGACCCGGACCAGGGCCTCGCCCTCGCCGATCTCCGGGACCGGCCCCGTCTCCAGGGTGAAGGTGTCCTCGTCAATCAGGCCTTCGGGCCGCTCCGCCAATGCATAACGCCGATTCTCCGTGCTCAT
>JAIBCJ010000017.1 GCA_019694145.1 Solirubrobacterales bacterium | reverse complement strand
GTGACCGTGGCAGTCCCGTCGCCTTCCCTCAAGCCGGAACTAGTCGAAAAGCCGGCCGGGCCGTAGCTGGATCCACCACCACCGGGGCCACCGTTTGCATACCCCGGCAGGGATCCGCCGCCGCCGTAGTAACCGCCGCCGCCTCCGCTTGGGCCGCCGCCGCCTCCCTGACCGAGGGTGCCTCCGGGACTGCCGCCGTGCGTGCTGGTCCCGCCGCTTCCGGACGGTGAACAACCGGTGTTGTTCCCGGACCAGCCGTTCACACCACCGCCGTCGCCGCCCACGGCGATTACGGTGACGTTGTTGTTCAGGCAGCTGAAGCCTCCGCCCCCGCCTCCGCCGGCCACGAGTACACGGTCGGCCAAGGCGTCTCCGCCAATGCGTATGTCGGTGGCCCCGCCGCCACCGTAGCCACCGCTGCCTCCCCCGTTGTATCCACCGCCGTTGGCTACGCCCCGGCCACCCACCCGGAAGGTCACCACCGAGTTTGCAGTCACGGGTATCGTGGCCCTGGCCCAGCCGCCTCGACCTCCCTGAGCAGATGATCCGGGTCCGAAACCTCTCCCCTGGGCTCCGTACAGATTGAAGGTCGCCGAGGTGACGCCGTAAGGAACCGTCCAGGACTCCGGGGCACCGGTGTAGTTGAAGGTCACGGTCGTCGCCCCTGCCGACGACGGCAGCACGAAGGCGCACACCAACGCAAGTCCCCCCACCAACGATCCCGTTAAACGTCTCAACTTCCCCCGATTCCCGTTTTTGCCCGAAGGCGGATTCATCTCGATCCTATCGGGCATCGCCCGGGAAATCGAACAACGATCAGAAACATCGAGAAACCGGGGCGGCCGGGTCAAACGCTCGCAAGCGGGCCACAAGTTCTTGCCACGCCCGCCTCGTCGAATGTCCGGTCGAAGTGATCGATCCCCTGGGTGCTTGCGCCCCCGCGGCTTTCAGCCGCCGAAGGCGGTGCGGGCTTCGGCGGGCCAGGGGGCCGGTGTGCCCTGCTGGTCGACGAAAACGGTGACCAGGCGGCCTCGGGCGCAGGCCTCTCCCCCGCGTTCGACCGTGAATCCGATGGTGACCGAGGTGCGGCCGAGATCCTCGACCTCGACCGTCACGTCTACCTCGTCCATGAACCGCAGGGTCGAGAGATAGTCGACCTCCAGCCGGGCCCGCGGCATCGAGGTGTAGATCGAATCGAGCAAACCCAGCCCGGAAAGCAGCTCGACCTCGGCCGCCTCCAGCAACCGGATCACGGTCCCGTAGTGGTACCGGCCCGAAGAATCAACATCGGAAAACTCGATCCGGCGATGAACGGTGGCTGAGGGGTGGGAATCTCGAGGCATGGGCGCGGGTGTTCGACCAATCGGGGTGCCCGGATTCGAACCGGGGATCTTTCGCCCCCAAAGCGAACGCGATACCAGGCTTCGCTACACCCCGAAGCGGTGACGATTCTACTTCCACTCGCCTCGGATGCGATCCATCCATGCCCGAAGCCTGACGCGCAGTCGGTGTCGCTTGACCCCACCTGAAGGACCCCGTTGCTCGTGGAATCGAGAAGGGAGAAGTTGGTACATAGCGCTCCCAACTCCGATCTCGATCGGCCGCTCCCGATCGAGCTCGGAGTTGGGTGCGATATGTGGCGCAAAGTGGAACCTGGCGGTCTGGGTCCGGGGCCGGCCAGAGACCCCGGGACTCAACGGGCGGGGCCGGGGCCCGGGCCGGACTTGGAGAGACCCCGGGAATGGCGGCTAGCGGGGCCCGGGCCGGACTCGGAGAGACCCAGGGAATGGCGGCTGGCGGGGCCGGGCCGGCGGCGTGGGAGGTTCAGAGTCCCTGGGACTGGCGCCAGGCGTGGAAGGCCTCGCGGGTTGTGTACTTCGGGGTGTAGCCGAACTCAACCTTCAGGCGGCGGTTGTCGAGGACCGGGCGGTAGGCGAGGAAGTCGGTCTGGGCCGCGCCGTGCGGGGTCAGGTTGAAGAAGTGGGCGACGCCGAGACCGGCCTTCAGGACCCCGACCGGAACCGTGCGGGGCTTCTTGCCGAGCTCGGCGGCGATCTCGTCGATCGTCATGGCGCCGTCACCCGCGACGTTGAAGATGCCGGTCTTCTCGCCCAGCACCGCCTGCAACATCACCCCGACCACGTCCTGGTCCCAGATGAAGACGAACGGTGACTCGGAGCCGCGGATCTTCAGCGGTCGTTTCGCCTTGAAGAGGTCGGTGATCTGGTTGTCCACCGTCTCGCCAAGGATCGTGCCGATCCGGAGCACCACTTGCTCGAGCTCCGGATTGGATTCCCGAAGCGCCGCCAGCTGCTCCTCGACCAGACGCTTGTGCAGGCTGTAGGGGAAGGTTTCGGTGCCGCGGACCGGATCGTCCTCGGTCAGCCAGGCCGGGTTGTCGGCGTGGTAGCCGTAGGCCGCGCCGCTGGAAGAGACCACCACACGCTTCACATCGTGAGCGAGGCATGCGTCAAACACATGCTTCGACCCGGTCACATCGACCTCATATTCCTGTTCGGTCGAGAGGTTGCCGGGATTGACGATCGCCGCGAGGTGGACGACCGTGTCGATCCCGTGCTCGCCGATCGGCCCGGAAACCGAGGCGGCATCGGTCACGTCGGTGACGATGTAATCGACCCCTTCGACCCGCCGCGCGTCGGTCGGGTGGCCGAGATCACCCGAGACGACGAGCTCGACCTGGTCCTTCGCCTCAGCCAGGCCCCGCACCACCGAATGGCCAAGGAAACCGTTGCCGCCGGTGACGAATACGCGCTTCATCCCGCCGCCGGCTTCAGGCACTTTCGGCCGCCTCCAGCGTGCTCTCTTCTATGTCCCCGGTCGGTCTCCTCGCCCACCAGCTGGAGAGGGTCAGGCCGGCGATCAGGTCCCAGACCCCCCACCAGGCGGCCACCATCGCCACGCCTCCGAGACCGTCGAAGACGCTGATCGCGATGCCAAGACCGAGCGCCGCATTGCGCACCCCGACCTCGAATGTGATCGCTCTTCGGTTCGGCTCTGAAACCTTGAAGCCGGCCGCGATCCCGTACCCGAGAAGCAGCGCGAGCGTGTCGTGAAGGAAGACGGCGACCGCGACCAGGGCGATGTGGTCGACGAAGACCTTGAAGTTGCCGGCCAGGGCCGCGACGATGAAAAGGATCAGGAAGATCAGACTGAACTTCTTGACGATCGGCTGGACCTTCTTGGCCAGGCCCGGGCGGTGGCTGGAGATCAGCAGGCCGAGCGTCAGCGGAATTCCGATCAGCACGACGATGTCGAGCAGCAGTTCGATCGCGCTGACGTCAACGTCCTTGAGGACCTGGGATGCCTCCGGATGCATGCCTCCCCAGAAGGCAATGTTGAGCGGCATCAGGAAGATCGCGAGGAAGTTCGATAGGGCGGTCATCGAAAGCGACAGGGCCACGTTTCCTCTGGCCCGGTACACGAGGATGTTCGAGATGTTTCCCGGCGGACAACAGGCGACCAGGATCATCCCCATGGCGATCGAGGGCCGGAAATTGAGGGCCACCGTGAGCAGGTAGGTGATCGCCGGCAGGCAGATGAACTGGGCCGCCACGCCGACCGCCATCGCCTTCGGAAGCTTCATCACATGACGGAAGTCATCGACCTTCATCTCCAGGGCGATGCCGAACATGATCACCCCGATGATCACGCTGAGCACGATCAGCATGCCGTCGCTGGTGTTCAGGGTCACGCTGTCGATGTCTTCCGCCCCGAAAGGCAGGCCCGGCAGGGAGGAAAGGAAGGCCAGACTCATTCGAAGATCTCCAGGTGCTCGTGGATCTGGGCCCGGTAGGCGTCCTTGTTCACATAGAACGGAAGCCGATCGAGCTGGCGATAGTTGTAGCCGGCGAAGAGGTCCGGCTTCGGGCCCTGGATCCGACGCCACATCTCGTCGGCCCGGACCGGGTTCCGCTGGCCGGCGTCAATGAACTCGGCGACCAGGTGGGCCTGGTTGTAGCGACCCTGCCAGCCAAGACCGGTCGCCTCGACCATCCCGAGCACGAAGATGTTGCGGAACTTCGGGGTGAAGATGTTCAGGTAGAGGTCGGGACTGTTGCCCTTCCAGTTCAGGTACTGCGGGTCGATGAACGGGTAGTGGAGCTTGTAGCCGGTGGCCAGCATGACCATGTCGTAGTCACCGGTTGAACCGTCCACGAATTCGACTCCGGTCTTCGTGAAGCGCTTGATGTTCTTGCGGATGTGGATGTCACCGTGGCCGGCGTAGTAGAGCACCTGGGTGTTCATCACCGGGTGGGTCTCGTAGATCCGCCCCTCCGGCTCGGGGAAGCCGAGCCGGGCCGGGTCACCGGTCAGGAACTTGATGAAGACCCCGTCGATTCGGGTCTTGAGAAAGGCCGGCAGGGCCTTGCCCTCGTTCAGGGTGTCGGAGGGCCGGCCGAAGATGTACTTGGGGAAGAACCAGTAGCCGGAGCGAAGACTCATCTCGATCGACTTCGCGTAATGGACCGCGTCAACGGCGATGTCGCAGCCCGAGTTGCCGCAGCCCACGATCAGCACCTTCCTGTCGCGGAAGATGTCGGGGCGCTTGTAGGAGGCGGTGTGGAGCACCTCGCCCTCGAACTCCTCCTCGCCCTCGAAGGTCGGGATGCTGGGCTCGGAGAGGATGCCGTTGGCGATGATCACCCCGGCGTAGCGTCCGCTCTCCTCCTCCCCGTCCTCGTTTCGGATCGTCACCTTCCAGACCGACGATTCCGACTCCGGATCCTCGGGCTCGGCCGCGGTCACCTCGGTGCCGAAACGGAAGTTCCTTCGCAGGTCGAAGGTGTCTGCGTAATCCTTGAAGTAACTGTTCATTTCCCAATGGCTGGGAAAATCGGCGACCTCTTCGCGCATCGGGAACTCGTCGTAGGCGGTGGTCGTCTTCGAGGAGATCAGGTGGGCCGACTCATACATCGTTGACTTCTCCGACTCGATGTCCCAGAGCCCGCCGACATCGGTGTGGATCTCGAATCCGACGAAGGGAATACCGCGGCGGGAGAGGTTCCGTGCCGCCGAGAGTCCGGTCGGGCCGGCCCCGACCAATGCCCACGGCAGTTTCTCTTGTGAATCCCCCTCAGGCGCCACGATCGCGAATCCTATGGCACCGGTGACCAGGCGCCAACAGTCGAGACCGCTACCGTTTGCCCATGGCAGACATCCGACCCCTTCACGCCCTCCATTACGACCTTCGCGCGATCGGGTCGCTCGGCGAAGTCGCGGCGCCGCCGTATGACGTGATCAGCGGCCCGGAACGGTCCTCAATGCTCGACACTTCACCGTTCAACGTGGTCGAGATCGACCTGCCGGAGTCGACCGGTGGCGACCCCTACGAACACGCATCCGGAACCCTTGAAGAGTGGATCCTCAGCGGCATCCTCAAACAGGATCGTGAACCCTCGATCTGGGCCCTGACGCAGGAGTTCACCGGGCCCGACGGTTCGATGAAGATCCGCAACGCGATCCTCGCCCGGGTGCGGGTCGAGGATTACGGGCCCGGCCGGATCCGGCCCCACGAGCGGACCCAGCCCGGCCCGAAGCAGGACCGGCTCGACCTGACCCGGGCCACCCGGTACAACCTCTCGCCGATCTTCTCGCTGACCACCCGTGACGCCTGGCCGGTGGTCGCCCCGGCGATCGAAGGCGAGGAAGCCTGGGCCGAGGTGCTCGGCGGGGACGGCACCCTGAACCGGGTCTGGAAGATCGAAGACCCGGAGATCCACCGCGCGGTCAGCCAGGAACTTGATCAGGCCGAACTGCTGATCGCCGACGGCCATCACCGCTACGAGACCGCCCGCGCCTACCGGGATGAGGTCGGTGGCGAGGGCGCTCACTGCTACACCCTGATGGCCCTGACCGGACTCGATGACCCGGGCCTGACCGTGTTCCCCACCCATCGCCTCCTGACCGGCCTCAAGGACCCCGACCTGGTCGATCGCCTCAAGAGAGGCGTTGAAGGGGCGTTCGAATCGATCGCTGAAGGAGAAATCGACCCGTCCGGAGTCGAAGGAACCGGATGCTTCGGCCTTGCCCTTTCGGACGGATCGAGGCAGCTGCTTCGGCTCCGGGATCCCGCCTCCCTCAATGCCCTGTTCCCGGATGAGTCGCCAGCCTTCCGGGATCTGGATGCGGCGATCCTCGAAAAGGTCGTCCTGGGCGGCGTCCTCGGGATGACCGAGACCGATGTCGAAGCCAAACGGGGGCTCGCCTACGCAAAGACGATCGGGGAGGCAACCGCGGCGGTCGATTCGGGAGAGGCCCAGGCCGCCTTCATCCTCCGTGCCACACCGATCGGGCAGGTCCGGGCGGTCGCCGAGGCGGGAGAAACCATGCCACCGAAGTCGACCTACTTCTTCCCCAAGATCCCGACCGGCATCGTTTTCAACCCCCTGAGCTGACCGGATTCCCGGCTGTGGATCGATTAACCCCGTATGCCGGGTTAATCCGTACACAGGTGAAGCCAAGCGGCCGGGATGGCCGGTTTCAGCCCTTGGGTCGTAGCCAGGTCCCGGCTTCGGCCGGATGCTGAACTCGATGAAGACCAAAGCGCTCGTCCCGATTGCCCTGCTCCTCGCCCTCGCCCTGCTCCCCGGAGCGGCCGGAGCGGCCGACACCTATGTTGCGCCGAACGGCTCCGGCAACGCCTGCACCCAGGCGTCGCCCTGCTCGATCCTCACCGGCGGGAATGAAGCCGACGCGGACTCGGCGATCATCCTGGCTCCTGGCGATTACGGATCCGCCGTAGACCCGATCGACGACCGGATCTACACATTCGCGCCGAACGCCAACTATGTCGGCCGAAACGATGTTCGGTTGTTCGTCGATGCCTCGTCCAGCACCGCCTCGGTGACCATCTACTCCGGCCAGAAGTTCCTCGGCTACGGGACCAGGATCATCAGCTTCGATGAGGTCGGGGTCGGCATCTACGGTTCGGCCCGCGCCGAAAGAATCGATGTCAGGACGAGCATCGACGGCAGCACTGCCTGCCGCTTCGGCAACGAAGGGATGGAGACCGGAGGCCAGCTCACCAACTCGCTTTGCGTTGCCGACGGATTCGGGTCCAAAGGCATCGAGCTGGCCGCGACCCGGAATGAAGAATCAGCGATGGTCATGGGTTCGACCGGAGTTTCGGTGGGCAACGGCGGAGCCGGAATCACCGCTTCGAACAGCGGCATTACCGGCGGCGGAACCGGCTTCAGCCGGCTCAACGTCTTCCTCTCGATCGCCCGGGCCGAGAAGGGATACGACCTCGATGGCGGATTCGACTCCGATGACAACGAAGCCTGCATCTCGGCCCGACACACATCCGCGCTCAGCCTGCGGCCGAATATCTGCGGGATCGCGGAAGACAACCCGATCCGGGAACTGCCCGGCTTCATCGATCCGGTCTCCGACTTCCATCTCGCCGCGGGTTCACCCCTGATCGATGCCGTGAAGAACTTCAGTTACCCGATCCCTTCGGTTGATCTCGAAGGAAACCCGCGGGATGCCACCGACCCCGATCCCGGCGCCTACGAATTCCAGAAGCCGGCCCCGCCCCGCCGCTGCGTGGTGCCGCGGCTGCGAGGACTGAAGATGCCGCAGGTCAGAAACAGGTTGCGGAACTCCAACTGCGCGCTCGGGCGGGTCACCAGGAAGAAAGTGGCGGCGAAACGGAAAGCCGGGCGAGTGCTGCGTCAGTCACCGCGGGCCGGGCTGACCCTTAATGAAGGAGCGAGGGTCCGGGTGACGGTTGGCCGGAAGGCGAGAAGCCGGCGGTGAGCAAGGCCTGGTCGTCTAGCATCCGGCCGATGCCGGAGGCAGGCGAGCATGTAGGGGGTTACTCGGTGGTCGGGGAGATCGGCCGCGGTACCACCGGCCTGATTCTCGAGGTCAGTGCCGGCTCGGACGATCCGCTGGCGATGAAATTGCTGGCTGCCGGACTGGCGGCAGACCCGGCGACCCGGGAACGGTTCGAGCGAGGCATCCGGGCGCAGCGCGAAGTGGCCGGGTCCGGAGTAGTCCCGGTGCTCGACGCGGGCGATGACCCGGAACGGGGCCCCTGGCTGACCATGCCGCTCTTTACGGGAGGCAACCTTGCCGACCGGATTCGCGAAGGAGGCCTGACTCCCGCCGGACTCGTCGAAATCCTCGAACCTGTAGCCGAAGGCCTCGACCGGGCCCATCAAGACGGTGTGGTCCACCGGGACGTGAAGCCTTCGAACGTGCTGATCGACCCGGATGGAAGGGGTTCCCTCGCCGATTTCGGCCTGGCCCGCGGCGAAGGCGACCAGAGTCAGACCCTCGCCGGAACCGTGGTCGGAACGCTCGCCTGTGTCTCCCCCGAGGTGGTTCAAGGCAATGCGGCAACCGCCGCCTCGGACCGGTACGGATTCGCGGCGATCCTGGTCGAAGGGTTGACCGGGCAGAGCGTCTTCCCCAGGTCCAGCGACGCG
Source organism: Solirubrobacterales bacterium (assembly GCA_019694145.1). GTDB lineage: Bacteria > Actinomycetota > Thermoleophilia > Solirubrobacterales > 70-9 > 67-14. The sequence continues at coordinate 18,158 of JAIBCJ010000017.1, read as the reverse complement.
GCCGTGCTCTACGCCCACGCCCAGCTTCCCCCGCCCAGCGTTTCCGCGCGGCGCGATTCCCTTCCCGCCGGACTGGACGGGATCTTCGAGAGGGGTCTCTCCAAGGACCCGGGCCAGCGCCCCGCCACCTGCTCGGAGCTCCTGGTTCAGGTCCGCTCTGCCTTCGGGCCCGACCTCGACTCGGCTCCGGCGCTCGAGTCTTCCCGGCTTCCGGCGACCGACGACAGGACCCTTGAACCGGAGGCCGGAAGCGGCGACGGTCCCGGAGACCGCGGTCGCCGGCCGCGAGCGGCCGGAGTCCTGGCCGGATTCGGTGCGATCCTGCTGGCAGGCCTGCTCGTCTTCGCGATCCTGCGAAACGGTGACTCCGGCTCGACCTCGGAGGCCGCTCCGCCGGTTTCCGATGGCCTGGTCGCGCTTGGCAGCGATCTTCCGTCCGAAGGGGTGGAGAGCGTCGATTGCCGCGGCCGGGAAGCGGGGCCGAACTCACCTTCCTGCTCGGTCCTCCAGACCGCCCTGCCGGGGTCGCGGCTGCTGGTACCGAGCAAAGGGGCGGTTCACGCCTGGAGCGTCCGCGGCGCCGCCGGCGAGTTGGCACTTCAGGTAATCAGGCGACGCGACGGCCAGTATTTCCAGCTGTTCCGCTCGCAGGTGACCCTGGTCCCCGACCACAACGTCCACACTTTTCCGGTCGAGCTCGCGGTCGAGGCCGGCGACATGGTCGCGCTGGCCGTTTCTCCCGACACCGACATCGGCGTCATCCCCGATGTGCCCGGCGCCAGAACGGACCGGTTCTTCGGTCCGATCGGACCGGAAACGAGGCCGGATCTCGGACCCGGCACCGGATTCGACAGCGAGGTCCTGCTGCGGGTCGAGTACGAACCGGGAGGAGTGCCGGAACCGCCAGAGCAGATCTTCGGGGCCGAGGCCGCCGGACTGGCGGACGGAAAGGTCGTCGCCTCCTCGGACACGTCCCTGCCCGACGGGCGCAAGGTCGAGGTACACCTGACCGAGTTCGAGGACCGGGTCTGGGTTGATCTCTACCTGGGGGCGGTCCGCCAGTCACGAATCGAGGTCCCCGATCTTCAGGCCGGTGGCGAGGTGGTCGAGTTCAAGGCTTTCGAAGCGCCAGGGTCACCGAGCCAGCTCAACGTCGGCTGGATCAACCCGGGAATGGAACGGCCGATCGAGCATTACTTCGGCCTCTCCGGCAGCGCGCTCGAGTTCTACTCCTGAGGTGGCGCGGCCCGCGACCTAGCCCAGGTCACGTTCGGTGACCAGACCGGCGGCCACCGCCCGGCGGGCAAGTTCCGCCCGTTTGCGGTTCTGTGGCAGGTCATCGACCTCGAGGCGGGCGAACAGGGCTCTGATCTGGGTCTTCACTCCCGCCACGGAGAGACTCAGGCGTTCGGCGATCTCGTTGTTGGAGGCGGCGATTCCACTGCCCGGGTCTCTGAGCAGTGGCTCGCAGAGCGCGACCAGAACCCGCCGCTCTCCCGGGGTCAGCCGGGCTGCGCTGGCCCCGGAGGAGGCTGCTTCGGTTTCGTCGAGACCCTCGGACGGAGCGCGGTAAACGAGCGAGGTCTGGCCGGCGCGGATCACGTCACCATGCGCCAGCACCCGGCGGCCGTTCACCCGATCGGGACCGATGAAGGTTCCGTTGCGGGAAAGCCCGTCGTCGCTGACCGTCCAGCGGCCGGCGATCCGCTCGAGCTGTGCGTGAACCCTTGACACCTCGCCGTCCCAGACGAGAGGCAGGTCGGCGTCGGGCGAGCGTCCGACCACCAGAACCTGATCCTCCAGCGTGCGGATCACGAGCTCGCCGTCATCTCCGCGAAACAGGAGATACGGCAGCCCGAGACGGTCGGCGCTGATCGAGGCGCTCAGTTCGGTCGCGGTCAACTCGTAGGGACCAATCGCCACGACCCGATTCTCGCAGGGCTTGCCGACTCCATCCCTTGGGAGGTTTTCGCGGACCGGCCGTGCCGCTTGAATCGTGTCATGGACGCATGGACGCATCGGGGGCGTTTGGGCCTGGCAGCAATCTGTCTGGGGTTGTCCGCACTGGTCGCGCTTCTGGCGGCACTTCCCTCCCCCGCCGTAGCCGCGCCCCCTCCGCTTCCGGATCTGGTGGTCGAGTCCGGAACAGCTCCGGCCTCGGCCACCGCCGGACGGCAGGTCTCAATCAAAGTGAAGGTCAGGAACCGCGGCAGGAAGCCGGCGCCCGTCTCCCGGGCGCTGGTTCTGCTCAGCCGCGACGCAAAACGCGACGTGACCGACACGAAACTCGGCCTGGTCAAGATCAGGAAGCTGGCCCGGAACAAGGCTGTCGTGAGCGGCGGAAAGTTGACCATCCCCTCCGGCCAGCCCGCCGGTTCCCGGCGCGTGATTCTTTGCGCGGATGGCGACCGCATGATCAGGGAATCGAAAGAGAGCAACAACTGTCGCACCCTCGCGAACGCGATCCAGGTGATGCCGGGAGGGACCGGGCCTACCGGCCCGACGGGTCCGACCGGACCGACCTCTCCGACTGGCCCCACCGGACCGACCTCTCCCACGGGCCCCACGGGACCAACCGGACCCACCGGTCCGACAACCGGCTTGGCCCTCTCCCCCAGCCCCTTGATTCTGGGCTCGCTCAGCTACTCGTTCACCAACGAAGAATCCTTCGATGCGATCAGGTACCTGACCCTGACCAACCTGGGACCAGGCGCTTCCCAGCCGATCTCGATCTGGTCATTGGGCATGCATGGCGGCCAGTACGCCGACCTGATGGCCATCGGTGAATCCCACGGAGGTTTGAACGGCTGCTTCGAGGGTCAATCGCTCGCGGTGGGAGCCCAGTGCTCGATCCACGTTTCCTGGGCTCCCCGCAACCGCAGCACCACCGACATGACGGGGGTCGTCGAGATCCGGCTATGGAACACGACCACCGTCCTGGCTTCGGTCCCGGTCTCCGCCGCCTACCAGAGCCGTGCCTACATCACAGGCGGTCTCTCTCCCGCCTCGCTTACCGCCAACCAGGGGTTCAAGCAGCGAGGTGATGCAACCCTCACGAACGTCGGAGATTCCCCTGCGACACCGAGCGTAAGCGTCTCCGGTCCCGATGCCCAGTTCTTCGCGGTCGACTCGAACCGCGAGAACACCTGTGAAGGGTTCTCGATCGCCGTCGACGCCACCTGCAAACTCCCGATCGTCTTTTGTGCTGGCGTCGTGCGTGACTACGAGGCGTCTCTTGTCGTCACGGTCAACAACGTGGTCACCGAATCGTCACCGCTGCGGGCGACGGTCAGGCAGCTCAACGACCACCCCCAATGCACCCACCTTCAAACGAACGACTGACCCCTGCTCCTCTAGGATCAGGGTGTGGTCAAGATCTACACGAAGAAGGGCGATGACGGGACGACCGGACTCTGGTACGGGGGCCGGGTCGAGAAGTCGGGGCTGAGGACCGACGCCTACGGAACGCTTGACGAGGCCTGCTCTGCATTGGGCGTGGCGCGGGCGATGTGCGACGACAGCCAGGAGGAACTGGCGGCAGACATCCTCGCCCTTCAGAACGAGCTCTTCGTGGCCGGCGCGGAGCTGGCGACCGCACCGGAGGCGGCCGGGCGTCTCGAAGACGGAATAAGCCGGATCACCGCCGGGATGGTCGATGCGCTCGATCCCGAGATCGACAAGTACATGGCCCACGTGAATCTGCCGCCCAAGTTTGTGATTCCCGGCGGTAACCGGCTTTCAGCCCAGCTCGACGTCGCCCGCACCATCGTGCGCCGGGCCGAGCGGGCCGTGGTCCGGATCCAGCTTGCCGACGAGCTTGCCTCGACCGAAATTCTCCGCTTCCTGAACCGGGCCTCGGACCTTGTCTTCTCGATGGCGCGGTATGCCGACGTCGACTTCCCGGACCTCTTCGAGGGCCGCCGCAAGTCGGGCGAAGACGAGGAGTAGCAAGGTGGACCTGGGACTGAGGGACCGGGTCTGCGTGGTGACCGGGGCCAGTGGCGGGATCGGCCTCGAAGTGACCCGGCAGCTCTGCGACGAGGGCGCGAAGGTACTGATGGTTTCGCGTGATCCCGAACAGCTCGCGGCGATGCGGGAAGTGGTCCGGGCCGAGGGCGGTGAAGTCGAGGTGGTGGTCAAGGACATCACCACCGACTGCGCCGGGCAGCACATCATCGCCGCCGCCAGGCAGGCCTTCGGCAAGGTCGATTGCCTGGTCAACAACGCCGGGGTAGCCGAGTGGAAGCCGCTCGAGGAAGCCTCAGAGGAAGACTTTCGATTCCAGTTCGAGATGAGCGTTATCGCGCCGCTGAACCTGATGCGGGCAGCAATCCCGGAGATGGCCGAGCGCGGCTGGGGCCGGGTCGTCAACGTTTCCTCGACCGCCGGCAAGCGTCCCTCCTCGATGATGCCCGACTACTCGGTGGGCAAGGCGGCGATGCTTTCGCTTTCGCGTCAGTTCGCCGAACGGCATGCAGCCGAGGGCGTCATGGTCAACGCGATCTGCCCCGGACCGACTGCCTCCGACCTCTGGATGGCCGAGGGCGGGCTGCTCGACCAGTCGAAGGAAGCGGCGGGTCATGAGAGCCGGGAGGAAGCCCTGAAGGCGGCCGGCGGGAAGCGGCCGATCGGTCGGCTCGCCACGCCCGAAGAGATTGCCTCGGCGATTGTCTTCCTCTGCTCGGAGCGTGCGTCCTATGTCTCGGGAGCTGCTTGGGGCGTGGACGGCGGCACCGTCCCGATCATCATTTAAAGGGGCGGCCCGTTCGGGCCGCAAATTGAACCCGCCCTCCCACAGAAGAAATGGATGGATGGGAGGGCTCCGTTAGGTGGTGGGATCAGTTCTGGGCGGGGAGGGTTACGAGGGTGTGCATTTTGTGGGGGGCGATGTGGTGGCGGCCGCCGAGACCTTCGAGTTCGATCAGGAACGCGCAGCCGACTACCTCGCCACCGAGCCGCTCGATCGCGTCGATCTTCGCCTGGGCGGTACCGCCGGTCGCGATCAGGTCATCGTGGACCAGCACCCTCGCCCCGTTGAAGATCGAGTCGGAATGGACTTCAAGCGAGTCCGACCCGTACTCGAGCTGATACTCGACCGCGATCGTCTCGGAGGGGAGCCGGCCGGGTTTGCGGGCCGGGATGAAACCGATGTCCAGCGCCTGGGCCAGGGCCCCGCCGAGGATGAACCCGCGTGATTCAGCGGCCAGCAGAAGGTCCGGCTTGTGCGGCGCCGCCCACTCGGCCAGGTCGCTGACCGCGCTCCGGCAGGCAGCGGCGTCGAGCAGGAGCGGAGTGATGTCGCGGAAGAGGATGCCCGGCTCGGGAAAATCGGGTATCGCCCGGATCAGCGAGGCGTAGTCGGTCTGGCTTGACAAGGCTTTGCCTTACTTCCGGGTCGCGGTGAACTTCTGGTCCACCTGGCAGAGTCCGCTGACGATCATCCGGCCGCTCACCTTGTTGCCTCTGACCTTGCCGGTCAGGGTTCGCTGGTCATCCTTGAAGCTGACGAATCTGGACCCCTTGAACACGGCTGAGAAGACCCCGTCTGCCTTGATCCTTGAACTGGCGGAGGGCCGCTGGGCGGCCGACGGGTACCTGAAGGCGACCAGGGTCGAGCCGATCCCGTAACAGGAACCGGCCGGATTGCCCTCGAAGTAGGTCACCCGGTTGTTCCTGATCTTCAGGACGACCTTGACCTTGCCCTCATCCCTGCCGACATAGGTCCCGTTCTTCGCGGCGCCGGCGACCCCGGGCAGGGCGAGGGAAGCGACCACGGCAAGGGCCAGGAGCAGTCCGGTACGGGGCATCGCGCGGCAGCTTACCGGCGGCGGGTGCGGCATGATCCCGCTGTGGACTTCACCACCATCGACCTTCCCGGCCTGCTTCTTGACACCGAGTCGGCGGTGGCCATGAAGGCTCACGGCAGCCGGGAAGCCGCGGTACTGATCCCGATCCGGAACTGGCCGGAAGCGCCGCGGCTGATCCTCACCGAGCGCCGCGCCGACCTGCGCAAGCACGCGGGCGAAATCTCCTTTCCGGGCGGCACCAGCGAACCCGGGGACCGCGACCTCGAAGAAACGGCCTTGCGGGAATCGCACGAGGAGATCGACCTTCACCCCGACCAGGTCGAAGTGATCGGAGCGGTGCCGCCGGTCGGCACCTTCGCAACCTCCTTCCGGATCCAGCCGATCGTCGGCCTCGTTGCCGAAGAAGCGAAGGTGGTCGCCAACCCGGATGAGGTCGCGACCATCCTTACCTTCGGCTTCGACGAGCTGCTCGACTCCTACGGCATGCGGCGTCTGGTCCGCCGCGGGGTGCCGATCCGCACACCCACCTTCGAGATGGACCGCCACCTGATCTGGGGCGCGACGGCCCGCATTCTGACCGACTTCTTTCACCGGATCGGGGCAATGAAGTGACCCTTCGCAGGGTCGCGCCCGGCGCCCGGCGGTTCCTCGACCTTCTGAACTGAGGCGCTGCGCGAAGCCGACCGGCGGGAGGCAGCCGGGGCCGGTTCTATGCTGCTCCCGTGGCCGAGGCGCTCAAGTTCAGCATCGACGGGGAGATCCGCGAGGCCGGCGAAGCGTTCCTGCCGCTGCCGGATGACGGGCTGCTGCGTGGCGACGGTGTGTTCGAAGTCGCCCGGGTCTACGGAGGCAAACCCTTCGCGCTCGACCTTCACTTCGACCGGATGGAGCGTTCGGCGGCAACGATCGAGTTGCCCCTGGATCGCCCCGGGCTGGAACGGGATGCGAAGAACCTGATCGCTTCAGTCGACGATCCGGACTTTCTGATCCGGCTGGTGCAGACCCGGGCCGGCCGCCGCATCCTCTCGATCGAAGAGTTGCCGGTCTACACCCCGACCATCTCGCTGGCCACCGTCACCTATTCACCCACCGTGATCCTCAACGGGGTCAAGTCGCTTTCCTACGCCGCCAACATGCAGGTGACCAGGCTGGCCCGGGCGGCCGGAGCGGACGAGGCGCTGTTCGTTCGCCCGGACGGGGTCGTTCTCGAGCTGCCGACTTCGACGATCTTCTGGGCAACCGACGACGGACGGCTGCGTACGCCGGCCCTGGAAGCCGGGGTGCTCGACTCGATCACCCGCCGCAAGATCGTCGAGCGGCTCGAAGTCGAGCAGGGCGAGTTCCCGCTGGAAGACCTGCTCGCTGCTTCGGAAGCCTTCGTCGCCTCGACCACCCGCGAGGCCCATCCGGTCTCCCGGGTCGACGACCGGGAAATGCCGCTCGTTGACGGTGAGCAGACGAGGGCCGCCGCCGCGGCATTCGCCGACGCCCTGGCCGAAGACCTCGAAGCTCAATGACGGCAACGCCGGCCATCAGCATCCGCGACCTGCGCGTTTCGCGCGGGGGGAACCTTGTCCTGCCTGACATCTCGGTCGAGATCGAGAAGGGATCCGTGACCGGGCTGCTCGGCCCGAGCGGATGCGGGAAGACGACCCTTATGCGTTCGATCGTGGGAGTCCAGATCGTGGCCGGGGGCACGGTTGAAGTGCTCGGCCGGCCGGCCGGGTCCAGTGACCTGCGCAACCGGGTCGGTTACGTGACCCAGGCGCCCTCGGTCTACGGGGACCTTTCCGTGGGCGAGAATCTCGACTACTTCGCGAGAGTGGTCGGGGTCTCCCCGGAACGGGTCGCGGAGACCATCGAAACGGTCGGCCTCTCCGGGTTCACCGGAAGGCTGGTCTCCTCGCTCTCGGGAGGGCAACGGGCCCGGGTTTCGCTGGCCAGCGCTCTCCTCAACAAACCCGACCTGCTGGTGCTCGACGAGCCCACGGTCGGCCTCGATCCCCTGCTCCGGGCCGAACTCTGGAAGACCTTCCATGAACTGGCCGAAAGTGGCACCACCCTGCTGGTTTCCAGTCACGTCATGGACGAGGCCGGCGCTTGCGATCACCTGATTCTGATTCGCGACGGACGCCTGCTGCGCCACACGACGCCCGAAGCACTGCGCCGGGAAACCGGCGAGAACGACCTCGGCCGCGCCTTCCTCAAGGTGATCGAGTCGGACGAGGAGGCGGCGTGAGTCCGCGCATCACCCTGGCCACCGGCCTCAGGGTCCTGCAGCAGATCCGGCACGATCCCCGGACGATCGCCCTCCTGCTGCTCGTTCCGGCCCTTCTCCTCACCCTGATGAAGTACGTGTTCGAAAGCGAACCCAGGGTCTTTCAGCAGATCGGCGCTCCGCTCTGCGGCCTGTTTCCCTTCATCGTCATGTTCCTGGTGACCTCGATCACGATGCTGCGGGAACGAACCACCGGAACGCTTGAGCGGCTGATGACCCTGCCGATGTCAAAGCTCGACCTGCTGCTCGGCTACGCGCTGGCCTTCGGGCTGCTCGCGGCGGCCCAGGCGCTGGTCATCTGCCTGGTCGGATTCGGCCTCCTGGGCCTGAACGCCCCCCACGGCGTCCTGATCATCGTCGGGCTGGCAGTCTTGAATGCCCTGCTCGGGATGTCGCTCGGGCTGCTCGTCAGCGCCTTTGCGAACACCGAGTTCCAGGCGGTCCAGTTCATGCCGGCGTTCATCTTTCCCCAGCTGCTGCTCTGCGGACTGTTCGTGGCCCGCGACCAGATGGCGCCTCTGCTCGAAGCGGTCTCCTGGGTCATGCCCTTCACCTGGGCCTATGACGCCCTGGCCCGGGCCGTTTCCCCTCAGCCGCTCAGCGGCCGGGTCGCCGTCGACGCCGCGGTCGTACTCGCGGTGACGATTGGATCACTGATTTTCGGCGCCATGACCCTCCGCCGGCGGACTGCCTAGAAAGTCGCGTCGCGGAGGTACCACTCGGCGTCGAGGGCGCCCTTGCAGCCGGAGCCGGCGGCGGTGACCGCCTGGCGGTAGGTGTGGTCAACCAGGTCGCCGATCGCGAAGACCCCGGCCAGGTTGGTCTTGGTCGAGGCGGCCTCGGTCTTCACATACCCCTCGTCGTCGGTGTCGACCTGGCCGACGACCAGTTCGGAACGCGGGATGTGGCCGATCGCCACGAAGACGCCGTCGACCGGAATCTCCTCGACCTCGCCGCTCTCGGAATGCTTGAGGCGAACCTTCTCCAGGGCCCCGTCTTCCCCGGCGACGAATTCCTCCGGCGCCCAGGGGGTCTTCAGGGAAATGTTGGGCAGGCTCTCGGCCCGCTCCTGCATGATCTTCGAGGCACGGAACTCATCCCGGCGATGAACCAGGTCGAGGCTCGATGCGAACTTGGAGATGAAGACCGCGTCTTCCATCGCCGAGTCGCCGCCACCGATCACCATGGTCGAGCGGTCCTTGAAGAAAGCTCCGTCGCAGACCCCGCAGGTCGAGACGCCGCGGCCGGCCATCTCCATCTCGCCGGGAATGCCGAGGCGTTTCGGCTCGGCGCCCATCGCGAGGATGACCGTCTTCGCGTGATGAACCTCGTCACCGAGATAGACCTTGTGGATGCCACCGTCGGTGAGCTCGACCTTGTCGACGTCATCGGTGACGAAACGGGTGCCGAAGCGTTCGGCCTGATCCCGGAAACGGGTCATCATCTCCGGCCCCATGATGCCCTCGGGAAAACCGGGGAAGTTCTCGACGTCGGTCGTGTTCTGGAGCTGGCCGCCCCACTGGAAACCTTCGAAGACGAGCGGATTCAACTCGGCCCGGGCCGCGTAGAGCGCGGCCGTGTACCCGGCCGGCCCACCGCCGATGATGATGATGTTTTCGACCTCGGTATCGCTCATTTCAGGTTCCTGGTTTCTCGTCCGTTTTCATTACTTTACTTTCTGAAGTAAGTGTAGCGTTCTTCAGAGAATCTCTTCGATCATGCTCGGCCGCGGCGGCCTGTCGATCGGCAGGCCTTCCTTCTTCCAGCGCTTGACCCTGTTTCTCAACTGGAAGAAGGCGGCGACACCGGGCGGGATCGGCAGCCAGAACGCGACCAGACGATAGATCAGGATCGCCGCGAAGACCTGCTCCTCCGGAAAGCCGAAGAGCACGAAGGTGCCGATCATGCCCGCGTCAACCGCCCCGACCCCGGCCGGCACGAAGGGAATCAGGTTGGCGACCATCCCGATGAAGAAGCCCATCACGACCACGCCCAGGGGTATCGCAATCCCGAAGGCCTTGAACGAGGCCCAGAGGATGCCGATATTGGCGGCCCAGAACCCGACCGCCCCGACCACGGCGAGTCCGGCCCGGGATGGATGACTGACCAGATGGAGGGCCCCCCGGGTCCCGTCGGCGACCATCGCCGGCACGGTCGAAAGCCGGGCGAGAAACTTCGCCCCCGGATGCCGCCTCGCGTAGCCTTCGATCCGCCGCTCGATGTCGGCAGGGACGAGGGCAAGGGCCCCGCCCAGCAGCATCACGATCAGGGCGATCGCCGCCGGAACGAAGGTCAGCGACACCTCGGTCGAGCCGTGGAGGACCCCGGTGCCGAGCAGGATCCCGAAGACCAGGACCGCCAGCGGGTAGAAGAGATAGTGCAGGACGATGAAGGCGACCATGCGGGTGCCGACGTCCCGCCGCTCCATCCCGCCCTGCCGGAGCGCCCAGTAGGTCAGCACCACGCCACCGGCCCCGCCCGCCGAGAAGAGCAGGGTCGCGGCGAAACCGGCCATGTTGATTTCGTAGGCCTCCCGCCAGGTGATCGGAAAGCTCTCGCCACCGACGACCGCGCGGAACAGGGCAATGTAGGTGATGAAGGAGAGGACGCAGAATCCGATCGCGATTCCGACGTACACCGGTTTCGCCTCCCCCAGCATCCCGATCGCGTCGCCGAACCCGGCAAGCTTTGGCAGCAGGAAGTAGATCGCGACGATCAGCAGAACGATCAGGACCGCGGTCTGGACCGCCCCCTTGGTGGTGAAGACCGGGAGGCCGTCACCCTCCTCGACTTCCTCCTCGGAACGATCCGGCGTTTCGGTCATCCGCCGGCTGCGATCGCTTCCAGTCGCTGGAGGCGTCCGTTGATCAGCTCGACGACCGGCCGGACGATCGGTTCGCCCTTGCGGGCCAGCAGGACCACGCCCGCCCCGACCAGCAGATCGGTCACGTAATGCTCGCCCAGATATATGAGGGCGAAACCGAGTGAAAGCGCGTAGGTCCATCCCAGCGCGCCCTCGACCTTGCCGCCGGCATCTGAAAGCAGGATCGCTGCCATCACTGCCGTGGCGAAGTGCAGCGAGGGCATCGCCGCCCAGGGATTGGAGCCGAGGGTGCCGAAGATCCGGGTCCAGGCCGGGCCCCACAGCTTCTCGCCGTACTCGAGCATCACCCGCTTGACGTGCTCGTCGGCGATCTCGGGGTCGATGTAGCCGTTCTCGGCTGCCCACCAGGGCGGCGCGGTTGGAACCAGGAAGTACATCGCGCAGCCCATGTCGAAGACCGCGGCCAGCTGCCGGGCCGATTCGGGGAACTTCTCCTTGTTGCGGACCGCGATCCAGAAGATCGCCGCGTAGGGCTGAATGAACCAGAACCAGTGGGTCCAGGCGGCGAAGCCGGTCAGGTCGTTGCCGTAGCGGCCCTGATGGAGCCACTTCTGAAGGCGTGCGTTGGGCAGCTGCCCGCGGCCGATGAAGCGGTCGATCCGTATCGGGTACTCGACGTAAAGCCTCTCCCGCAGGCGCTTCGGATCGTCGTAGGGCAATTCATGGCAGACCGCGAAGGCCCACATCTGGGCTGCGAAGAGGCCGAGGTCACGGCGACGGGAACGGGGCCACAGAACGGCGATCGCCAACGGCGCGGACACGGTTGAAGCCACGGTCACCGCGGTCGGAATCCTCAGTTGCCGCCGCACGTGGGGAACGATCACCGCTGCCGCCAGCGCGCCTGCAGCTGCGAGGCGAATGACGGTCCGTTTCGACGACCGCCGGGGCTTGAACGAGGTCGGCAATCTCATCCCGGGGTGGAAGCGTATGCGACGGCGCGGCGCGGCCTCCGCAACTGCGATTAGAATGGCCCGCGTCTTGCTGCCTCGATCCAGAAAACCCGTGTCTCTGTTCATCTCTCTGGCCGGCGTCCTGATCGCCTTTGCGCTGAACGCCTCGCCGGCGATGGCGCTTTCGCTCAATCCGGACGCCGCTTCCCCCGGGATCGAGGATGCGAACACGCTGCATTGGATCCTCTTCGTGGTGATCCTCGCCGTGATCGTGCTGGTCAACCTGGCCATCCTCCGGGCCGCCCGGCCGCGCACCCGCGCAGTCAGTCCGAAGCCGGGCCGGAAGGTCTCCCAGGTCAAGCTGGCGATCGGCCTCGGGGTTTTCGCCCTCGCCCTCTTCGTGGTCGCGACGGTCTTCTCCGACAAGTCCCGCGAGATTCCGGCAGTAAACGCCGAACCGGTCGCCGGGCAGGTCAAGGGCAAGCCGCTCGAGATCACCGCCACCGGCTCCCAGTGGCTGTGGCGCTTCAATTATCCGAACGGCGCCTTCAGCTACCGCCGCCTGGTGGTCCCTGCCGGGGTCACCGTCCAGCTGAACCTGGTCTCGACCGATGTGATCCACGGCTGGAACGTTCCCGAGCTCACCGGCAAGGCCCAGGCCGTTCCGGGCAAGACCAACGAGGTCTACTTCCGCGCCGATGACCCGGGCACCTACACGAGCCGCTCCTCGGTCTTCTCGGGGCAGGGCTACGACACGATGGAAATCGAAGTCCAGGTCGTGCCCACCGATGAATACGAGGCCGCGACCATCGCCCTGAAGAAGGACATCCAGGACGCCCAGGACAAGGTCGAAGCCGAATTCAAGGCCAGCAAGGCGAAGGCGGTCGTGGCCACGGCCGAGGGCAAGAAGATGAAGGCCGAAATCAACAAAGACGACATCGAAAGCGCTGACTCCCAATGAGCCGCACAACCAGCTACCCCCAGACGATGCCGCCGACCCGGCCCGAGATCTCCTCTGACGGTCCCGGCTCACGCCCTTCGCGCTGGGCCGAACTCGCTTCCAGCGCCGACCACAAGGACATCGGCCGGCTGCTGATCGCAACCTCCTTCGGTTCGATCTTCCTCGCCGCGCTCGAACTGCTTCTGATGCGGGTTCAGCTGGCGGTCCCGGAGAACGTCTTCCTCAAGGGAGTCACCTTCGACCGTCTGCTCTCCGTTTACGGCGAGACCGCGATCTTCCTGGTCGCCCTGCCGCTGATCATCGGCCTGCTCTACTACGTGGTTCCGCTTCAGATCGGCAGCCGCACCACCGCGATCCCGCGGGTCGGCCAGATCGGTCTCTGGCTGTTCATCTTCGGCGGCATCCTGCTTTACGGCTCGTTCCTCTTCACCCCGCCGGAAGCCGGCATCAACCCGCTTCCCCCCTTCTCCGACGCCACTTTCACCCCCAACAACGGCGTTGACGTCTGGATCGGCTCGACCGGGCTGATCACCCTCGGCCTGCTGATGATCGCGATCGACCTGCTCGCCACCCTGCACAACCTGCGCGCCCCCGGCATGGCCTGGCGCCGGGCGCCGCTCTTCACCTGGGCCGGCGCGATCGTGACCTGGCTTTTCGTGGTGATCGCCCCGATCTTCCTCGCGGCCATCAGCATGCTGCTGATCGACCGCCTCTATGACGGTGGCTTCTTCGCCGGTGACGCCGGCGGCTCGCCGATCCTCTGGCAGCACCTCAGCTACATCTTCTTCACCGGCGTCTACATGGCCGTCTCGATCACCTTCCTCGCGGCGATCGGGGAGATCATCCAGACCTTCACCGGCCGGGAGCTGCCTCGCAAAGCCGTCGTCTGGTCCTTCGTGGTCATCGCGATCGTCGGCACCCTGGCCTGGACCCAGAACATGCTGACCGCACCGATTGGCAGCGGCTGGAAGTACTACGGGATGTTGATGTCGCTGGCCCTGATCGTTCCCTTCGGCCTGATCTTCTACAACCTGATCTCGACCCTCGGCTCGAGCGACTTCCACATGCGGGCACCGCTGCGCTTCGCGCTCGGCGCGCTTTCGCTGGCTTCGATCGGGCTTGCCGCCGAGATCGCCCAGTCGACCATCGCCGTCGCGACCCAGCTTTCGGAGACCTACGACGCCTGGGCCGCCACGCACTTCACGCTGATCGGGTTCGTGCTCTTCGGCGGCTTCGCCGCGGTCACCTACTGGTACCCGAAGATGACCGGCCACGATCTGAACGAGGACCGTGCCGCCAAGTCCTTCGGCCTCATGTTCGTCGGCACCCTGATCGCCCTGCTGCCGCTGTTCGCGGCCGGTGTCTCGGGCCAGGTCACCGACTCGTACCGCTACTTCAGCTACGAAGATCTCGGGGTCTACAACGCGATCTCCGCCGTCGGCACGCTGCTCCTCTTCGTTGGTGTCGTCCTCGCGGTCGGCAACCTGGTCAAGAGCCGCAGCGAAGAGCCTGCCGCCACGCCTGACCCGTACCGGGGCGATTCACTCGAGTGGCTGGCGCTCTCGCCGCCCCCGGCCCACAACTTCGACGTCCTGCCGGACGTTCGCAGCACCCGCCCGATGCGTGACATCCGCGAGGCGGTAATCCGCCGCGATGTCGAGGACGCAGAGGCCGAGAGTGCCGCCCAGCCGGTAGCCTGAATGTCATGAACTCCGGTGCCGACGCGCACTCAGTGCGTACTCGGCAGGCCGCGCAGCCCGCGCAGTCCGGCCTGCAGCTTGATCTGATCCCGATGGTTCGGGATTACATCTCGCTGACCAAACCGCGGATCATCAGCCTGCTGCTGTTGACCACGGTGGCGACGATGTTCGTGGCTGACCCATCCGGCCCCGCCCTCTCCACCATTCTCTGGACCATGCTCGGCGGTTATCTGGCGGCCGGTGGCGCCGGAGCGATCAACCACTACATCGACCGCAACCGCGACGCGCGCAACAACCGGACCAAGGACCGGCCCCTGGCCGACGGTCGGATCAAGCCGATCAACGGGCTGATCTTCGGCATCGTCCTCGGGGTCATTTCCTTCTTCCAGCTCTGGCTCACGGTCAACCTGCTCGCAGCCGGCCTGGCGATGGTCGGTCTGTTCGGGTACGTCTTTCTCTACACGCTCTGGCTGAAGCCGCTGACCCCGCAGAACATCGTGATCGGTGGCAGCGCCGGGGCCGTTCCGCCGCTGGTCGGCTGGGCCGCCGCCTCGGGTTCCCTGACCTGGGAGGCGATGTGGCCCTTCCTGATCATCTTCTTCTGGACCCCGCCCCATTTCTGGGCACTCTCGCTGATGATCAAGGACGATTATGCGAAGACCGGCGTGCCGATGCTGCCGGTGGTCAAGGGCGAGGAAGCGACCCGCCAGTCGATCCTGATCTACACGATCTTCATGGTCGGATTCACGGTCGGTCCCTACTGCACGGGGCTGGTTGGCCCCTTCTACCTGGCCGCCTCGGTGGTTCTCGGCCTGATCTACATCGGCTTCTCGTTCATGCTCTGGCGCCGGCCGAGCCCGAAGATCACGCTCCAGTCCTACCTCTACTCGCTGGCCTACCTCGCCCTGCTTTTCATCAGCATGGCCGTGGCAGCCGTGGCTTCCGCGTGACCTGACCGCAGTCGCGCCGGTCTTCGCCGGCGGGACTCCGCTTCAGGCGACCGGAACGCCCCCCGAATTGATAGAAATAGGTCCCATGGATCGCAACACTTCCAAGAAAAACTTCACCACGGGCATGCTGCTCGGCGCGACTTCCGCGTCCATCTTCGCCCTCACTTTCGTCTTTGCGGTCCTCTACATCGCGAACTAGGGACAACTCATGAGCCAGATCACCAAGCCGACCGAAACGATCCAGCTTCCCGCTCCCTCCTTCGCCCCGGCAGTCTTCGCCCTCGGCGTGCTCGGCCTGATCGCCGGCACCTTCGCCAACGACTTCATGTTCCCGGCCTGGTTCTACGCCTTCGTCGGCTTCTTCTTCTGCCTCTTCTCGCTGCGCAGCATGATCAAGAAGGGCCGCCGCGCCTTCTACGCCCTGCCCCGCGAGCAGGGTGACGCCCGGGCCGAGCTCCCGGTCGAGAGCTTCACCGCCCCCACGGCTGACTGACCCCTCCGGGCAGTACTCGCCCCCCGAGTCGGTCCGACCCATCCGGGGTCGATCGGCGACCCCCGACCCCGCGACATCCCACTTTGTGCCGCATACCGGCACAAACAGGGCACTCGACGATTCCAGCCCCACCCTCACGCTCGGTGGGTCGGTTTTCCGTCACCAGCCCCGGAAATCCGACCCACCTCGATCCCGGGAGCAGCCAACCGGCCCCGCGGCCCTTTTCGCACAGTCCGGTGGGTCGGATTTCCAGCTGCTGCGACGGAAATCCGCCCACTGCGGTGAAACAGGGCATTGCGGTGACAAGGGAGCCGGACCCGCCTCAGAATCGGGGGGAGTTCAGGTCGAGATCGGAGTTGGGTGCGATATGTGGCGAGAAACGGCATCTCGCGAAATGGGTTTGACCGGCCGCGGTGTGCGGTTGCGGTTGCGGTTGCGGGTACGGGTCAGACCGGGTGGCTGGTCGTGGCGCCGGCCTGGCTTGAGGTGGCTCCGTCGGAGGTCCAGACACGCATGATGTCCCTCATGCTGAGCACGCCGATGAGTTCACCGTCGCGGTAGACCGTGAGGTGGCGGATGCCGCGCTTTGACATTTCCGTGGCGGCGCGTTCGAGGCTCCACTCGGGCGAAGCGGTGATCACCTTCTCGCTCATGTGGTCGCCAACCTTTTCGGTGTCGGGGTCAAGGCCCTCGCCGACCGCGCGCAACACGTCCCGCTCGGTCAGGATCTGGGGACCGGGCCATTCATCGTGTTCGACGATCGCAGCGCCGACCGAGCGGTCGGCCATTTTGCGGGCGGCCTCACGCAGTGTGTGGTCCGGGCCCACCCGGAGCACTACTTCCGACATTCCGACACTTACGCGCATCCGATCCCTTTCCTTAGTTTGTGACGATAGTTGCCAGCCTAGCGGATTGTGCGAGTTGTCTCAAATGGGAGATGCTCCCCTTCGCTTACGTCAAGGCGGCGATGCCGCCCCGATATATAGAATGGCCGGGCTTCACCGATCGCCATGAAGATGAACAAGTTCTCGACCAAGCTTCCCGTCCTCCTCGCCTCCGTCGCCATCCTCGGCGCGGTGATCGCGGGTTGTGGCACTTCGTCTTCGAACTCCGATCCGGAAGAGCTCGGATTCCAGGATCGCGGCCGCCAGCTCTTCAACGCCAACTGCGGCACCTGCCACGTTCTCGCCCAGGCCGCCAGCACCGGAACCCAGGGCCCGAACCTCGATGACGCCTTCGCCGCGGCCCGCCTCGCCGGTGTGGACGACGACACGATCAAGGGCATCGTTCGCGCCCAGGTCCACCGCCCCCAGGTCGTCAACGGCAACTATCCCGGCGTGACCATGCCCGCCAACCTGCTTGAAGGCAACGACCTCGAAGACGTCGCCGCCTATGTGGCCGCGGTCGCCGGAGTGCCCGGCATCGAGCCGCCCAAGGCTCCGGGCGAAGGCGCCGGTGCCCAGATCTACGCCAACAACGGCTGCGGCAGCTGCCACACCCTGGCCGCCGCCCAGTCCGCCGGCACCCTCGGCCCGAACCTCGACGAGGTTCTCCCGAAGATGTCCAAGGCGGAGATCCATGAGGCGATCGTGAACCCGGGGGCGAAAGTTGAAAACGGCTACCCGAACGCGATGCCTTCCGACTACGCATCAAAGATCAGCGAAGAGCAGCTGAACCAGCTGATCGAGTTCCTGATGACATCAGCTGCGGCTGATGCCAACGGCTGATTCCGGCTTCCTGAACCGGATCCGCAGTTTTTCGATCTCGCCGGAGACCTATCAGGTCGTAACCCTGATCGCGCTGGTCGTCCTGGTCATCATCGTCTTCACCGGGGCGGCGGTGCGCCTGACCGCTTCCGGGCTTGGCTGCCCGGACTGGCCCAAGTGCTACGGCGGGGTGGTCGCGCCGCCCCAGATCAACGCCTGGATCGAATACGGCAACCGCCTGGTCACCGGCGTCGTCTCGATCACCGTCATCGCCGCCGCGCTGCTGGCCTTTCTGCGCAAGCCCTATCGCTGGCACCTCGCCTTCTTCGGGATCCTCCTGCCGCTGGGAGTGATCGGCCAGGCCATCCTCGGCGCGTTCGTCGTCTACTACCACCTCCCCCCGGAGCTGGTCATATTCCACTTCATCCTCTCGATGATCCTGATCGACGCCGCCTTCGCGCTCTTCTGGTGTTCCCGTTACGAGCCCGG